>NZ_AUAF01000036.1 GCF_000428585.1 Zooshikella ganghwensis DSM 15267 | reverse complement strand
CTGTATTAATGGGGTTGTATTCCTTAGCCTGTGTTATCGCCAAAGAAATGAGACAATCCACTCTTTTACAACCGGCATTAACCAGTTGGTATGACAAAAAAGATCAAGCAACATTTTCCGATGTCATCGCATTTATTAGGCGAACAATTTGGGCTGAAGAATATTTTTCAAACTCAAGTATAAGTGATGACTTTATTAAATTAACACCCAATGACGCTGACACTTTAATTAATCAACTCGCGATGGCTGCTTGATGGCCAAAGTCGAGTTGATATAACGCGAAATCAATAAGGAAGTACAACGCACTGAAAGTGTTGTCTATAACCAATGCACCGCATCAAGGCAACTTTATATAAAAATTGTTCGTAATTAACAAAGGAAGGGAAACGTATCCAAAAACAACATTATGGGTTTAACAAAATCCAATCTTTCATCACCGGGTTAAAAAAACCAGACTCTTGATAAGCCCTGTGTATTTCTCCATTTTTTTGTAAAACATCTAAACCTTGCTGCAGGAAAGAAAAAACCAAATCGTGATATTTTGCCTTTTTGCTCACTACAAAAAAACGTTCACCTTCCAGCCTAATTTTTATCCCAGGTACAATTTGTAATTGTATATGTTTAACACGCCGAGCTTGATGTGCCGCTTGATTAAATTCAAGCAACGTATAATCTGCGCGTTCTGTCTCAATCATATAGTAAAGTGATTCAATGGAATTAACGGGAAACATCGTTAAGTTCATGTTTTCCATTGTGTACCAGTCAATTATCCAATTCTTTACCATAACACCGCGAAACTTTCGTAAATCATCTATGTTTCGTACATTATTGAGACGGTTATCGCCGGAACGAACATAAACGCCTTTTACAAATTTATTTGATGGAATAATCAATTTAGACACATGAAATTCTTCAGTAATTTCCTGATCCCATACCGTTTCTGCTGAAATGATCGCACGCCCTGATTTCACATCTAACAAGGCACGAGAGTAATTAGGTGCTTCTAACAAGTCCAAACTGAAGTTGAGTCCAGCTTCATAAAGCGCTCGGCATATAATAACCAGTTCGACTGTACCACGACTGGCATAGGGCGACGAATACTGCTTTACCTGCTGACAAGGTGTTTTCTGATGCCAGAGTAAAAATGTTCTCGCCACATATTTAGGTGTTGCAACGGTCACTGTAAACGGCGCATGAGCCGCCTGCAGGAGACCTGACGACACCAATAAAACATAACACACGGTACGAATAAATCGCCTCAAACTCATACTAACAATTGTTTTACTTCCCTTGGCTATGACACAAAGCGTTCAATAATCCAAACGCATTATATTTCTCGACGTCATCGACATAAAAACCCAGAACTTAAGCTTTGCGTAATTCAGAATTATCTAAATGTATAAAGCAGTATAAACTATCAACAACATTCACACGCTATTGCATAGCATCGGGAAGTATATCCCTTTAACCAGGGATAGCCAAAGTAAGGTGTTTAGTTTTATTGTGATTAACAGGAGTGACTATGCTACGTCGTCAATTTCTAACCCACATCGCTAGCTGTGGCGTACTTCTATCTCCTATCGTAACAACCCCCATAACAGCACAAGCAACAGCTGGCCCAGCACTTAAGGAAAACCAGCCTCTTGCGGTTTCAGTTGAATACCTAAGAAATACTCCTTTTAACCAGCGTATTCGTATAAAATACTTCTCTCCATGGCTAGGATGTTGTACTTCGCATGTCGTATCATTTCGGGATCCAGAACCACATCCCCTTGTTTTTGCTTCATATGTTCACCGCCATTGGATACATAAAAGCAATTTATTGAGTAGCTAGTCATTAGCTAAGAACTTGTTGAAAGGCAGTATATGAATGCACCACATTTAACAGAACTTCAACCATCATCCCTCTGGCAACACTTTGCTAAGATTTGCTCCATTCCTCATCCTTCAGGTTATGAGGCGCAGCTGGCTGAACATATTCAGCACTGGGCAACCGATCTGGGGTTATCTGTAACACAAGATCACGTCGGCAACCTGATTATCCGCAAACCAGCAACATCAGGCTTAGAGCATGCACCAGGTGTTGTATTACAGGCCCACCTGGACATGGTGCCCCAAAAAAACAGTACAACCCAACATGATTTCACTAAAGACCCAATCAATGCCTATATAGAAGGGGACTGGGTAACAGCAGAAAACACAACACTAGGTGCAGATAACGGTATTGGCGTTTCTGCCATTCTCGCCGTGTTAGAGTCAACGCACTTACAACATGGACCTATTGAAGCACTGTTCACTATTGATGAAGAAAGCGGTATGACCGGTGCCATGGGTCTCCAGCCTGGACAGCTGCAAGGCAGCATCTTATTGAATCTCGATTCTGAAGATGAAGGTGAGCTGTATCTGGGTTGTGCTGGTGGTGTTGATATCTGTGCAGATTGGACATATAGCCCTGAGCCAGTCCCGGCTGATTATCAAAGCTTTGAACTAGCCATAACCGGTCTTAAAGGCGGTCACTCAGGGGTCGATATCCATCTTGGTCGAGCTAACGCTAATAAGCTGATGGCACGCTTACTATGCGAGGCTGATCAAGCGGAACTGCCTATTCGTGTCAGTCACATTCAAGGTGGTTCATTACGTAACGCCATTCCAAGAGAAGCCTTTATTAAATTAGCCTGCCCAAATGCTGCCGTTATGCAGCTAAAAACGTGGCAGGCTGACCAGCAAGCTATATTAAACAATGAATTACAGCACGCAGAGCCAGACTTACAGCTTACATTATCGGAAATAGCACCCTTAGCACAGCTGATGCCTGCAGCAAGTCAAAAGACATTGAGCCATACCCTTAGTGCCTGTCCACATGGCGTTATGCGTATGAGTGACACTGTACAAGGTATTGTTGAAAGCTCAACCAACCTGGGTGTTATCACTGTTGAAGACGGCCGAATCCATGTAGCCAGTCTAGCTCGAAGCTTGATTGATAGTGCAGGGCAGGCGCTCGCCAATGCTGTTGCTAACACCTTCCGTCTGGCCAACGCCACCATCCGCTTTGAGGGGGCCTATCCGGGCTGGCAGCCAAACATGCAGTCTTCTGTTTTGCAAACCATGATTGGCGTTCATCAGCGTTTATTTGAGGTGAAACCTGAAATCAAAGTCATTCATGCTGGTCTGGAGTGTGGATTACTGGCAGCAGCTTACCCACATTGGGACATGATTTCATTTGGACCAACCATTCGTTATCCCCACTCTCCCGATGAAAAAGTGAATATTCATAGTGTTCAGCGTTTTTGGGACTTATTAGTTGCCACCTTAAAAGCCATTGCCACTGAACAATAATCCTTCATACCTCCATGAAAGTGCAGTTAATTACTGCACTTTCTGTTCTTTTACTCTTTAACTCCAACACCAACTTTGCATATTGTGTTTATTCAGCAGTTGTAAAACGAGCGTTTTTCCTGCCAACATTGTAGTAAGAACACTAACATTAAGACGATATCGACTATGGCATTAAGTGTATTTGACCTGTTTAAAATAGGTGTGGGTCCTTCAAGTTCACACACCGTGGGGCCAATGGTTGCTGTAAACCGTTTTCTAGCGTCATTGGGTGAAGACCTTTATCAAGTGCATACCATAAAGGCTCACCTATATGGTTCATTAGCGCTGACAGGCAAAGGACATGCGACAGATACAGCTGTATTAATGGGCTTAATAGGCCACCGACCTGAACGGGTTGACCCACAACTGGCGGCCCAGCAAGTAGAAGAAATACATCAACAACATAAGCTGCTATTGGGTGGCACTCACTTAATTGCCTTCAACCCACAACAGCATCTGCAATTTCATCATGACGAGTTTTTATCTGCTCATCCCAATGGTATGACACTCATAGCGATCTCTGCTGCAGGTGACACCCTAAAACAGGGAACTTACTTTTCGGTAGGCGGTGGCTTTGTACTCAGTGAAAATGAACTCAGTGCAGAGCATTCAGAGGTTGACAGTCAAACAATTCCATATCCTTTTAACTCTGCTCAAGAGTTACTCAAGCAATGTGAGGCGAATAACTTAACCATTGCTGAATTAATGATGGCGAACGAAATTGCGCTCCATGAAAGTGAACGCTTAGTAGAAGAGCGCCTGCAAGATATCTGGACGGTGATGACTGAGTGTATCGAGCGAGGCTGTCGAACCAAAGGTGTATTACCAGGCGGTTTAGGCGTTCCTCGGCGTGCTGCAGATATCTACCAAAACTTGCTGATTAAGCCAGAGGCTGGCCTCCGAGACCCACTCACACTAATGGATTGGGTAAGCCTGTTTGCCTTGGCCGTTAATGAGGAAAATGCCGCCGGTGGTCGAGTGGTTACAGCCCCTACTAATGGTGCTGCAGGGGTTATTCCTGCGGTTCTGGCTTACTATATGCGGTTTGTCCATGGTGCCGACCTTAAGGGGATGTACGATTTTCTATTAACAGCTGCGGCTATCGGCATTCTCTACAAACAAAATGCCTCTATTTCTGCTGCCGAAGTAGGGTGTCAGGGTGAAATTGGTGTCGCCAGCTCAATGGCTGCTGGCGCTTTAGCTGCAGTACTGGGTGGCACGGTCAGACAAGTTGAAAATGCCGCGGAAATTGGCATGGAGCATAGCCTGGGCATGACCTGTGACCCAATCGGTGGGCTGGTGCAAATCCCTTGTATTGAGCGCAATACCATGGGTGCTATCAAAGCCATTAATGCCGCTCGCTTAGCCATTCGTGGCGATGGTACACACCGTGTGTCACTGGATGATGTCATAAAAACCATGTATGAAACCGGTAAAGACATGCAAAGCAAATACAAGGAAACCGCTTTGGGTGGCTTAGCCGTCAATGTAGTTATTTGTTAGTTACAGCAACTGATATCCCTGTCTGTAAGTGATGTGTAGTCCGTAGTGAGTGGATTCGCTAAACTTAACAAAGATCACCTATAGACAGGGAAACTTATAAAAGACAGTCATGACAGATAACAAAAAACTGCCCAGCCAAACTAAGACCACCTCAGTTGCAGACTTTATAGCGCAAGCTGAACAACTGCCAGCTCACAGTAATGCCTCAACACAAGGCCGGTTACTGTTCGCTATTGATGCAACCGCCAGCCGACAGCCTACCTGGGACATAGCCTGCCAACTACAAGGACAAATGTTTTTAGAAACCGCTGAGCTTGGCAAGCTGGCCATTCAGCTGTGCTATTACCATGGCTATCATGCTTTTCATACTTCTAGCTGGTTTACCAATACTCAGGCGTTATTAGCAGAGATGCTGAAAGTTCAGTGTTTAGGGGGGCAAACCCAAATTGAAAGAGTCCTAAAGCATGGACTGAAGTTAGCGCAGCAGGGGACATTGCACGCCATTGTCTTGGTGGGTGACTGCCTGGAAGAACCTGTTGATGCATTGGCCGAACTTGCTGGCCAGCTCAAGCTCAAAAATGTGCCACTCTTTATTTTTCAAGAAGGGTGTGACGCCCATGCCCGTCAAGGTTTTGCCCACTTAGCTAAGCTATCAGATGGTGCTCACTGCCAGTTTGACCAAAACAGTGCTAGCCAGCTACAGGCCCTCCTGACAGCCGTTGCCGTTTATGCTGTCGGTGGTATTGATGCTTTAGCCAAATTACGTGCCAAGCACCCTGAAACAATAGCATTATTAGAGCGCCAGCTACGTTAGGTATTGAATTACTATTACAAAACATACTAGTGTTAACCAGCCTATTGAAAAAACATATCAATCAAGGACTTTGCTGTGCGAATTTTGCTGATTTTAGGGCTGTTAGCATTACTGTGGATCGGGTGGAAATACCGTCGTTTACCACCCCACCTTAAGCAGCAATGGTTTAAGAAAGGGCTTATAGCCTTAGCGGTGACTATCCTTCTAGGACTTGTCATCACCGGCCGAATTCATGGACTGTTTGCCATCTTGGCAGCTTTACTTCCCTTTGCTCGCAGGCTTGGCGCACTGTTAGGCTCATGGCAACAAATGAAGCAAGTGGTTGACTGGCTTAAACGGCGCCAACAGCCAGGAGTATCATCATCCCAGTCTGAAGTAACTACTGAACGACTGCGAATGATTCTTGACCATACATCAGGCACCATTGATGGCACTGTCCTGACTGGTCGTTATGCACAACAACTGCTGTCTAAGCTATCAATAGAAGCCATTGCTGAGCTTTATAATACCTGCCCGGAAAGTGATAAGGATAGCCGCCAACTGCTGGAAACCTACTTGCGAAAAATGCGTCATGATGAATGGCAAGCTTATCAGCAGCAAGAAGAACAAAAACAAGGCTTCCAGTCAGAAATGAGTATTGACGAAGCAGCACAAATCCTTGGCGTATCAGTCTCTGCCAGCCGAACTGAAATTATGAATGCGCATCGTCACCTAATGCACAATATTCACCCGGATAAAGGCGGGAGTAGCTATCTAGCCAGCAAGCTCAATCAGGCACGGGATATTTTGCTTAAGCACTTATCATCAAAGACCGCCTGATGGGTTATTTATTTCTCATAACCTTACTGATTTGTGTGCTGTTACTAGGCAGCTTATTTTATTTATTGGCACGATTACGCACGCCTCACTATCAAGTCACTAAACAACATGTCATCAGTATTTTACAGCGTGCCATTGACCAGCAGCTGGATATAAGTGAGTGGCATATCTTTATCGGTTTACCTATTCAACATGACCCTGAATTAGAACAAGTTCGTCAAGCCTGCCAGCATCTGGATGACACACAACAGGTGAAGCCCAACTGTGAGCAAAAGTTACAGTGCAATGAGCAAGCTGTAAAAAAAATTAACCACCTTATCGATCAACTTAAACGTCAAGGAGAATTACAATGCTAACCCCTCGATGGCGACTTATATTGGGCCTAGGCCTCAGCGGCTTGCTGCTCACCACCATCAGTAAGGCCGAAACCATTGGTGAAGTGAGCACCGTATTTAAACTCGTGGGAGCCAATGACAAAATCGTTGTCGAGGCCTTCGATGACCCCGATGTTGCTAACATTACCTGTTACCTAAGTCGAGCCAAAAGAGGAGGGATCAAAGGTTCATTAGGGCTGGCAGAGGATACCTCTGATGCCTCCATTGCCTGTCGGCAAGTTGGCCCAGTCATAGTTCCTCCTGCTATAAAAAGTGGCAAAAATGATGGTGAACAAGTATTTAAAAAGCGTACATCAGTACTTTTTAAAACAATGCAGGTAGTGAGATTTTATGACCCTAAACGTCATGTGGTTATTTACTTGACCTACAGTGACAAACTGATTGAAGGCTCACCCAAAAACAGTATCTCTGCAGTGCCTATATTACCCTGGGCAACAGCGGCAACATCCCAGCCCGAATAAATTACAGAAATAAAATAGAATTATTACGAGTTATATCTATACTCAAACTAAATCACTTAGATTGATAAAGTAGTGAAACAAAAAAAAACCCGAATCCTGGGGGAAGAAGTCGGGTTTGAAAAGACCATTAGGAGTGAAACAAAGGTACACAATCCTACGTACCAAGGTCACGAATGACCTAGACTGATGCGATTTGTTAGGGGGAATAAATCACATCAGTACTCTAAGTATTATGTACATCGAAAAATCCTCCACTATTTCTTAAACTCTTTTCGCATAACAAGGTATATCCCTTTGTCCATGAGTTATAGCTTACGGGGCAGCGGCCAGGCTTCGGCTTAAGCACTCAGTCATCAGGACTGTCCAAATACCGCAACAAAGCTGCCACTTATGTTGAACACTCCAAACGTTTAGCTACTCGTCGCGATAAATATCACCTGGATGGCGTGTCAGCTTTTGCGGCGGTGGCTCATCACTGCTTGATGCCTCAACCTTTACCTGCGCTTCAGAGGAGGGCGCCACTCTGTTGCGTGAAGTACTAGTTGGGTTATGTGAGGTACTAGTTGATGCTCGATTATTGGGCGCCTTAGACTGGGATGACACAAGCTTACCTGTAGACTGGGGACTTGCTTGTGAGACATCACTTTGAGCAGAATCCGTAGCTTGGGCCACAACGGTTTGCTCCTGTAAATAGTGATCTGCCTCTTCATCATCCAGCAACACTTCACCATGCCAGGGCAGTAGGCGATAACTGGCGTGGTAGCTGTAGTCAAGAAAAGGGTATTTCAATATTTTAAAGTAAGGGGAATAATCAAAGTCACTGGGAGTACATAGTTTAGGATTTCGCATAAACAAGCGTACCCGTCCACTGTCATCATTGGCTTTCACTAACGGCAGAATAGGAAATTGAACCCGCCCAAAAGCCTCAGCAATCATTGTTGAGCATACCGTTTTGGTAGTAGGACCTGGCGCCTTAGCAAATAAGCTAGAGCGCCAGCGACGAGGAATAATTCCCCACGGCAAGAAAAAGCGCGCTAAATCCACAATCTGCCTGACATCATAATGATGTCCCAGCTTATTCACCGCATAGGCAATAACTTGCTGGGCATCTTTATACTTGAGTCCTCGTGGTCGACACACTCGTAAATGATCGTCCTCATAGACCGTTATAGGACGAACCACGGTTCCTAAACCTAACTCACTTTCAATAATCAGTTGCGTGTCAGGGGTACAATTACAATTCAATGCAACCTGTTCCCTGACACAGGCATCTTCAATGTCATGCAGTCGGCCAATATACATTGCTGCATGTGACCAAGGGCTTTGCGTAATGCGTCGAATCACTTCAGCAATGCGTGAGCGGCCTTCCACTAAAATGACATCACAGGGCTTTAACTCATAGCGTATTCGTTCAAAGTCGCATAACAGCAACCCTTTATCTGAACGCTTACTCATTAACCACCGTGTTAACCAGTGTTGTATTTTCCCCATAAGCCGCCAACATTCTGTAAGGTTGTCAGGCGTTACAACAAGCCCTCAATGTAAGATAGGGCTTTGTCTAATATACTCTGCGGAGTATAAAAATGTGGCGACAAACGAATACCCCCACCACGATGAGCACAAATAACACCCTGTTCATTAAGCTTAGCGTACATCGCTTCAGTATCCTTACCCGGCACATCAAAGGTAACAATTCCTCCATGCCGACCTTCTCGAGTTTCACTGATCAACTTAACACCAGGTAACGCACGCAAAGCCTGCTGCAAGTAGTTGATATTATGAAGCAATTGCGCTTCGACACGATGCATTTCCACCTCTAGCAACAGGTCAACACTGGCATTAAGGGCATGAGTGGCTAGCATATTTGGACTCCCACACTCAAAGCGCCGTGCACCTTTAGCAATAGTCCAATCATCGCGAGTATAATCGCCCATATGCTCGACCATATGCCAACCATATTGCAGCACTTTTAACTGATCTCGCCCCTCAGGTGAGCTATAAAAAACCGCTAATCCCTCAGGACCTAACAGCCACTTGTGGCCGTCCGCCATTACAAAATCAGCCTGAGCCTCTTGAACATCAAACTCCAAAGCGCCCAGGCTTTGTATCGCATCGACACAGAATAAAATATCCTGCTGCTGACAAAATGCACCTAATGTTGCTAGAGCAAGCTTAAAGCCCGTTGCATACTGCACAGAACTCACAGACATAATTCGTGTTCGTTCATCGCAGGCCGCTTGCAAATCTGCCTCGGGATTCTCTCCTGTTAACGCCACAGCACGAACTTCAACACCCTGATCCTGTAATGACTCCCACACAATGCGGTTAGAAGGAAATTCTTGATCGGTGATCACCACATTGTCACCTGCTTGCCAAGGAAGTCCATAGGCAACCACAGATAATGCTTCTGATGTATTTTTAAGCAATGCTATATCTTGCACAGAAGGTGCGTTAATTAATTCTGCTAACAATTTTCTCAGCCGAGTTTCCGTTTTTACCCAGCTAGAATAGTGAGTCGCACCCAGCCGGCTGTTTTCCTGTGCAAAGTGCTCAACTGCCCGTGTAGCACGCATGGGCCATGGGGCTACCGCGGCATGATTGAGATAACAAAGGGACTCATCAAGTGGAAATTCGTGGCTCCATTGCGACATAATTTTACCTTTACTTCGGTTGCTAAAATCTAATTAAATAATATCAGTTATTCCATTTGGTATAGAAAACAGGCCTAAACTGATGTATTTTCACAAAGGATGTGGCAAATAAAAACCTTTATACGGCATAATTCTTGCCGGTCGACCTCACAATAGTAAGTATTAAATGCCATAAGTAAACAGCAATAATAACAATGGTGTTGCTCAACTACGGTGCAGCTTATGACTATAACATCAAGAAAACAGCGCGACTTTAGGCAACGCGAAGAGGAAATTCTAACTACAGCTTTGACTCTTTTCCTGGAGAAAGGCGAAGATAACGTCACTGTCGAAATGATTGCTGATGCCGTTGGTATCGGTAAAGGAACGATCTATAAACATTTTCGTTCCAAAGCAGAAATCTATTTACGACTGATGTTGGACTATGAACAGGAGTTAGCAGACCTGATTCAATCGGATGCCGTAACCAAGGATAAAGATGCTCTGCCTCGTGCCTATTTTGAATACCGCATGCGTCATCCTGAAAAGTACTATCTGTTTGATCGCTTAGAACAAAAACTAAGCCGTCGAAATCCTCACCCTGAATTATTTCAACAGCTACACAAAATCCGTGCTTCTAACTTCTCACGGCTTAGTGAAATTATTCAGCAAAGGATAGCAGATGGTGCTTTAGAAGATGTGCCTCCGTACTATCACTACTGCGCGGCCTGGGCCTTGGTCCATGGTATGGTCGCCATACATCACTCCACATTTTGGCAAAATGTCATTCATGATAAAGAAGACTTCTTCCGCTTCATGATGGATATTGGTGTACGTATGGGTAACCGCGGGCAAGCCAAGCCTCGTGTGCAAAAAACGGAGGAGGCCCTGGATATCACACCACAACCAGAGCCTGCAGATGCAACTAACCCTTTAACACAGGAGGCCGAAGAGCCAGTGACTTAATAAGCCCGTTGGCTGCAATAAAAAAACGTTATGATAACCGACACCTGTAGTACAACCTGAAACCCGTTATGGCGAATCAGGTTGAAACCAGGTGTCGCTTACTATTTCGCTAAACGTTTTCATCCGCTTGCAAACCACTTACAACCTGAGCCCCTCTACTGCTTTGGTATTATCATTTGCGTTGGCATAGCATTTGCTCATTTTGTGATAAGACAAGTGAAGCAGTAAATACTGTCCGTACCGGCTAAGTGTTGCCGTGGCGCATCATATTGGTAGTCAGCAAGTAGCGCTACGACCCAGACATAAGGGGAGTGCAGATGAAGCATCAAAAAGCACAACAGAGTATGCCGCTGGTTATTTTTCGTAGAGCTACAACACTTGGGCTTATCATGTTATTACTCAGTGGCTGTATGCCCAGTGACATTGCCTCAGAAACTCAGCGCTACTTAAAAGATATTGGCATCATCGATAACCACCAGCAGCAACGAACATCAAACTGGGTACTGCCGAATAATGCCAGAATACTGGTTATTGCCGACCAGTCGCCGCCTGTTGACCATCGCCAGCCTGATTACGCTAAGCGCTTTGCACTAGCAACCACAGCCGCCTTTAAGCGTTATTTTCCATACACCGATCATGCCGACAAAACACTCAGTTTTGTAAAAGCACAACAGGAAGCTCGGCGTCAACACGCCAACTACTTGGTCTTTACCCAACTCCTTTTGGTAGATGACCAAGTGGGTAACTGGATTGAGTGGGAAGAAACAGAAGACATCCGTCGGGTAGGACGAGATCAAATGCGAGGGCAAGTCAGTATTGTTGAGCTAGGCTCAGGACAAATTGTCGATACCATTGAGGTACTGGGAAAAAGTGGTCGACTGGCCTTTATTAATGATAAGCCTGATGAGTTATTTGAAGCCCCTCTGGTATCACTGGTGCGTAGCTTAGCTGCACCAATACCTGCTCGAAGTTATTAAGCTTCAGAAAAGGGTATACATGGACAGGAAGCAAATTTGAATGATCAAGTTTAACCGTTTAAATCCAGAAGCCATTGCCGCCAATATTCAGCAAGGCTTAAAACAATCAAAACCATTACCAGTAAATCAGTGGCAACCAGCTCTTTGTGGTAGCAGTGATATACGCATTGATTGGCATGGCACCTGGTACTATCGAGATAGTCCTATTCAACGTCCTGCACTGGTTCGACTTTTTTCCCGAGTGTTACGACGCGAAGCAAAGGAGTATGTTTTAGTCACTCCCGTTGAAAAACTCACCATTCAAGTGGAAGATGTACCATTTATCGCAGTGATTATGGATAATCAATTACACGGTATTACTCAACATATTAAATTGACCACACAAAGTGGTGATAGCTGCCCTTTATCACCATCAACACGATGGGAAACTCGTGAAACACAAAATGGAGAAGAAATACCTTATTTTGAAGTAAGGGATAATTTATGGGCACGAGTTCATCGCAATGTTTTTTATCAGCTGGTTGCCCTTGGGGAAGAGCATATCGTTGATAAACAACGTCTATTTGGTTTTTGGAGTGACCACTATTTTTTTCCTTTAACCAAGCAGCCTATAAATGATTAATTAATCATGTTATACCCACTGACGGCACAACTATTAGTAAGAAAATATATACCTCAAATGAAGGATATATTAACGTTATCTTACCTATTTAATAGCTACGTTAATGGTTGTCTTATCAAAACGGAATTTGAAGAAAAACTAGGAATAAATACTAGATAGCTTCACAAATACCACAGTAATCGCCTAATCTATTCTCTGAATCGTTTATTTTTCGGGATATGCTTTGGTATAACAATTCTTTTCATTATTTAATGAATTACAAACAACATTATAAAGGGGGAGCTGATTGAGCGAGGCAATAGCTGAAACAGCACATGAAGCACAAAATACCAAGGAAGAAACCTTTCTGTTATCTGTGCAAGACCTCTGTGTTGATTTTCAACTGCCAGGTGGCGTGTTTAATGCTGTCAAAGGCATTTCCTTTAACCTGCGTCATGGTTCAACCATGGCACTGGTTGGTGAGTCAGGCTCAGGAAAATCAGTCACCGCCCAAGCCATTCTTGGTATTTTACCAAGCAATGGTGCTATCAGCAGTGGACACATTTTACTACAGGAACAGCCTTCATCCCCAGCCATCGATATTGCCCAACTTTCTCGCCGCGGGCCTGAGATTCGCTCTATCCGAGGCGGGAAAATTTCCATGATTTTTCAAGAGCCTATGGTGTCAATGTCTGCGATGCACACCATTGGTAACCAGGTCAGCGAAGCCTTAATGCTTCATCGCAACATAAACCATAAAGAAGGACTTAGACTGACACGGGAAATGTTATCTCTGGTGGGTTTTCGCAACTCTGAGCAGGCGATGGACCTTTACCCCTTTGAGCTTTCTGGTGGGTTACGGCAACGCGCCATGATTGCCATGGCTTTGATCTGCCACCCAGTAATCTTAATTGCGGATGAGCCAACCACCGCCTTAGATGTCACCGTACAAATGCAAATTCTGAAGCTAATGAAGCGGTTACAGCAAGAATTAAATATGGCCATTCTTTTAATAACCCATGACCTGGGGGTAGTGGCCAACATGGCAGATGAAGTGGTGGTTATGTACCATGGCCAAGTGGTTGAGCGAGGACCTGTCAGTAATATTTTTCTGAGTCCTCAACATAAATACCTGCGCTCACTGTTTACGGCCATTCCCCGGTTTGGCATGCAACCCGATGAACGCCTGATTCCCATTCGCTCAATTGAAAACTCAGTAGAGCAAGTCGCAGGAGCGTTTGAGCCTTGGCCAGAAGAAGCCCAACAAGCCGGTCCTCACCTTAGTATTAAAGATCTCAGCAAAATTTATATCACTCGCAAACAGGGCTGGTTGCGTCGCGGACCTAAGCAAGAAATAAAAGCCGTGATGGATTTTTCATTGGATATTGGTGTAGGTGAATGTGTTGGCCTAGTAGGTGAAAGTGGCTGCGGTAAATCCACCATTTCAAAGCTCATTATGCAGGCAATTTCTCCCACCTCAGGCCAAATCCAATACAATGACCGGGGAAAAATGACTGACCTTGATACGCTGCAAGGCAATCAACTTCAACAGTTCCGCACCAAAATGCAGCTGGTCTTTCAAGATCCATACAGTGCACTCAGCCCACGAATGACCATTCGCGAGATTCTCAGTGAACCGTTCTGCATTCACCAGCTGGGTGATGCCAGTTACCGGGAGCATCGCGTCAAAGATCTCATGACGCTGGTAGGACTTGATCCTGCTTTACTCAACCGCTATCCCCACAGTTTTTCGGGAGGACAGCGTCAGCGTATCAGTATTGCCCGGGCACTGGCGTTAGCACCAGACTTTTTAATTCTGGATGAGCCTGTCTCTGCCTTGGATGTTTCCGTACAAGCCCAGATCCTAAACTTACTAAAAGACTTACAGGCTCAACTACAGCTTACTTACCTGTTCATTAGCCACAACCTGGCAGTGGTGGACTATATTGCCGATCGAATTGCCGTAATGTGCCGTGGTCAACTGGTCGAAATAGCCCCAACCAAAGACTTGTTTTATAACCCTCAACACCCCTACACCCAGGCCTTAATGGAAGCGGTACCCGTACCAGATCTCAATGCACGACTTGATTTCGAACATATGGTAACGCCACTATCCCAGCCTGAATATTGGCCAGCCCCCTATACATTGTCGCCCCATATCCCCAATGATCTGGTGGAGATCAGCGATCAACACTTTGTCCGGATGTGTACGGTGAACGACTGATATGAGTAGCTATCACTGGTCTCCATATATCAGTCTTAATAAACCTTGTCCGCACTGGGCAGGCAAGCTCACCTTTTTATCCGGTTTAATCACTTTATTGTTCAGTGTTTGCCTGCTCGCCAATGACCGCTTACCGGATATTCCCGCCGTCGTTACCTTTAAAGCCCCTTATAAACAAGGTAAGCCTGGAGGCACCCTGCGAACCTTAATGGCCAAAAGTAAAGATATTCGCATGATGACTGTCTACGGTTACGCTCGGCTAGTAGCGTATAACCAGGACTTTGAGCTTGTACCTGATATTCTGCAGGGTATTAATATTAAAGAAGACCGTATTTTCACACTTTATCTCCGACCAGGACATCGCTGGTCTGATGGCACGCCGTTTACCAGTGAGGATTTTCGCTACTACTGGGAAGATGTCGCCACCAATAAAGAGCTATCACCTTTTGGCCCCCCCATCCAGCTGATGGTCAATGATAAGCCGCCTAAGTTTTCTGTGATTGATAAGTACACCGTACGCTACGAATGGGAAGATCCTAACCCTAAGTTTTTAACCGCCTTGGCAGCTCCCAGCCCCTTATTTATCTATATGCCAGCCCACTATCTCAAACAGTTCCACCCCCAATATACCCAAAAAGAAACGCTGGACTTGCTCGTTGAAAAAGCAGGTAAACGAAACTGGCAAGGATTGCACCATAAACGAAGTAACCTGTATAAACAGCAAAACCCCAAATTACCCTCTTTACAGCCTTGGGTGATCAAAACCAAGGGGCCGTCTGACCGTTTTATATTTGAGCGTAATCCTTACTATCATCGTATTGATGAGAAAGGTCAGCAGCTACCCTATATTGATAAAGTCATCATTAACATTGTCAGCAGTGGCTTAATCCCTGCCAAAACCAGGGCGGGGGACAGTGACATACAAGGGCGTTATTTACGCCTGGATAATTACACTTTTTTAAAAGCGGGCGAAAAGCAAGGTAACTATCAAGTTCGCTTTTGGAAAAATGCCCGAGGCTCACAAGTTGCTATCTATCCCAACCTAAATGCCAATGACCCCGTCTGGCGGAAAATCATGCAGGATGTTCGCTTTCGACGCGCACTTTCAGTAGGCATTAACCGCCATGAAATTAACCAGGTAGTATATTACGGACTTGCTTTAGAGAGTGGTAATACCATCTTGCCTAGCAGCCCCTTATACAGCCCAGAACTAAGTTCAGCCTGGACCCAGTACGACCCCAAACTCGCCAATCAGCTATTAAATGACATGGCACTTACCGCACGGAATGACAATGGTATTCGGCTACTTCCAGACGGGCGCCCAATGGAAATTGTGGTGCACACAGCGGGGGAATCAACGGAGCAGACCGATGTGCTTGAGCTGATCAATGATCACTGGCAGGCCATTGGTATTAAATTACACTCTCGACCGTCACAGCGGGAAGTATTTCGTAATCGGATATTTTCTGGTGAGGCACTAATGTCCGTGTGGGAAGGGCTTGATAATGCACTCCCCACCCCTCAGATGACACCTCGCGAGCTTTGTCCAAGTATGCAGGAGCAGTATCAGTGGTCGCAGTGGGGTAAATATTACGAAACGGGTCAAGGTAATCCACCCGACTTACCTAAATTACTGGAGCTCGCCGAATTACATAAAGCATGGGTTAATGCTGATGGTCGCAAACAACGTACCTCCATCTGGCAGACTATCTTGAAGACATACGCTGATCAGGTCTACACCATAGGCACCGTAACGGGCGTATTACAACCCGTTGTGGTCAGCAACCGCTTAATCAATGTACCAAAGGAAGCTTGGTATAGCTGGGAGCCAGGCGCCTACTTTGGTGTATTTCGTCCGGATACGTTTTGGATTAACGATGAGCAGGAATAAATGCTTATCAAATTGAAAGCAACGGTAGGTTAATTTAACAAAGAGGCCAAAACCGTGTGGGCATATGTTATTCGCCGACTGATATTGATGATTCCAACGTTAATAATTATCAGTATTGTCGTGTTTACTATCATACAGCTACCCCCAGGTGACTACCTGGAGAGCTATATTGCCGAACTGCAAAGCCAGGGGGAGTCTGTTGATAAGCAGAAAATAGCCTTTCTGCGCGAGGAATATGGGCTAGATAAGTCCATGCCTGAGCAATACTTCACTTGGATTACAGGCTTTCTTAAGGGTGACCTTGGTTATTCCTTTGAGTACAACATGCCTGTAACAGAGGTGGTTGGAGACCGAATGTATCTGACCATTCTGGTGTCAACGGTGACCATCATCTTCACCTGGATAATTGCTTTTCCAATTGGCTTATACTCGGCAACCCACCAGTATAGCTGGGGAGACTACGGTTTAACCCTGATTGGCTTTATTGGTCTGGCTACACCTAACTTCCTGTTAGCGCTGGTATTACTTTATCTGGCCAATGTCTATTTCGGTACGTCCATTGGTGGGTTAATGGATGCCCAATACATTAATCAGCCTTGGAGTTGGGATAAGTTTGTTTCTGTATTAGAGCACCTTTGGATCCCGGTTATTGTCATCGGTACCTCAGGAACCGCGGGTATGATTCGCCGGATACGCGCTAACCTTCTTGACGAGTTAAACAAACCGTATGTTGTGACTGGACGTGCCAAAGGGCTTGGAGAAACCAGACTGCTATTAAAATACCCGTTTCGTGTATCACTCAACTTTTTTATTGCCGATATCGGTAATATGTTACCCAGTATTATTTCAGGTGCAGAAGTTGTCGCACTGGTTTTATCGCTGCCGACCACCGGTCCCATGTTATTAAGTGCGCTACAAAGCCAGGATATGTATTTAGCAGGGTCATTCCTGATGTTTTTAGCGCTGCTAACCGTCATTGGTGTACTGATCTCTGATTTACTATTAGCAGTACTCGATCCACGGATTCGGTTAGGGGAGGGGGCTACACGATGAATCGTAATCCTGCAAACCCCCACTATATCTCTATTGAGCCCTACGACCCTAACGCTCTGGAACAAGTAACCAAAGCCCAGGAAAAGTTTTTGCTGGCATCACAGTGGCAACTGATCTGGTGGAAATTCAAGCAGCATAAACTGGCGTACTGGAGTGGGGTGTTTATCGTTTTATTGTACATTTCTATCTTAATTTGCGAGTTTTTAGCCCCCTATAACCTGCATACCCGGAATACTGACCACATATACTCACCGCCACAACCTGTGCACTGGTTTCATGAAGGAGAGTTTATTGGTCCCTTTGTCTACCGCTGGTACAACACGTTAGATATGGAAGTGCTTCAGCGTATTTACCATGAAGACACAAGCCAGGTTTACCCACTGCGCTTTTTCTGTCGGGGGGATGAATATGAATTTTGGGGGCTGTTTACCAGCAATGTACATCTTGTGTGTCCCGCGCCAGGTAGCACCTTATTCTTACTTGGCACAGACCGGCTGGGACGAGATATGCTCTCTCGCATAATCTATGGTGCACGAATATCCACCACCATCGGCTTGGTCGGTATTACGATCAGTATTGTACTCGGCATTATTTTTGGCAGTTTAGCGGGTTATTACGGCGGCTGGGTCGATAATGTCGTACAACGGGTTATCGAAATGATTCGCTCTTTTCCGGAGCTGCCGCTTTGGATGTCCCTTTCCGCGATTATCCCTGTCACATGGAGTCCTATTTGGGTGTTTTTTGGCATCACCATTATTTTGGCTTTGATGGACTGGACAGGACTAGCCCGAGCGGTACGCTCTAAATTTTTGTCTTTGCGAGAAGAAGATTACACCATGGCTGCACAACTGATGGGTGCCAGCACGCGTCGTATTATTCGTTGGCATTTACTGCCTTCTTTTACCAGTCATTTAATTGCCTCAGCTACTTTATCCATACCCGCGATGATTTTAGGTGAAACCGCACTGTCATTTTTAGGGTTGGGCTTGCGACCGCCGATTACCAGCTGGGGCGTTTTATTAAGTGAAGCTCAAAATATTAATGTGGTAGCGATTTATCCTTGGCTACTGATGCCGGTTTTACCTGTTATTATCGTTATCTTGGCCTTTAACTTTTTTGGTGATGGCTTGCGTGATGCTGCGGACCCTTACAAAAACTAGACTCAAACCGATTAAAAAATATCGATAGACACTAAAACGTTTTTTACAGCATATAAATAACAACCTGATACATAAAAATTGTCCGCTAAATAAAATCGCTTAACACTAGGGCCTATTGCAAGTGGCGAATAAGAGTCAATGGAATGAATCTGGACACGGGCACGACCATTAGCCAGCTACTTATTAAAGCGGGACTGATTAATGAAAAACAGTTTCTGCATGCAAACCGTGTTCGCAGTAAACTTGCAGAGCATAAAACGCTATTAAATATCATGCTGTCTTTAGAGTACTTTACTGAAGAGCAGCTTAATAATGCATTACGCCAAATGAACCTAGAAGTTCGACTCGGCGATTTATTAGTTGAACTGGGTGATATAACGTCAATACAACTGGAAAATGCCTTACGTATTCAGAAAAGCCTGAGCGTTCGCAAAAAACTTGGCAAAATTCTGATTGAACAGCATTACATAAAAGAAAAACGTCTTATTCAAGTGCTTTCCTCTCAACTTGGATTTCATTACCTTGATCCAGATTTTAATAAAATTGATAAATCACTGCTTAATGATATTCCCCCTAAACTCTGTGAAGATTATAAATTCATACCCATAAAATCAGATAAAAACATTGTATTTATTGCCTGCTTAGACCCCCGTGATAAAAAAATGCTACATGTTGTTAGCAGTAACTTTCATTGTAAAGTCATGCCTGTCATCTGTTGTCAGGAAGCATTAACAGAAGCAATTAATAAGTTTAACTATTACAAGAAAATAAACACAGGTAATACTAAAGAACTATCAGAAGAAAAAATTATCATTAATCAAGTAGAAGAGATATTGTATTCTGCCATACAGCTGGATGCCAGTGATATTCATATCGAAACATTACACGATAAGGTCAGGGTTAGGTTTCGGCGAGATGGCGTATTATTTCCCTTCAAGCAATTTGATAAAGCAAAAGGCCCATGCCTGATAGGGCGCCTTAAAGTGCTTAGCCAAGCAGATATCGCTGAACGCCGGCGTCACCAAGATGGTAAGTTTGAGTTTAAAGATCCTTCAAGTGGTGCAGTGATCGATATCCGTTGTTCGTTTTATATTTCAATTTATGGTGAAAAGGTTTGTTTAAGAATACTTAAACGAAAAGCGCTTTTTCTAAATATCAACGAAACAACGATGGCACCTGCCGTTTTAGAAAGATTCAAGCAGGATGCACTTGATATACCAACGGGTGTCGTCTTAATAACAGGCCCAACTGGGTCAGGAAAAACGACCACATTATACAGTTGTGTAGATTACTTGAATAATAATGAAGTCAGCATCATTACTGCCGAAGAGCCGGTAGAATATGTGATTGATGGTATTACACAGTGCTCTCTCAACCCGAAGATTGGTTTAACTTTCGAAGAAACACTGAGACACATGGTACGGCAAGATCCTGATGTCATTGTGTTAGGTGAAATCAGAGACAATCTCTCTGCAGAAGCGGCTATTCAAGCGGCACTAACAGGTCATAAGGTTCTCACCACATTTCACACAGAAGATACCATCGGTGGTTTATTAAGACTCATGAACATGAATATAGAGTCTTTTCTTATTAGCTCAACCATTATTTCTGTATTAGCACAACGTTTATTAAGGCGAGTTTGTTTACAGTGTGCTCAACCCTATCAGCCAAAACCCCTCGAACTGTTACGATTCAACTTACAGTCCAGCGATCTTCAAAATGAAAATTTTCAAATAGGTAAAGGCTGTGAACAATGTGCTTATACAGGTTATCACGGTCGAATTGGCGTTTATGAATTACTGGTACTCAATGAGCGAGTAAAAGATGCCATACTCTCCAATCGCCCTTCATTTGAAATACGACGAATTAGTATTGAGACATCGGGATTAATTACATTACAAGAAGATGGTATTGACAAAGCCTCGCTTGGCTTGACTACACTATTAGAGGTTCAAAGAATGTTGCCTCATGTAGAAAAACCTCGTCCTTTACAGGAAATAAAACGTCTAGGACGAAGCTACCTATTGTGAATAGTTTTTTGTGAAAGTTATTTTATAAGGATATTAGTTTAACATGGCGGGCTTTCAATCTATACCTGAAGAAATTGAAAAACGCGCAAGAGATCAACATTTCAAACTGCCTGTTTTTAATCGAGTTGCCATTAAACTACAAAAAACCATCGCCAGTAATAGCAACATGGCACAGGTAGAAAAGCTCATTTTAAAGGACCCCGCGCTGGCCAGTGAAGTGTTACGTGTTGCTAATTCAGCAATGTTTTCTGGTTTAACCAAGTTAGAAAGCATACAGCAAGCTTTAGTCCGACTTGGTACTGAGCAAGTTTTAAACATTGTTATGGTTACCTCGCAAAAACAAATATTTAAAGCCAAACATCCCATCTTAAATAAAATCATGCTGAAGTTATGGCAAAATGCATCCGCTTCTGCAGGTGGGTCCCAGTGGGTAGCTATAAAATCAGGTTATAAAAAAATAAAAGACCAGGCCTTTCTGATTGGTTTACTCCATGATCTTGGCAGCTTAGTGATACTCAAAGTGCTCGACGAAATTTTTCAAGAAAATGACGCTATTCAGTTAACTGAGTCTGTTATTATAGAGCTTATTAATACCTTACACACTCAATACGGCTCACAAGTAATGGAGTCTTGGGAGTTACCCCCTCTATTTTGTCAAATAAGCCGTGATCATCATCAAGAACACTTTGACCAAAAAAATATTTTACTCATTATCACTAGGCTGGTTGATTATGCCTGCGCTAAAGCAGGTGTCGGAGTAAACACCCAACCTGAGTTAGTTTTGGCGGCTCTGCCAGAAGTAAAGCTGCTCGGTATCAAAGATGTTTATTTAGCAGAGTTAGAAATCCAGTTGGAGGATTTTGTCGAAGCATTTAGCTAACCTCGGGCTATAGAAAAAAATAGCCAAAAGTAGAAAGCCTGTATATGCTTATTCGGCGTATACTATCTAACAATGACTTTTACAGTTTTTTAAGTCACTGGTGTCTCTACAGCTAAGGCTTTTGTACCAGGAATAAAGCTGAGTGTTTTTGTTTTACAGACTTCTCTAGGCTTAATAACAAGTAGTTTATCATGCTCTGGATCAGGTAAGTATTTCTTAATCATTTCAAATATTTTAACTTGTGAACCAGGGAGCTGGACAAACCACATAAATGGCATTTTTTTTTTTGCACCTAGTTTTTGTAAAACTTCATCCATAGAACAGTAATCATCTAGCTCTCCCTCATGTAACTCATAAGCAATGTAGTAGATGGCCATCTAATTATCTCCTTACAAAGCATATAGCCCCTTCGCTGTGGGTATATATACTACAAGAATAGCTTATGTTTCTATCTAAAACTAAGTTTCCTTTTTTTAACATTTACGTTTTACCTGCTTTACTTAACAAGGAACCAGGCTCTATACCCAAAACGAAGGGTTTTTAGGGGCGGCCGTCAAGCGATGAAGCCCCTGGGCAAGTTTACTACTGTGAAACTTGCGGTAGCCACTTTAATTGATATAACAGCGCTGTTGGGCGGTTATATTAATAAGTGACTGGGGTGAAGAGCGCTGACAACAAACCCTACTAATGTGTCGGGAACACATTAGAACAGCTTCGCTGGCTCGTTAGGGTGAGCGCTATGGATAGCGCACATAAAAATGATTCGTGAAGGGTATATGCTTAACCTTGTTAATTAATACTGGTAATATTTTCTACTTAGCAGCTTTTTTGTGAAGCGCCATTTTCTTTTAAGCATAATGGGCAAGGATTTAGAATGGAATCGTCACCTTGGCTTTCTTCGTTATTTATTACGCCTGAGTTTCTCACTCAAGTGAGTCAATCCATTGTACGCTTTTTTAGTGCATTACTATTGCTTATTTTTGGCTGGTTTATTGCGCGATTTTTAAAAGACGTTTGTGGTCGTTTAATTGACAATGCCAATCGTTTATTACATCGCCTGTCAGGATCAGGGTCCACTTATATCCAACAGTTACAACCTGTAAGTAGTCGTTTTTTCCCTTTATTAATGTACTGGATCACTATCATAATTTTTATTGGGCTGGCTACCAACGTCTTAGGTATAGCCATTTTTACTAAATGGATAGACGGCTTTTTAGTGTACCTGCCCACATTGCTGGCAGGCATTATCATTATTATTGGTGGGTTTATTTTTGGAGAAATGGCTAGAGAACTTGCCACCAGTGCGGCACTTGCTGCCAGCCTCAGACACAGTGACTTGTTGGGGCGCATAGCCCAAGTAATGTTAGCTGGTAGTGCTATTTTAATTGGTGCAAGCCAAGTAGGTATTGATGTTTCTTTTGTGGTCAATATAGCCACCGTTGTACTAGCGGCTATCTTAGGTGCTTTTGCATTAGGGTTTGGCTTGGCCACCCCAAAACATGTCAGTAATTTTATTAGTGCCCGATATGTCCACCGACATTACCAAACAGGTGAAGTCATTCAAATTGGTTCACATGAAGGAAAAATTCTAGAAATTACACCTCATGCCGTCGTGCTCGAAACCACTTCAGGAGAGCTACATATACCTGCAAAGTTTTTTACTGAAGAACCTTGCCTAAAATGTGTGGTGGCCGACCAAGTACCTGAAAGTGATAGTGAGGAACCCGCTAATGCAAAGTAAACAGCAGCTGGCATTAACCTATCTTGAACATGAACCTTCTGCCGCCGCTAAAATCTTAGAATCCATAACCGAAACGGCTGTGGCTGAATTACTCGCTATTGCACCTATATCTACAGCAGCCCAGGTCTTTGAGCAATTAAGCACAGGTAAAGGGATTGCTTGCCTAGACGCCATGGGTCAGCAAACCGCCGCACACCTACTTACACAGTTATCTGCCACGAATGCAGCAACCCTTCTTAAAGGGCTGTCACAAACAAAAAGGAAAGTAATCTTACACCAGGTTCCAACATTAAAAGCTCAGGCAATCCAAATCCTGCTGGCTTACCCTGCAAACGTCGTGGGTGCCTGGATGAATCCAGAAGTCTTGACTTTACGAAACACCCATACTGTGGCAGATGCTCTACAACAGTTAAAGTCCTTTCAAGGCAATATACCTCATCGGTTATTTATCCTTGAGCGTAGACGATACTTAGTGGGGGTTATTTCAGCAACAGATATTATGGGTTACCCAGAAAGCAGGTTATTAAGTGATTGTATGGCTACCAAACCGGCTGCATTACAATCTCGATTGCAGCTCACCCTTGCCCAGCAACATGCTGACTGGGGACATTCTATCGTAATGCCTGTCGTCAATAGGCACAATGAATTTATTGGCGTGCTCAATTACAGCACGTTAAATACAGCGATAGAACAATTGAAAAATATGCCTGACAAAACCATCAAAGTATCCCAAATGGATAATAGTTTAGGGTTATTGATCAGTGATAGTGTCACCGGCGTGTGGCAAGCACTTCGTGATGCCTGGAACCTTAGCAATAGGGAAGAGAAAAATGGTCGACGTTAGCCAGACTTCAGATACACCAATTGACAATATCGCTATAACCTGTCTAAGCCAGCGCTTTCTACAAGATTACCCCAGAGAAGCTGCTAATGTATTAGAATCCTATACGCCAGAAGAAGCTGCACAATTGCTCAGTGAATTACCTGCTTCCTCCCTTATTCGCATATGGAGTTTCTTTCCACCTCATTATGCTGATCAAATGCTGCCTTTACTTAATGACAGTGCCCAAAAAAACCTGCTATTAGCAATGGACTCTCCTGACTGTGCACAAACACTTAACCGACTATCTCATGAAGATAAAAAACGCTGTCTTGATAACTTACCTGAAGATTATGCTAACGACTTAAAAAACTTATTAGCTTATCCAGAGAGAACCGCAGGACAAATGATGGATCCACGTGTCATCCGCTTACTTCCAGAAAGCACTGCTGATGATGCGCTTAAGCTACTACGTCAGCAAAAACATAAACCGATCAGAAAGGTCTTTGTTGTTGATAATACACAACAGTTACTAGGTATAGTGGATATTACCGCATTAGCGTTAAGTGCGGGAAGAGAATCCGTTCAACAATTAGCGTTGTCTCCTAGAGCTCTTATTTCACCCTTTGATTCTCTTGATGAGGTTGCTGAGCAGCTGACTCAATTTAAACTAGAAACTCTGCCTGTGGTTGATATCAATGGCAAACTTTTAGGTGCCATTCAACATCCCTCATTATTACGTACCTTGCAAGATAACTCCTTGACAGACATACAAGCAATGGTTGGGGTCAGTAGAGATGAGCGTGCATTATCAAAAGCTTTTTTTGCTATTAAAAAAAGGCTGCCATGGATGGAAATCAACCTCGTCACTGCCTTTGTAGCCGCTGCTGTTGTTGCTATTTTTGAAGACACTATTGCAAAATTTACTGCACTCGCTGTGTTGCTCCCTGTCGTAGCAGGCCAATCAGGCAACGCCGGCGCTCAGGCTCAAGCAGTAACAATTCGAGGCTTGGCCTTGAAAGAAATCACTGTTAGAAATTGGTCAAGGGTTTTATTTAAAGAAATTAATATTGGCGTGATAAACGGTATTGTCATTGCCTTAACGACAGCAATAGGTGTGTACTTTTGGAGCAGTAGCATGGGACTATCGTTAGTGATTGCTATCGCAATGGTTATTTCAATGGTAATGGCTGGTATGTCAGGCGCTATTGTACCCATAGTACTCACCAAGCTAGGCCTAGATCCAGCTCAATCCTCTTCCATTATTCTAACAACAATTACTGATATTGCAGGCTTTATGTCATTCCTTGGCATTGCCACCATACTGTCCTCGTTATTATAAACAAGGCATTATCTTCGCAGGGCAATTGCATATAATTCGCTTTTGCCCAAAGTCTATATAACACCCGTCGGAAATCCTATCCTCAAGGCTTGTTTGCCGCGTCCAAGCGGCAAACAGTTCGACATATGTTACCCATCTTTTTCTTCTTACAGGCCATACATCAAAATACCATTAGTATTTACGCCTAAAGGAGCTAACTTCATATTAGCTGAAATAGATAATCAGCAATGTATTTATGGGTTTCAGTCATATAATGCCAGTGATCAAACCAAAACCATCCATTTTCTTTTGGATAGTATTTTGTATCTCGCCATGGAGTCGTCGTATTCTCGAACTTTTTAGCAATTTCTGTTAAAGCAACGTTGGCGTCAAACAGTAAAATATTTGTCAATTTTTGATGACTATTAAGTTGGTTAACGGTGTTTTTAATGAGATGATTAAATTTAATATACTGTTCAGTGGCTGTATCTTTTTTATCTTTATAATATTCATACCATTCATACTGCTTATCTGTATAACCCGGTGAAACCACTGTAGTGTTTAAGTTCCACACGATTATTTTTTTGATCCCTTTTACTGATAATTGCTTTAAAGCGTTTTCAACATTAGCTGACACTTGTTCTGGAGTGATTTTCTTATCTGGATCATGTAGATCATTAGTACCAATTTGAACTATAGCGAGAGTTTTATTTAAAGGTGTTGTTGGACTATAGTTTTTAACTTGCCACAATAGCCCAGACCAGTCACTGGCATTTGTATTATAGTTTCCCCTGCCAGACGTAGCACCACTCCAGGCTCTAACATCAAGGGTTTTAACTGTCATTAGCCCAGCAAGATATTCTGGCCATACCTTACCATTAGAGTTTCGTAAAAAACCGTTCCCATCATCAATACCGTTATCAGAAAGGCTATCACCAAATACAACTAAATGCTGATAGTTTTCTGCCTTGGATATAATTGGCACCAAAATAAATAAAGCAAAGAATAATAAGACAGAAATAACACGTTTCTTGGTTTCAAGTAATAACTGCATTTCTTACTCCTAATATAACACTACTTTAGACACCCCCATTAAAACACTAAAGGTATACCCATAGCCAAGAGTTTTTAGCGGGGCTAGTCTGATTTGTTAAGATTAATGATTGCAGCCAATTTTTTTTATTAGGTATGAATCAATTTACCGTAAGCATTTTTTGTGCAACCAAGGAAGCTGCAACCATTGAACAAAGTTAACCGAAGATTTTATGAGTTACTGGTATGCTGAAATAGCGCATTTAAAAGCAAATCAACAAGAACAAAGCTCACTCGATGAGACTGGCACAGAAGCTAAAACCTAAATATTGTCATTTTCCGACAGTTTAAGCTCTTTTTCTAAGCGGTGAGCGACTTCCTCAGGTGAGCCAGTGTATCTTGCCAGCAAATTATACGCCACAGGCACTATAAACAACGTGAAAAAAGTCGCTACCATAATACCAAAAAACAAGGTAATACCAATAACCTGACGTGTTTCAGCACCCGCGCCAAAGGAAATAATCAATGGAATAGCCCCCGCCGTTGTAGTAATACTGGTCATCATGATAGGGCGAAGCCGTACTTGGGCTGCGTGAATGATGGCCTCTTTCACCGTAGCACCTTTGTCTCGTAACTGATTAGCAAACTCCACCATAAGAATGCCATTTTTAGCCGCCAGTCCAATTAACATAACCAGTGCTACCTGGCTATACAGATTAAGGGTATTGCCAGTGATCCATAACCCAAGCAGACCTCCGGCAATGGCTAAAGGCACAGTCAGTGTAATAATAAATGGGTCAATATAGCTTTCAAACTGCGCGGCAAGCACTAAAAACATCACCAAAATACCCAGTCCAAAAGTAAAATAGCTAGCACCACTCGATTTTTGGTAATCCTGAGATTGGCCCTTATAGTCAATGATTACTGTGTCTGGTAAATGTTCACGCACTAAACGTTCGAGGTAGGAGAGGGCATCGCCTAATAACAAATGATCCTCTAAATTAGCATCAATAGTAATGGCACGCGTTCGATTAAAACGATTAAGCGTTTTAGAGCCCG
The DNA here is from genome assembly GCF_000428585.1 of Zooshikella ganghwensis DSM 15267. Taxonomy (GTDB): domain Bacteria; phylum Pseudomonadota; class Gammaproteobacteria; order Pseudomonadales; family Zooshikellaceae; genus Zooshikella; species Zooshikella ganghwensis. The sequence goes on along the minus strand of NZ_AUAF01000036.1, from coordinate 12,607 downwards.
CATATTCTTCTAAAAGCACTAAATTCGACAATGGAATGAGTTCATTGGAACGTTCTGACCTAACATAGATATTCGTTAAATCATTTGGCGTATTTTGTTGATCACGTTTACCCTCAACCAGCACATCATATTCTTCACCTTCTTCGATATAACTTGTCACTTTTCGCGAAGCCAGCATCGTTTCCAACGTGCGCCCAATGTTTTGAATAGAAACACCTAATTCCGCAGCTCGCTGATAATCAATACGCACAAAAACCTGAGGGCTGGTTTCTTTAAAGTCACTGTCAATGCCAATAAGGCCGGGGTTGTTCTTGGCAATTTCCTCAAATAATATATCTCGCCATTTGACCAGTTCATCATAGGTAGCCCCTCCCAGAACAAACTGAATGGGTTTACCGGTTCGACTTCGAATACCTTGACGCATAATCGGATAAATCGTCACCCCCGCAAGATCAGCTGTTGTTTTCCGTACCTCCGCCATAATCTGCCAAGCTGAACGGCGCTGTGCCCAATCAGCTAACACAATAATCACAAACCCTGAGTTAAAGCTGTCTCTAGGTGTACGAACCAGTAATCGTTGTACTTCTCCATTTTCTACTAAAGGTAACAAGCGTCGTTCAATTTCATCCATATATTCTTTCATATACGCGTAAGTAGCACCTTCAGGGCCATTCACTAATAGAAAAAAAGCACCTCTATCTTCTTTCGGTACATATTCTGTGGGTATGTGCTTTGTTAAAAAAAACGACATGCCCACAATACTTAAAAAAAGCATCATCACAATGTATGGCTTATTAATACAGATTACCAATCCACGCTGATAATGATGCTTAACCCGACTAAAAAAGTGATCGACTGATTTAACCAATCTACCGGTATTGTGTACTGGTTTTAATATTTTTGATGCTAATACTGGAGAAAGCGTAAGTGCAACTAAACTGGAAAAAACCACTGCTGCACTAATTGTTAATGCAAATTCAGAAAATAATCGCCCAATATCACCTTTTAACACGGAAATTGGAGCAAATACCGCTAATAATACAAGGGTTGTCGCAATCACTGCAAACCCTACCTGTCGTGTGCCTTTAAACGCAGCAACCAATGCAGTTTCATTATGTGAATCCATTCGTCGCTGAATATTTTCCAATACCACAATAGCATCATCCACTACTAACCCTATTGCCAATACAAGGGCGAGTAACGTCAGTAAATTAACGGTAAAACCCATAGCCATTAGAATAATAAATGTAGCAATTAATGAAATGGGTACCGTAACTGCGGGAATAAGTGTGGCGCGTATGCTGCCTAAAAATAAATACATGGTTAAAACAACCAACCCCATTGCAATCGCCAGCGTCTTGTATACTTCTAAAATAGCTGCCTCGATAAAAACAGATGAATCATAACTGTTGTGAATATACATCCCCTCTGGCAACCTTTTATTAAGCTGTGTTGCTTTTTGGGTAGCGGCTCGGGCAACATCAATTGTATTCGCGGTAGATTGTTTAGTGATGCCAATACCGACCATATTTTCACCGTTGCCACGAAATGACGTGCGATAATCAATGGTACCTTTTTCCACAGTAGCCACATCTCCCAAACGCACCAAATAGCCATCAGGTCCTCGGGCCACAACCAACTGCTTAAAATCATCAGGAGTCAAAAAAGCACGCTTTAAACGTACTGTAAACTCTTGATTTATTGACTCGATATTACCAGCAGGTAATTCAACATTTTCTGCGCGTAATGCCTGCTCTACATCACTTACCGTTAAGTCGTGAGCTGCAAGCTGAGTTCTATCAAGCCAAACCCGCATGCCAACACTTTGTCCTCCTCCCACACGTACACGTCCAACGCCTTTTATAATTGAAAACCGGTCAATTAAATAACGTTCAGCATAATCCGTCAGTGCAGGCACAGAAAGACGGTCACTGGTTAGATTAAGCCACATAATGACATCTTCATTGGAATCGACTTTTTCAATATCTGGCAATTCGGCCTCCGGTGGGAGGTCATCCAAAATACGGGATACTCGGTCCCGGACATCATTCGCAGCAGCATCAATATTTCTGTTTAAGTTAAATTCGATATTTATTTGTGATCGACCATCACTGCTATTTGATTCAATGAAATTAATCCCTTCTAATCCTGCAATTCTGTCTTCTATTAACTGAGTAATACGGGTTTCTACAATATCTGCAGCCGCGCCAGGATAACGAGTATCAACGGACACGATGGGGGGGTCAATATCTGGATATTCTCGAAGTGGCAAGCGCTCAAAGGCAATAATACCAAATGCCACTAACAGTAAAGAAATCACTGATGCAAAGACCGGTCGCTTGATACTGATATCAGAAAGGAGCATGGCAGCTTTACTCTCGTTTAATAATTGAAATGGCACTGCCATCATTCAGACGCATTATTCCATGGGTCACCACCCATTCCCCTGGAGCCAATCCTGACTCCACGACAATAGCACCGGAAGTACGCGCACCAGTCACCAGCTTGCGTTTCTCTACCACAGAAGGTTGTTCCGAAGTTTTTACAACAAATGCATACCGGTTAAACCCTTCCTGCACTAAAGCCTCTTCAGGTAACATTAATTGTTGCTGCATAGGGCCACTTAAGCGCACCGTCATTAGCATTCCAGGTTTTAACTGTCGTGTATCATTTGGGAGCAAAGCACGAACAATAATTGAACGAGTGACTGGATTAATTCGTGAATCAACACTGACTATTTTTCCATTGTAATTTTTTTCAAGCAGACTTCTTGACCTAGCCTGGACCAGCAACCCCGGCCGCAAAATATCTAAAAATAAAGCAGGTACAGCAATATCAAGCTTCATCACTCGGTCATCATCGAGAGTCGTTATGGGGTCACCCGGTTCAACAAGCGAACCCACACTGATATTGCGTAAACCAACAACCCCAGAAAAAGGTGCAATGATAAGCCGATCGGCCAGACGAGACTGGGTAGCTTGCAACTTTGCTTGAGCTGTTTCATAAACCACACGTCGTTGATCTAACAACGATTTCGATACTAGGTTTGACTTCACCAGAGCCTGTACACGCTTAAATTGACGCTCAGCCTCATCAAGTGTAAAACGCGCTTCTTCTAATAATGCGTGTTCTTCTGCACTGGTCATTTCCACTAAAATGTCACCGGCTTTCACTCGCTGGCCATCATTAAAGTGAATAGCGGTAATGGTTTCTGTTACGGCAGATGAAAGGACCACTGCTTCATTGGCCCGTAACGTACCCAATGCTTCAATCTGCTCAGCAAAAGGTTCAAGTTTGACGTTAGTAATAAAAACAGGAATCGTTTTTGGGGCAGCGTATACCAGTAGTGGCAGCCAGGTTAGCAAAATACTATTAACCCAAACGCTAAAACGCATCGTTTGACATCCTTAGCAAAGGTCTGATTGCATTCTAAAAAATAATCCATTACTTTTATAAGTTAGTGAATGAAAACGATAACACCAACAATTTTATGTAATGTCACGATGTAAAATGGTTTTAATGCATCGGTTATCTAGCCGTTATATATAAACTTATCAACGTTATTCTTTTATTTTATACATGGCTCATTCAACGCAAAACTCTTTTAATTAATACCGTCAAGTAACTGTCGTTTAATTGTTACATTCCCTTCTTATGCTGGCTGCGTTTTTAGCCAAAAAGAAGGAAAAAAAATGTCTGACCGTCTAACTTCACTATGGTGTGCCGCATTAGCCGGTACACTCATCAGTACTCTTGTCACCACAGCCCACGCCAAACCGCTTGAGTCGCCAGATATGTGGTATCTTCAAGGCCAACAAAGTCTGCGTGAAGCTATTAAGCTCAAGCCTAATACCCGTCGCGCAAAAAATATTATTTTATTTGTGGGTGATGGGATGGGGGTCAGCACAGTAACTGCTGGCCGTATTTTTGATGGACAAAGTAAGGGTCAACCAGGTGAAGAAAATCAGTTGAGCTTTGAAAAGCTCCCTTACGTTGGTCTTGCAAAAACCTATAATACCAACCAGCAAACCCCTGATTCTGCTGGAACAATGACGGCAATGATGACCGGTGTAAAAACCCGTGCTGGTTACATATCCGTTGACCAGATTCCTGACCGAGGTGATTGCACTCCTGCTCAAGGCCATCACTTAAAAACATTGTTAGAGCACGCAGAGCAAGTAGGTATGGCTACAGGTGTCGTCACAACAGCACGCTTAACCCATGCGACCCCAGCCGCAACATATGCCCATGTTACAGAGCGTGGCTGGGAAAGTGATGATGAAATGCCTTCAAAAGCACGTCGTCAGGGCTGTAAAGACATTGCCCAACAACTGTTGGCGTTTCCCTATGGCGATGGTTTAGAGGTTGCGTTTGGTGGTGGTTGGCGACACTTTATTCCAGAAGGCGAACGTGATTTGCTCAATCACAGTCTCCGTGGACAACGTGAAGATGGTCGTAACCTGATTACTGAATGGCTAGAACGCTACCCACGAAAAGGTGCTTTTGTCTGGAATAAAGACCAACTCTCACAACTCGATGATACTAAACAGCATGTGTTAGGTTTATTTAATCGTAGCCATATGTCATTTCATATTGATCAAGAGGGCAGTGATCCACAAGGTGAGCCAACCTTGAAAATGATGACACAAAAAGCATTAACGATTTTACGTAAACGGCCACAAGGCTTTTTCCTTATGGTAGAAAATGGCCGTATTGATCACGGGCATCATGCGGGTAATGCATATCGTGCCTTACATGAAACCCAAGCTTTTGCTGACGCCATTCAAGCTACACTGTCAATGGTGGACTTAAAAGATACCTTAGTTATCGTCACTGCAGATCACAGTCATGTGTTCACCATGGCAGGCTATCCAACACGTGGTAATCCAATTTTAGGGAAAGTTCGTGGTAATGACAGCAAAGGCCAACCTAAAAATAAAAACACCTTGGCCGATGACGACTTGCCTTACACTACACTCGGTTATATGAATGGACCTGGCGCAGCCGGTGATCGTAGTCGTGATGATTTAACATCCGTTGACACAACACATAACCACTTTCAACAACAAGCGCTTATTCCAACCTCTTCTGAAACCCACAGTGGTGAGGATGTTACCATTTATGCCGGAGGCCCCTGGGCCCACCTGATTCATGGTACACATGAGCAAAACTATATTTTTCATGTCATGCACCATGCTGCCCAGTTGAACCAAACGCGCTAATCATTTATATGACCGTTCAGCCAGGCAATTTGCCTGGCTTTTAAATAAAGTTTATACGACAGTTAGATTCTATTACCCATTGAAACAAAGCATTATATAAATACACACAATGCATAGCATAACAGCAATATACAAACACTGATGCAGATCAGGATAATAATAGAAACATGTTGGCCAAAATCAAATAAGGATAACAACAGTGAAAAAAGCTCGTTGGCAGTTTAGTTCTCTCATTATTTGTATTACCTGTTTATGCAACAGACTCTGCAGATGAAAAATGTAATCATATCGTTGATCTAGATAAGCAAATGCAATGTCTTGCTGATTATCTGGATTCTTTACCACGCCCTCGCTTTAGCGATCGTGCCTTAAAGCAAAACGAAGTCGTTGTCAAAGATGCTTTGAGCCAAATAACTCAATTAAATGGTAAATATTTTGAGTGGAAATCAAATAACCGCAAAGATATTGGCGTTATCGCTCAAGAAGTTGAAACGGTTTTCCCAGAACTCGTGACTACTGATAACAAAACACAGTTTAAACAAGTTAACTATGCAGGCCTGATAGGCGTTCTCATTGAAGTGGTTAAAGAGCTTAAAACAATAACTTGGTCTGAGCTATTAAAGCGCCACAATTACTTGGTTAAACAAAAGAAGACATCACCAATGAGAAAAACCATTTTAACAACTGCATTTTTAATGATTTCATCAGTAGCAGTTGCAGGCTCTCCTCTAATGAGCAGCCATCTCACAGGAGAAGCATACACAGAGTGTCTTATTAAACCCAACTTTTTAAGGTTTAGCGACCGTAGGCTAAAACAAAATGAGACTGCTATTGACGATGCCTTACGTAAAGTAACGCTACTTAATGGCAAATACTTTGAGTGGAAATATGATAATCGTAAGGATATCGGCGTCATCGCTCAGGAAATTGAAACAGTATTTCCCGAGCTGGTGACTACCGATAAAAAAACACAGTTTAAACAAGTTAACTATGCTGGACTGACTGGTGTTCTTATTGAGGCAGTTAAAGAGTTAAAAAAGGACAATGATCAGCTAAAACATCAATTAGGTTTATATTATTAACTTAAACACTGAACACCAACACTTTAACAATACACTTGTTGTACCTACAATATACACTTCGCTGTGAGTATAGTATTGTTAAAGTGGCTCAACCCCAATTAAGCCAACATGCACACTGCCTTTTGGGTAAGACATTTGTAAATCCGTAGACTTATCCTCTCTTCAATACATTAAAAATAACTAATACAACCAGCAAGAACTTGAATACTTCACATTTAGTAAGAGAAATAATTAAAAGTATATTCACCAAACTTAAATCTCATAGAATAAAAACATATAATATACCACCAAAAACCTGATAAAGAGAAAAATTAAAAATATTTAATTTTTAATACTTAATAAAAAACTGTAGCATTTATTTTCGATTTATATCTCTAAATAATCACCCAAAGAGATAGCTTTAAATAGAATCCGTCAACTATTTCAAAAACTTCAACATACAATCGAGCAAGCACAGCAATTCACTTTAACTATGAAATGAGTCCGTAATCTCAATAAAAAAGAGAAATACAGATTCACTTTATTGGGGATATTGTTATGAAACGCAAATTACTCACACCGTATTTATTCATTCCGCTAAGCTGTTATATAGCTATGAGTCATGCAGATATCACATCTTGCCCGATATCTGGAACACCTTACTCAGATACAGCTATCAAAATCAACCTCGATAAGTCAAACTTAATCAAGCTGCTAAAAACACATAATTTACATAATGCTCGTCAAGTCAGAGAAGTCATCGTTAATGACAAACTGGGAAAATTACTAAGTGATGGTTCTTATCTATTACCGATAGGTTCAGACACTAAGCAAATACTTACTCAGCTGGAAACCACTGATACTAAGACACGAGTTGCAAATGGTATTGTTGGCAGCGGCAGCCCAGCTCACCTTGTAAATGAATTCGATAGGATTATTAAGCAATACTGGTTAAAGCAGCTGAGTAATAAAAAGTGCATCAATGATAGTGAAATTAGTGTCCTAGAGAAGACTGAAAAAGAACAAGTCCACATAAAAATAATTGAACAAAGACTAGCAGGCTGGGTTGATTGGTCAAAAAAATCGAGTATCTTTACCCCTAAGCAAGCACTTGATGCCGTTAAAGTTCGCTATGGTGTATCTCCTTTACCACAGAGCTTCTATGATCAATTAACCACCGCACCAGAACCTTTTACTGCTTCACTTTCTCGTTTAAGTAAAGCACAGCAAGAATCGATCAATGAGGCTGCAATATTATTTTTCAAGTCATTATTTGACTATAACCGCGAACTGAATGCACCAGATCTACTGCCTTTAACAGATATTCGCAGCAAGTTTATCAAAGCCCTCATGCATTATCATGGCTATTTCACAATCAACCATGAAGTTGATACAACCTGGGAAGAGTTAGGCAACCCTTTAGATATTTATGTGACATCTGTTTTCTCAGTGGCACGTCAGATGTATAAGGAAGACTTTGGTGAAGAAAAAGCAAAAAAAGTCGACTTAATCGGAAAAGAGCGAAGTTTTTTAGAGGCAGCACTTGATGATCCCTATCTACCCAGTAGAGTAAGAGAGAGGTTTACAAAGAGTCTTGAGTCAACCCCAAAAGATCAGTATACGTTTTTGGCACATTATTTTAATGAAAAGGCAAAAAACTGGCGCCCCAAATTCGATAAAGAAGGAAATATTATCAGTAAGCCTCATCCGTATGCGCGTATCGCTGCCTTTATGGAGGATAAGGTTACACAGATACTGGATAATATAAATAACAACAAGTATACATTCATTCTGAGTTTACCTGACGGCCAACAGCTCCTGGATAATTTAAAAAAAGAGCTCACCACACTCAAGGAACACTTTCAACTATCTCCTTTAAATGAGGAGGCTTATATTCGATTTGGTGCTCTAATTTTACAAGCAAGCAAAACCAAAAACCACGACGAAATCAAGCGTATTATCAACGATGCTCACGATCTATTTCGGGTCTCAGATATTAAAAACCCAGAAGTACGTGAGTTTTTCAGTGCAAAAGCACAAGCTGATGAGTTGGAGCTCAATATATTTTCGTTGGGAATTTATCAAGTGATAAAAGACTCAATCGCTCTTTCACGAGAAAAGCCTTTTATTTCGCACTGGCACAATGAACTTAAAAAAAGGGGACGTGATACTTATTTACCAGATTATTACCTTGAGCAAGAAGATGCAGCCATTCTGCTAGATGTCACTGAAGTTGCTATTAATGCCTTGACACTGTTTATACCTTTTGGTGGTGAAGACGCTGAAGTCAGTGAAGATATCGAATTACAAACCTTCAATGCTATTGCTGATGAAAGCGCTTCGAGAGGCGTCAGTGAAGAACTTGAAACCAGTTTTATAGAAACAGAAGTTCCACTTAGCGGTCAAATAAAAAATAAATCTTTTGATGCATTCAGTTTTATTTATAAGATAATCGATAGAGATTTTAATAAAACTATAGCAGAAGTCAGACCGAGTAATGTTTCTCGATTCCATCAAAGTCAAGTACTCCTTCGTTGGTACTTCGATCTTAAAAAACTCGGCTTATCTGATCTAACGGATGGAGTTTGTAACGGTTTATCCATTAACTGGGCCTTTGAAGAACTCCAGGGTGAAAATGGCACCGCGGCACTCAAGTGGCTTGAAAAGCTTGCCGAAAGCAATAAAGCTATAAAAAATGGTACTGCCATTGAACGACAAGTTAGATTCAACACAATAAACCATATAAAAGAATTTCAAGAGTTACAGGAAGCATACAAGAACTACCCGGGTTTAGAAATTGGAAAAGTTGCTCAGGAAAATGGTATTATTTTGAATGGGTTCGACAAGGAGTTACCCGCTGAAATGCTAAATGAGTTAAAACAAGGAGGCGACAAAGCTATTGTTTTCTCTTCACCAAACCATGTTATGGGATTAAGTAAAATCGGCAATAAATTTCGTTTTTTTGAGCCTAATTATGGTACTGCATCCTTCAACAACCACAGCGACCTTGTATCATTTACAGAGAAATACTTACATAGAGCAAGAAAATCTTTAAACTTATTTAAAGCCGGCAATGCAGGAAAAGTAGAATACTGGACTTTTGAAAAGGATGCTTACAGCACCCAGAAAACAATCTACAGTCAATTTATGGAAAAATTAAATTTTTAAACTTATAACCCAAGGCAATCGCATATAGTTTTCCTTTAAAACACCTTTACCCAAAGGTCTGTATAATACGCCGTGAATCCTTCCCTAGAGGCTCCTTATATCCTAATGGTTGCCTCTTCCTTGCGGCATACGGCATGCGGCATGCGGCAAACAATTTGGTGGGCATAGAGACCAAGGATGGTCTTCTGCTGTGCGAGGAACAAAAGAACTCTAGTATTACAGTCTGGTTTGCCATTACTGAAACAGATACTCACATAATCACACAAAAATGGTGAGTGTAGTGATATTAAGAAGGATATTTGAAGTGATTTAATATATGCAAAATAAATAAGGACGCATTGGGCTAGTAACCCAACTAACAGTCAGCACAATATTTCGATTTTATTTTTTGCAAATACCCCTTAGCTGAAAGCTCTTGTAAGTGACGATTAAACAATGTAACCAGTTCAGCAGGCACTGTTTTACGAGAAAACATAACATGAATATCACTTTCATAAAGGGGCAGGGGATAACGTATTGCTCTTTTACTATTATCCTTATTTAAAAAATTATACCCAACAAAATAGGTCTCCGCTAAAAATCCATTGATACGTCCTTGCAGTAACAAAGGATAAAGTTGTTTGTCTCGAGCAACAATCACCAGCTGTTCTCTAAAAGCTCTTGACTTTAAAAGCTGTTCGTATTCCTCTCCATAGTAATATCCCCGCGTGACACCAAGTATAAAGGGTAGGTAAACTATTTCGCCCAAAGTTTTAAACGTATAATTATTTTTCTCTTCGGCACGAATATACAGTGCCATCTTTTCTTTACGATAGGGTTGTGAAAAATAGCTGGAATCCATTCGTTCAGCTGTTTTTGATGCACCGAGTAGAATATCAACAGAACCTGTTTGTATATCAATCAATAACCGTTGCCAAGGACGCTCCGCAAACGACAGCTCACACTGTGTCCAAGCGAATATAGCTTGTAAAATATCCAGATCTAAACCGGTATAAGTTCCTTGCTCATTCTGAAACTGAAAGGGCTCCCAATGTTCCCAGCCCACGATTAATGGAACCTCACAGAGTTTTTTTGCGTCCCCCGCAGTTCCTTTTTCAGAAAAAACGCAAATAATCAGGATAATTAAAGCAAGACTGACTTCTTTCACTTGTAATGGACTAGCATATTTGCAAAATTATCAGAAATATCTTTCATCATATCGCTTTGCTTCAGTGATTGTTGAACATTATCAGAAACTTCACTACTTAATTTAGCAATACTATTTATACTTCGATTCATTTCATCAAAGACTGCGGTTTGCTCTTCTGCCGCTGCTGCAATTTGAGAGTTCATATCATCTATTTCTTGAATGCGCTCTATGATGCTGGTTAGTGTACTCGCAGCAACCTCGGCACGTTCTACACTTTGGTCTGCACTTGTCTTATTAGCACTCATTAAATTAACCACATCAGTCACACTACTTTTTAAGCTGGCGATCATATCCTGAATTTCTTTTGTCGAGGTTTGAGTTCGCTGTGCCAATGTACGAACTTCATCCGCAACCACTGCAAACCCCCGACCTTGTTCACCTGCTCGCGCCGCTTCAATAGCCGCATTTAACGCTAACAGGTTAGTTTGCTCTGAAATGTCTTGTATTTGCCCCACAAACCCCTCTATTTTAGCCATATCACTGTCAACTTCTGCTACAGCGTCTACAGCTTTTTGCACATCGGTGGCAAGGGTACTAATAGCCGTCATATTACTTTGCACAGCCTGCCCACCTTCTTCAGCAACTTTACGCGCCTGGTTAGATGATTCAGAAGTACTATGCGCGTTACGGGCCACTTCTTGCGAAGAGGCAACCATTTCATTCATAGCAGCCGCTAACTGGTCAAGTTCTGAATTCTGCTGGTTAAATGCAATATCTGACCGCTCAGCAGTATGTAAAATAGATTGCGCTTCCTCTTGTAAGGTAGAGGTGGTTTTTTTTAAAGAGTCGACTAAACTTCGAACCGCGCCTATCATTGCCTGGAAAGAGCGAGTCATGCTCGCAACTTCATCATTTCCTTCAGCCTGCAAGTTTTGCTGTAGGTTACCTTCAACAGCCTGTTCTAAACTTTGTTCAACCGCTTTAATACGGCTGGTGATGTGCCTGGTTAAACGCCAGCTTACTATAATACCAATAATGATTAGCACCAAACTAACTGAGAGCCGTTGCATTGTTGAAGCAAAAAACTCATTTTCAACATCATCCACATAGCTACCTGTACCTATTACCCATCCCCAGGGTTTATATAGCCGTGCATAAGACATTTTAGGAAAGACTTCATCTTTTGAAAAACCAGGCTTTTGCCAATAGTAAAAGAATGCTCCTCCACCTGCTTTTGCTACCTTCGTTGCCTCTCGGATAGGGTATACGCCGTCAGGTCCCTTCAGGTTAGTCATGTCTTTCCCCACTTTATCTGGCAACATGGGGTGCGCTAAAAACTTATTATTTAAATCATTGATCCAAAAATAATTACCGTCATTAAAACGAATCTCGTTAATTGTTTCCAACGCCATTGATTGAGCTTTTTCTGCCCCCAGAGTACCTTGCTGGGAGTAATAATACTTTAGAGTAGAATGAATCACTTCAGTGAGTGCTGCTGCCTCATGTTGGCGTTGCGAAAAAAGTTTGTCGCGCTCTTGGTAGCCTGCAACAATATCTTTAATGACTAGTAATACCAATAAAAAAGCCACTAATAAGCCAATTTTTTTACCCAGACTTAGGGTCATGACTACACCTCACCCGCACATTGTCAAGACGCTTTTCCCTAAGTGTATCAGTGTTTTACTGATATAATTCTTCAAAAACACATAATCTATTTATAGCGAAATAACTACCATCGATCTGTAGCATTTTAGCGATGCAATGATAAGAGTTTCATAACTCATCGTTACTGTATTAATACTCAAGAAAAATTAGGGCCTGTTAACACTATTTGAATCACCACTGCCGTAAACTATTTTTTCGCCTAGCAAGCCTTTTTAAGGGTGAATTGATATACGGGCACCTCTAAAAATTCTTATTGATGTATAATACATAGCAGCTGAGTAATAAGAAACGAGTGCTAGCAAAATGGTGCAACCAGGTTTTTTTGATCTGAAAGATCGTTATAACAAGCTGAATGAGCGTGA
>NZ_AUAF01000035.1 GCF_000428585.1 Zooshikella ganghwensis DSM 15267 | reverse complement strand
AAGGTATCATCAACCCAGCAATAAACTGCTATGATAAACTCTTCTACTGACATCCCCTGTCCCTTTGAATTTGTTTCGGCAAAACAAAGGTTGGGGTCAGGGGTTGTCATTTCAAACTAATAAAAGTCGAGCATCGCGTTGTTATTATGCAGCATAAACAAAACTCACGCGCGTAGTGTAATTTTTTTAGCTAAATTGCGCATGACTACATTTCTATTAATAGCTCCCTATAGTCTATGAATGCTACTTCACCACCCTCCAAGTCCATCATTCTTGCTTCATCCTCTCGCTATCGACAGCAGTTACTGCAACGTCTCAATATTTCATTCACCGCCTGCGCACCTGATATCGATGAACAACCCGAACAGGGTGAAATTGCCAGTCAGCTTGCTTATCGATTAGCAACCGCCAAAGCCTATGCTCTGTCACCTCTGCATCCTGAAGCATTGATTATTGGTTCAGACCAGGTTGCAGCGCTTGATGATCAGATTCTTACCAAGCCGCTAGACAAGACCACCGCATTTAGTCAACTGCAACACTGTCAAGGGCGTCAGGTAACCTTTTTTACAGGTCTATGCGTTCTGGATAGCAAGCTACAGCAACATAAAACCGTTGTGGAGCCTGTGGTCGTAAAGTTTCGCGAACTTACAGATCAAGAAATACAGGATTATATAGAACAGGAGCAGCCTCTAGACTGCGCGGGAAGCTTTAAGTGCGAAGGGCTTGGGATTGCTTTATTTGAGTATATCAACAGCCAAGATCCAAACACCCTGATTGGCCTGCCACTTATTCAACTGGTCAGCCTGCTAAAGGAATTTGGGGTTAATCCATTGTTACTGCAAAAATAAGCAATTATTAACAACAGAGTAAAACAATAATTGCTTGCAACACCAAACAGCAGTTAAAGGCTATTGCAAGCAGTTTGGTATTCTACTAGCGCAACTTCATTTCTTGAGATAAGCCAAGCTTGTTACTGATGGCATTCCCCATACTTGCCCCTAATCCTTCAACAAAGCGCTCAAAGGGATTTTCCTGAGGAGTGAAGTCAACAATATTTTCCTGCTTAACAATATCTCTGGCGACATAACTGGCACTACCAAGGCCATCAATCAAGCCTAGGGAAAGCGCTTGCTCACCTGACCAAACCAAGCCGCTAAAGAGTTTAGGGTCATCTTTAAGTCGCTCACCCCGCCCTTTTTTAACACTGTCAATGAATTGCTGGTGCGTGGTATTAAGTACCGTCTGCCAGAATTCTGTTTCTGAGTTGTTCTGCGGCAAAAAGGGATCCAAGAAACCTTTATGCTCTCCTGCCGTGTACACCCGGCGACTGACACCTACTTTATCCATAGCGTCAACAAAGCCAAAGCCAGAAGCCACAACACCGATTGAACCTACCAGACTGGCTTTATCTGCATATATTTCATCCGCAGCAGCAGCAATGTAATAAGCACCTGATGCGCCCAGATCCATAATCACTGCATAAACTTTAATATCTGGATGCAAGCCACGCAGACGCTTAATTTCATCATAAACATAGCCCGCTTGCACGGGGGAACCACCAGGACTATTAATACGTAAAATTACAGCTTTAGTGTGCTTATCTTTAAACGCAGCACGCAGCCCCGTCACAATACTATCTGCATTAGCAGCCTCATCAGCAGCGATGACACCACTAATTTCAACCAGCGCTGTATGATCACCTGACTTGACCATTGCATCTTTGCTAATACCACCCAGGGTAAACAAATAAAGCAAGACAAAAAGATAAATAAATGTCAGTAATTTAAAAAATATTCCCCAACGTCGAGTACGACGTTTCTCAACTAAGATGCCACCCACTAAACCTTCAATAAGCTGCCACTCTTTATTTCCACCACCTGCTCTTTGACTATTTTGCCCCAAATCCGTCTCTTTGATAGTAGATGTTTCATGTCCAGGCTTAGCCACAGCAGATGCCTCATCAGCTCCTGGTGAGCTTTCTTCCTCTCGCCACGGCTTATTTTCGGAGTCAGGTCTGTTTGTACTGTCTGTCATCTCAACACCCTATAATGCAATATTAAAGCGCTAGGCCCTTTCATGTAGCCACACAACAAGCTCACTAAAATGGTCAACACAGAGAACAGGCTGATATTTCAACAGCCGATCCAGATGATGAGCACCATAACTGACAGCCACACAGTCCATACCAATAGCTGACGCCATTGCCATATCAAACTCAGTATCACCCACCATAAGCGCTTGCTGAGGGTCAAGCTGAAGAACCTCTAGAATTTCCCATAGCATTTGAGGGTGGGGTTTAGAATGAGTTTCATCAGCACACCGTGTCACCGCAAATAAGTCATCCCAGTTTTTTGCTGCTAATGCTCGATTTAGACCATGGCGACTTTTACCTGTAGCGACAGCCAAAGCAAAACCGGCTTGCCTAAGGCTTGGCAACCCATGGACAACTCCCTCAAAACAAGCTAACTGTTGCTGCTCCCACTGGCGGAAGTAATAGCTATAGCGCTCTCGCATATCAACCTGCCACTGTTCACCAGACAAATCGGGGTATAACGTCTGCAAGGCCTCTGCTAGCCCTAACCCAATAATATTCTGGTAGTCAGTTCTGGAAAGCACGGGCAGCTGTAAATCGGTAGCTGCGGCTTTCAGGCTCTCAGCAATGGCTAACGTTGAATCTAGCAACGTACCATCCCAGTCAAAAATAATAGCTTGATAAGAGGACTTCATTGCAAACAACTCAAACCTTTCTGCAAGTCATCAGGTAGTGGGGCGGATATGGTAAAGGGCTTACCTGTTTCGGGCAAGATAAAGGTGATGGCTGCTGCATGAAGGAAAAGACGCTTAATGCCTATGCCGCGCATAGTGCTATTCACTTCCTCCACCCCATACTTTTCATCCCCAATAATTGGATGCCCAGCATATTGTGAATGAACCCGTATTTGATGGGTTCGTCCGGTTATAGGTTTCGCCTCCATCAGGGTCGCCGATTTATAACGTGTTAACACTCGGAATTCTGTTGAGGATGGCTTACCCGCACTATCGGACTTCACCATGCGTTCACCAGACTGCAATGTGTTTTTCTGCAGCGGCACATTAATCATTTTTTTTCGTGCAGGCCAGCGACCCACAACCAGCGCATGATACACCTTATGCACCTGATCATCTCGTAGCTGCTGGTGAAGATGCCGTAACACACTTTTCTTTTTGGCAATCAATAAACAGCCCGAAGTATCACGATCCAATCGATGCACCAGCTCAAGCACCTTACACTGTGGCCGCAACTGCCTGAGAATTTCAATGACACCCAACTTAATACCACTCCCACCATGCACTGCAAAGCCTGAGGGTTTATTGATCGCAAGCAGCCCACTATCTTCATAAATAATGGCATCTTCAATTTGCTGCAGTTGAAGTGGCCTTGCCTTTGGCTGCTTTTCTTTTGAGTCAGAAACACGAATCGGGGGAAGTCGAAGCTGATCCCCTGGTGCTAACCGGTAGTGCGCCTTGATACGCGATTTATTTACACGAATTTCACCTTTACGTAGAAGTCGATAGATGTGTGTTAAAGGAACCCCTTTCAAAAGGACCTTTAACATATTATCAATACGCTGACCGGCATACTCTTCCGTGACGACCAGGTGCTGGACTTGACTAAAGGCAGCAGCAGTTACTGCATGTAGAGTTGAATCATTACTCATAATAATAGTGTAATAGTTTTTAAGCAGATTGAAGCACTTACGAATTACTGATATAGTTCGCGACCTGCTATAATCGGAATAATGCGCCAAAAGTCAAACATTTAATGGTGCAAAGCAGCAATTTTTTTTGTCTTGACCGTATTAATGGCAATACACACTATTTGTTCATGCCATTTGAACTAGTCATCAAGACATACAATTAATGGCGTATCGTTACATAACTGTTGATACGTTAAGTTTAACACTGGGCCTTGAGTTTACATGTGCCCACATATCAGCCTTTATATGTGAAAGGTGGCGACGCCCAATCATCCTGACGCAAACACATATGTAATCGTATAAATCACATACCTACGTGGGAGATTGGCTTTTTGCCAGGTAATTGCAGCGGCTTTCAACATATCACTAAGCCGCACAACGCATCTGCAAAATGGGACGTTAGACCGAATAAATTTGCTAACCTCGCTTCAGCATTAAGAAAGCCTAATTTTCTGAGCGCGGCCTAAAATAGCACCTTCACAATAAAACAATGATAGGTGGTGCCAATGTGATGCTCATGGCGTTGCAACTATAATTGGTACTACAAACCATATGAAGAGAATGTTAATTAATGCAACTCAACGTGAAGAGTTGCGTGTTGCGCTAGTTGATGGGCAGCGCTTGTATGATTTAGATATTGAGTCTGGAGCAAGGGAGCAAAAAAAAGCCAATATTTACAAAGGACGCATTACTCGTATTGAGCCCAGCTTAGAAGCTGCATTTGTAGACTTTGGCGCTGAGCGTCATGGTTTCCTGCCTTTAAAAGAAATATCTCGAGAATACTTTGCCAAGCAACCGCATGAAATTCAGGGACGCATTAACATACGTAATGTAGTGTCTGAAGGCCAAGAAGTTATTATCCAGGTAGATAAAGAAGAGCGCGGCAACAAAGGTGCAGCACTCACCACATTGGTCAGCCTCGCTGGTCGCTACCTCGTGCTTATGCCAAACAACCCTCGGGCTGGAGGTATTTCCCGCCGTATTGAAGGTGAAGAGCGGGCTGAGCTTCGTGAAGCAATGAGTCAACTGAATATTCCATCAGAAATGGGCGTTATAGTTCGCACAGCCGGCTTGGGACGTACCCGTGATGAATTACAGTGGGACTTAGACTATCTCCTCCATCTTTGGAACTCGATTAAAGATGCAGCTCAAAAACAGCCTGCACCGTTCCTGATTTATCAAGAAAGCAATGTCATCATTCGTGCTATCCGTGACTATCTGCGCCATGATATCGGTGAGGTCTTAGTCGATGATGAAGCTGTTTATAGTGATGCATTAAGATTTGTTGAACAGGTCATCCCTCAATACCGTAATCGTATTAAGCTCTACCAGGACTCGATTCCACTATTCAACCGCTTCCAGATAGAAAGCCAGATAGAGACTGCATTCCAGCGCGAAGTTAAATTACCCTCAGGTGGCTCTATTGTGATAGACCCTACTGAGGCGCTTGTCTCCATTGATATCAACTCTGCCCGCGCCACGCGTGGTGGTGATATTGAAGAAACCGCCCTGCAGACAAACCTTGAAGCCGCAGATGAAATTGCGCGTCAACTTCGACTGCGGGATATTGGTGGCTTAGTTGTTATCGATTTCATAGATATGGGACCACTGCGCAATCAGCGTGAAGTTGAATCCCGTATGCGTGACTCTCTGCAAATGGATCGCGCCCGCGTCCAAGTCGGTCGTATTTCGCGCTTCGGCTTAATGGAAATGTCCCGTCAGCGACTTCGGCCCTCTCTTGGCGAAACCAGTGGTGTGGTTTGCCCCCGCTGTAACGGTCAAGGCATTATTCGTGATGTAGGCTCTCTCTCTCTAGCAATCCTTCGGGTCTTAGAAGAAGAAGCGCTTAAAGAACGCACAGCCGAAATACGCGCCCAGGTGCCAGTGGTTGTTGCTACCTTCTTGCTGAATGAAAAGCGGGCTGCGATTGCCGATATTGAGTCTCGTAATGCTATTCAGGTTATCATCATACCGAACCCTAACCTTGAAACACCCCACTTTGAAGTCCAACGTCTACGTGAAGATCAAGTAGGCCAAGGTGAAAATGAGCTCAATTACGAGCAAGAACCCCAAATTGAGACAGAAAGCATTGAGCTCAGTGCCGGACGAGCTGTTCGCCAGGAAGCAGTAGTAAAAAATATTGCTCCTGTTCAACCAGCCCCTGTACCCAGCAAGCCTGGCCTGTTCAAATCACTCATGAGTTCGATCAGTGGTTTGTTTGCGGGTGAATCAACACCTACTGAAAAGCCCGCTAGCTTAGATCAAAAAGAAGATAGAAGAGCTCGCAGCCCTCAAGGCAAGAGGAGCGACTCTCGTCCAAGTGGTCGCCGGCCTTCTCGTCAGCAAGATAATCAAGACCGCCCAAGAGCTAGCAATAAAGATTTTTCAGCAGACTCTCGTGGTGATAGATCTCGTGGAAAATCTCAACCACGTAATCCAAAGCGCCGGGAGCGGGAAACACAAGTTGCTACAGAAGCGCCTGTTCAGATAGAGCAACGCGAAGTTGCCACTGAAACTTACACTGACAACACAAACCCTAAGCGTCGTCCCAGGGGTAACAACAGTAGTCAACCCCAAAAAAGGAAGAGTAATCGCCCCTCTCAGCGTCAAAAGGATGATAACCAAAGAGAGCAAGAAGCTATTACTCAAGCACCAAGCTCAGAGACATCGCAGCAGGATGCGAATCAGGCAAAACCAGCAACAGCTGCCTACGAAGCACCTGCTCATGAAGTTAAGCAGAATGCGATGCCTACCATGACGCCTGCTAGTGAGGAACAAAAACCCTCGCCTTCTCATAGGCAGGCCACCGCTGAGCAGCCACAGGAAACCGTACAGCAAACAGCTACTCAAGTAGCAGACTCACCAGCTCAAGCTGTAGCGTCATCCGCTATTATTGAGCCAAAGTCTGAAGCAACCTCAGGCAAAGAAGATGCCAAACCAGTTGCTAGCTCGCCTAAGGTAGAAGGCAATAAAGAGGATGATAAGCCTGTCATTTCAGTCTTTGATACTAAAGCAGCAGAACCAAAGGCAAACTCAGCTCAGGAAGCCACACCAACATCACAAGCGAGTCCATCAGAGTCATCTGTAGCTGCTTCTGCGCAAACTCAGGCCAGTAGCAAGCCAAAACGCCGCCGAGGTAGAGCGTTAAACGACCCTCGACTCAAGCGTAAACAGCAGCGACAGGCAGCTAGTGATACTACTGCAAATGCTACTCAAGAGACCGGTGCTTCAGCTCAACCAGCACAAGGTGACTCAACACCACCTAGTGCAAAACCGACTCATCTAGCTGCCGATTTAGCAGAAGTTTTGCATACGCCAACAGAGCCACCTAAAAGTGCTTCTGCGGTCATGAACTTAGAACCCGTAGTTGATTACCAAACCACCAAACCACAAACCAAACAGGCATCAGAAGTATCACCTTCAGAGCCTGTTGAAGAAGCATCAAGGGATGCTTAGTTTATAATCAAAAGCAACAGCAGGGTGAAATACCCTGCTGTTGCTCTTAGTCTTTTATTTGTTTTACTCAAGGGACAGCAGCATTATTTATCTGGCTGCGTTAAGACAGAGGATTATTGAGGATAGATTCTGGGTTCTATTTCCATTCTGACGGAAAAACGTAGCCATACCTGTTGCTGAATATCCCAGGCAAGTGACAATAAATCTGCCACACAGCCTTCCCCAAAGTGGACCAAAACCAAAGCTTGATGCTTATATACTCCCACACTCCCTTTACGCGTGCCTTTAAAGCCACATTGATCAATCAACCACCCAGCAGCCAGCTTCCAATATCCATCTTCAGCAGGATAAGCGACTAGGTTAGGGAATTTCTCCTTTAGCGCCTGGTAATGTTCTGCAGGGATAATTGGGTTTTTAAAAAAACTCCCCACATTACCTAACGTTTGTGGATCTGGTAGCTTAGCTTTTCGAACACCGACAATATAATCACTTAACTGCAAAGCATCAGCGGCATGGCTGCCTTGTAATCCTGCATAAGACAGGTTTGGCGTAAAAACTGAAGACAAACGAAAAGCAACTTCTGTAATCACAATTTGATCTCTGAGCTGTTGCTTAAAAATACTATCTCGATAACCAAAGAAGCAGTCACTCGCACTCAAATGTATGACTTCACCTGAAGCAATATCAATGTAACGCACCCAATCAATCACATCTTTAACTTCTACTCCATACGCCCCAATATTTTGAATAGGGCTGGCACCCACAGTGCCAGGAATTAAAGATAGATTTTCTAAACCATAAGCGCCTTGCGCTAATGTCCAACGTACAAAGCTATGCCAGTTTTCACCGGCCGCGCCATAAACCATTAACCTGCCGTCTACTCCCAGCTCAATACGCCGTCCTTGTATACAAACACGCATCACTATTCCCGCAAAATCTTTTGCAAAAATAGTATTGCTACCCTCCCCCAAAGGAAGGACAGATAGGCCCTGCTGCTTAGCAAAAGAGAGAACGTGAAAAATATCCGCTTCACTATAAACATTAACAATCCCTTTAGCCTTGACATCAAAACCTAGGGTATGCCATGGCTTAAGGGAGGCAGGTTTAAGTGTTAACTGACCTATCACAATGGAATCCTGTACTGCTGACAAATATGCTTAAGCAACCCGTTTGCACCTTGCTCTACAAGATCAAGTACATCGCTAAAGCCATCAGGACCACCATAATAAGGATCAGGCACTTCTAGCTGATTCACACCTGCATAGTTTAAAAACAACTGTAACTTCTGCTCGTGCCCCTGAGGACACAGCTCACGCAAACAAGCTAAATTACTTTTATCCATGGCCAGAACAAAGTTTGCTGAAAAAAAGTCTTCCTGAATAAACTGTTGCGCCCGAATCATTGATAAATCATAACCCCTGGCAGCAGCAACTTGCTGACTTCGTGTATCAGGTTGCTCACCGATATGGTAGGCAGAGGTCCCTGCTGACATGACCTCTATTTGGTCAGCGAGGCCTTTTCTCTTCACCATATGCAAAAAAACACCATGGGCTGTGGGTGAACGACAGATATTGCCCAGGCAAACAAACATCACCTTAATCAATTCAATTCCCCTAACAGCTGGCAAACCCGTAGCAAGTCATCTTTTGTATCCACACCTCGTGGTGGCGTTACCAGCGCTTGTGCAACATGAATTTTCTTACCATGCCATAATACACGCAGCTGCTCCAATGACTCTGTTCGCTCTAATAAGCAACTTCCCCAAGAAACAAAATCATTGAGTAGGCTAACACGATAAGCATAGATGCCAATATGATGGGCTACGGGCAAGCCCGCAGGAAGGTTTTGTGGCTGGCCTGCAAACTCATCTCTAGGCCATGGTATAGCTGCTCTTGAAAAATATAGTGCATGTTGCTTGGCATCTGTCACTACTTTCACCACATTCGGGTTTAGCATCATTTCCAGCTCAGTAATCGGCTGACAAAGAGTTGCCATCACAGCATCACGATCATTACGTAGGTTATGTGCAACCTGGTCGATTAACGCTGGAGGAATAAGCGGCTCGTCCCCTTGCACATTAACCACAACAGCATCATCATCCAGCCCTAGCTCACTGGCCGCTTGCTGCAATCGATCAGTGCCAGATGGATGGTCAGCATCTGTTAAGCACACTTCAGCACCAAACTTCTGAACAGCAGCCACGATATCAGGATGGTCTGTTGCAATAACCACACGTTTTGCATTACTTGCACAGGCTTGCTCATAAACACGCTGCACCATTGGCTTTCCTGCAATATCTGCCAATGGTTTGGCAGGTAATCGGCTTGATGCATAGCGTGCGGGAATAATAACGGTGTAGTCCGTTGAGTTCATATATCATCAAATCTAGTAAAGTTAATAAAACCAATCTTGCTGTTATTTTTTTTGAAGCCGCTCTTCAGTTGTCAAAGTTCGAGCTTCCGACTCAAGCATCACAGGAATATCATCACGAATAGGAAATGCGAGTCCATCCTGTCGGCAAACTAATTCCTGTTGCTCACGGGCATAATAAAGCGCCCCCTTACAAAGTGGACAGGCTAATATTTCAAATAGTTTTTTATCCATTCCTCTCCCCTGTTTACTAGCTCATTATCTGCTTGCCAGCCAAAAACGTTACATCAGTCGTTACACACATTCGAAAAACCACACCTATTAATAAGTTCATTACCACACCACTGATTATGCAAGGCTAGCCGTTTTAGCTAAAAATGATGTCCAAAATGCCCCTGGTAATTCAGCCTCAACAACAAGACACCAACAACGCTCACTCGCAAATGCACTGCATTTTACGGCATCTTTGGTGGTCATAATAATAGGATGATCACTGTTAAATGCTAAATCCTCTACCTTATATTGATGATGATCAGCAAAAACATGCTTCCTAGGCTTAATGCCAAGATTATCCAGTGTCTCAAAAAAACGGTGGGGATTACCAATGCCCGCGACAGCCTCTACCGTTTTCCCCTGCCAATGATGAACGTCATATGCTTCACCTGTCTTTAAATTATAAAGCTTGACCGGGTTAAGCTGCATTTCAAATACAGAGACGGGTAAGTTGCTTTTTGGCTGATAAGCACCATTGCAAATCACAAAATCCACTGAGTGCAACCTGTCAACGGGCTCTCTGAGTGGTCCCATAGGTAAACAGTGACCATTACCCATCCCTCGCTGTCCATCAATGACAACTACTTCAATATCTCGTGGCAACCGATAGTGCTGTAAGCCATCATCAGCAACAATAATATCTACTGCATACTGTTGTATTAGATATTGAGCAGCTTGATACCGGTAAGGAGCAACCACTACAGGTACCTTTGTCATTTGCCTTAACATAAGTGGTTCATCACCACATAGTAATGGGTCTATTTGGTCATTAACATCCAACGGGTACTGTGTAGCACTGCCACCATACCCCCGGCTAATAATACCGACCTGTAAACCCTGCTTTTGTAATTGCTGAACAATAGCGGCCACTACAGGGGTTTTTCCTGTACCACCCACAGTAATATTTCCAACAACTATAACGGGTTTAGATAATGCAGGAGGTGGCAAGGATAAGAAGCGTTTTCGACGTTGGCGGGCAATACATTTAAATAAATAACTCAATGGGTATAGTGGATATAGCCACTTACTCCCCTGATACCAGGCTTGAGTTATGCACTGTTTTATTGACATTAAAAAACTCGGCACAAAATTAAAAGGGCTTATTAAAAGCCCTTTTAATTATGGAGATGACTCTTCTGCTTTTTGCTTCGTGGTTACACGCAAATGCACAAACCCCATTTGCCCTGCTGCATCCATTGCGGTTACTACAGCTTGATAAGGGGTGTTCGCATCAGCAGTAATGACTAAAGGTAAGCTAGTGTCTCCATTAGATACCTTTTGCAAAGCATTTTTGATGGTGGCTATAGAATTATTAACGAGAGCCTGGGAATTCACAGCGTAATTTCCCTGCCGGTTAATCAGTATTTCTATCTGCTTGGGTTGCTCAGCCACTTGTTTACCTGAAGCTTCAGGTAGATCGATTTCCAGGTGAGACTCTTTAGTAAACGTAGTCGTGACCATAAAGAAAATCAGCAATAAAAAAACCACGTCTATCAAAGGCGTCAAATTGACGGAAACATCTTCCCTGGTCTGACGCTGGAATTTCACTGCTTTCCTACCTCGCTATAGTCCACTTCACGATCGCCATGAACCACCTCAACTAACTTAGTGGCCTCCTGTTCCATCGTCACTACCAGTTCATCCACACGACGAACAAAAAACCGATGAAACATTAACGAAGGAATTGCAACTGTTAGACCTGCAGCAGTAGTAATCAATGCTTTGGAAATACCACCCGCTAAGGTATCAACATTGCCTAACGCACTGGCAGCACCAATCTGGTTAAATACTTCGATCATACCTAACACAGTTCCTAATAGGCCCAATAGCGGAGCAATGGCTGCAATCGTTCCGAGGGTATTCAGATAACGCTCTAACTCATGGATAACACGAGCAGCTGCTTCAGAAATACTTTCTTTCATGATCTCCCGACCATGCTTGGAGTTGGCTAAACCTGCCGCCAAAATTTCTCCAAGAGGAGAGTTGCTTTTTAACTCTTTAAGCTTCTTAGAATCTAACTGCTTATTTTTGATCCACTTCCAGACTAAGGCTAGAGTATGCTTGGGGGCAATTTTGGTCGCACGTAATGTCCAAATACGTTCAATGCAAATTGCCAACGCCATCACCGAACAAATCAGGATTGGCCACATTAGCCATCCACCGGCTTTGATGATCTCGAACACGACTTCTCCCCTTCATTTTCGTTGCGCACACTCTAACACAAACTATCCCTTGACCGAATACCTACCAGTTCACTTTTTCAGACCAATAATGCCGTACATCACGTCGATAAAATGAAGTCGAAATTAACTCCAGTCCAGGATCATAATTTATCTCTACCGTTCCATCCCGACTGGTTTGGAATTCCTTGCTGGCTAACACATTAATTCGTTTCAATACTGCAGGTGCAGGATGTTTAAATGGATTAAGGTAACCCGCAGAAAATACGACAAAAGTCGGTTGTACATGTTTAAGAAATAGCATAGATGAAGAATATTTACTGCCATGGTGTGCAGCAATCAACACATTAGCCTTTAATTGATTACCATACTGCTCAACTAAACGGTGTTCTTCTGTCTGACCAATATCACCAGGAAGTAATACGCTTAATCCTTCTGCAGATACTTTCAACACACACGATGCGGCATTATTATCATGCCTGTGCATGTTTCCACCTGCGAGTATTTGAAACCTTACGTTATCCCACTGCCAATGCTGTCCAGGTTTGCACTTTTCCACATCTAAAGTATCAGTTTGCAGCTGCGCTGGTGTTCCAGAGAGAACACGGCTGACAGGAAACTGCTCAATAATATCCTTCATACCGCCACTGTGATCTAAATCACCATGACTAATTAACAGTGTATCAACGGCCAACCAGCCTTTCTGCTGCAAGTATGGGATTAACACTGCTTTGGCAGCAGAAAAACTTGGAGAAAACGCTTTCCCAGTGTCATACACCAGTAGATGATGCTCAGTTTTAATCACAACAGCCAAGCCTTGTCCCACATCTAAAACAGCCAAGTGTAAGCCACCATGAGCAACGCCAGCAGGCTGTGTCCAAAAAAGTGGCAGCCACCAGCACCAGCCTAGCCAGCGGCCGGGGAATCCTGAAGGTAACAATATCCACAATGCCCCTAAACAAGCCAGTATCAGGGGTAATCCATGCAACTGTATTGTTAGTTTTGGCGTAATTAAGGAAGCACTCCAGTGAATTCCAAGCAGCAAACCCTGGGTAGCAATAGATACGGGCATAGCAGCCCAGTCAGGGGGCAACGAAAGAAAAGTCAATAAGCCACTTAACAAAGCCATTGGTAATAGAATTAAGCCAAGATAAGGTATAGCAAGCATATTGATAACAGGACTTAGCCAGCTCACGCTTTGTCCTTGGCTATACAGTATGGGGAGCACTGCCACCATCACAACACATTGTGGCCATATATACCGAAAAGACCATGAAGGTTTACCTGGTCGGTTTGCAAAACGCCAGAGTAAAATACCCGTGGCAATAAACGAAAACCAAAAGCCACTACTTATCCAGGCTAAAGGGTCCCAGGCAATCACACCTGCCAGGGCAGACAACCACAGCGTGACGGGTCTAAACCTCACACCAAGTAATACCCCAGATAGTGCAATAGCCACCATGATAAGCGCACGTTGGGTTGGTAATGAAAAGCCGGCGAGCAGTGCATAACTACAGGCAAAAGCCAAAGCAACGATTGCTGCACAGCGAGGACGTGAGATAAATTGCCATGGCCAGCTGACAAAGCGCCCAATACAATGAACAAACAGCCAACCCAGTGTAGCCATCAACCCAATATGCAGCCCAGACACAACTAACAAATGAGCTGTTCCCGTTGAGCGAAATACTTCCCAAGTACTTCCTTGCAAATATTGTTTATCACCAAGCAGCAAAGCTGTCAGCACACCATGAACCTCAGGAGGCATATGGTCACGCCAAGACTGAGGCCAAAACCAGCGAAACCAGGAAACTTTATGCCCAGCAGGCGTTAACTGTTGCTGTGCCTGGTGAATATAACCTACAGCTCCCACTCTTTTTTGGAATAAATACCCCTCATAGTCCCATGCTCCAGGACTTGCAAAACCATGAGGACGTTTTAATTTTACACGCCAGCGCCACACTTCCGTCGGCTGATAACTGGCTTTGCCCTGATAATCACTCAGTAAAATATATTCAGGTGTGGGATTAATCGGCTGCTTGAGTGCTATCAACGCGTGAACTTTTATCAGTAGTTTTTGGACGCGATGATTACGCTGTCGAACTTCAACCACTTCTCCCTCAAGTTGAAGTACTTGCTGCTCAGCACTTTTCGGTAATTGCTGTGCTAATCCACCATAACCAAAACTATAGCCACGTAGTAACCCTAGCAGCCCCGCCAGTATTATCAGGCAAAGCATTATTCGGCGACGTACACATGCACACAAGATACAGACTGCAACTGTAAAAATGCCTATGCTTAGAAGACTGGGCAGTACTGGTAAACAGCCAATACCTATACAGCCAGCAATAAAGGCCAGTAGAACTTTATGTAACATATTGGTACAGCGCTAACTTTACAGGCATAATACCCCAGCTTTTGACAGTATTTGGTTAGTTGAGCCCTTTCATGCCAAAGAAACTTATCCGTCGATTTTTACCCAGTCCCGAAAAAATTAAAAACAACCGCTCTCTTCACTACCTTGGAGATCGAATTCATGACCCGAACTTATGGCATTTAAATCGACGATCTGTTGCTGGTGCTTTCTTCGTTGGTATTTTCTGTGCGTTCTTACCAATACCAATGCAAATGTTGGTCGCGGGTGTTTTAGCAATGTTTGTTCGCTGTAACCTGCCCATATCTGTTGTATTGGTTTGGATTACCAACCCCATCACCATGCCAGCCATTTTTTACTTCACTTATAAAGTTGGCTGTTATTTATTGGGCACACCCGTAAGTGATATAGAGTTCACCATGACTGTTGAGTGGTTTGAGCATGAACTTGGGCGTATCTGGCAGCCACTTTATTTTGGCTCTATTATTACAGGACTATTTTCTGGTGCTGTGAGCTACTTAACTATTCGCCTCTACTGGCGTTGGCATGTCACCCGTAGTTGGAACAGTCGAAAGCTACGTAAAACGCGACAACAAAATGATTAGCTTATTTAAACCAACAATTTGATGTAGTTGAGTGTTATGAGAAAAGGTTACCAAGGTTTCCGTAAAGGTAAGAAAAAAAGTCAGGGTAAAGGCATTTTGGAAGCCATTAACACTGACGGTCCTCATAAAGAATGGTTAGGAATGCCAGAATATTATATTCATACCCTGACTGTTGATGGGGAAAACTACAACTATTTATCTGCAGAGCAAACCCTTGAGGTAGTAGTAGGTGATATGGTGGTATTTCGTTATGAAGTGGTTGGTGGCAACCGCCGCATTGATAAACGATCTCTGGGAAAAACCATTGACCCCAGCCAGTATCAGTCTCCCTCAGACGATGCCTAGCTAATTAAACCGGTGTAAGAAGCAGCCTCAAAGAGGCCTGCTTCGGGTGTTAAATATTTTTTCTATGCTGAAATCCTAAGCAGCAATTAGCTCGCCCTCTACCAGCTTTAAAACCCTGTCCATTTGATTAGCTAAGGCCAGGTCGTGTGTCACGACTAAAAAGGCTGTTTTTGTCGTCTGACTTAGTTCCTGCATTAACTCATGAATAGTATGTGCTGTATGCTGATCTAAATTTCCTGTCGGTTCATCTAACAGCACACAGCAAGGCTTTGTCACAAGTGCTCTGGCAATAGCGACCCGCTGTCGCTCTCCTCCTGATAACTCTCCGGGCTTATGCTCCAACCGGTGACTTAGGCCGACACGGGTCAGCAGCTCTGTTGCCTGCTCTTTCACAGTTTTAATCTTAACTTGAGGCCTCATTAATAAAGGCATCGCAACATTTTCCAGTGCAGTGAACTCAGGCAGTAAGTGATGAAATTGATAGACAAATCCCAGCTTGCTGTTACGCAGTTGTCCCCGTTCATTTTCAGCCATAGCACTAATCTGCTGGCCATCCAATAACACTTCACCTTCCGTTGGTGTATCCAGTCCTCCTAAAAGATTCAGCAAAGTGGTTTTACCTGAACCTGAGCTTCCTACAATCGCAATTCGCTCACCAGCACTTAGCTGTAAGTTGACTCTCTTGAGCACCTCAACCTCAGCAGGACCTTCCTGATAGCGCTTAACCAACTGTTGACACACTAGTACATGCTGATTATTCATAACGCAGAGCCTCTGCAGGTTGAGTACGGGATGCTCGGTAAGCAGGATAAAGAGTTGCTAAAAAGCTTAAAGACAAAGCAGCGACAGTAATAATACCTACATCGCTCCACTGTAATTGGGAAGGCAAATAATCGATAAAGTACACATCACCACTTAAAAACTGTATTTCAAAGGTCCTTTCAATCCAGTCCACTATTTCTGGTACATTGGCCCCTACCAGAACCCCCAGGATAACTCCCAGTAGCGTTCCTGAAACGCCAATAACTGAACCTTGGACAATGAAAATCCCCATAATAGTCTTGGTGCTAGCGCCAAACGTACGCAGAATCGCAATATCTGATTGTTTATCGGTTACCACCATAACTAACGTAGACACAATATTAAACGCGGCTACCGCTACAATCAGGGTAAGTAACAAGCCAATCATGGTTTTTTCCATTTGGATTGCTTGAAAAAGGCTGCCATGGGTACGGGTCCAGTCACTATAGTAATAACGATCATGCAGCATGTTTGCGAGCTTGCCAACATCCTCTCGGGCAGTAAATAAGTCCACCATTTTCAAGCGAATACCCTGCACGCCTTCCTTGATACGTAATAACTTTGCAGCATCCTGAAAGTGTATAATGGCGAGCGAACTATCTAGTTCAGCACCCACTTCAAAGATACCCACCACATTAAAGCGCTTCATCCTAGGGAAAACACCTGCCGGATTGACAGAGGCATCAGGCAATACCAGCGTCACCTTGTCTCCTACTTGTGCCCCTAACCTACGCGCTACGATATCACCTAATACAATATCAAACTGACCCGGTTTTAAATCAGCCAGTTTACCCGCTCGCATATGATCATTAACGATCGAAACCTTTTGCTCATAGTCTGGTGCTACCCCATAAATGGCAACAGGCTGCACACGCCCATTACTGGTCAGCATGCCTTGAGTATTATTAAACGGCGCCGCACTGATCACCCGAGGTGAGTTTTCCATTTGCTGAATTAAGCTTTCCCAGTCAGAGATGGTGCCATACACCTTGGTGATTTTTGCATGAGGGACCATACCGAGAATTCGCTGCTTCAACTCACGGTCAAAGCCATTCATTACAGATAACACAATGATCAAGACCATCACCCCCAGTACCAGGCCAATCAGTGATATCAGCGAGGTAAACGAGATGAAGTGATTGCGCCGCTTTGCTGCGGTATATCGCAGCCCAATAAACAATGGTAATGGTTTAAACATGCAGTTTTGCCTTAGCCCTCAATAAATGGCTGCTACACTCTAAAACAGATATTCTTGAATGCAAAAACGAACAATAATGGTTTGGTTAGCTATGGCTGACGATGCACAAGATCACCGCGACTACTTCCGTATCGATGACATTGTTGCCATCGAGTATCAACTCATGCCAGAACTCATTGCGCCTGGTGCAGCAGCCTTTCCCTTCAGTGACACTTCTGAGCAATTTCAACTAATAACTGAAATGCAGACAATTGAAGCTGAATCACAGCAAATATTACGTTCAATTCACGAGCAAGACCGCCAAGTAGCGAATTACCTAAAGAATATTGATCGCCGTATTCAGTTACTCAGCCGTATCATTGCCGCTTGCAGTGAAGACATTGCTTCATTGCCACGCCAGTCTGTCAACTTAAGTGAAGGCGGTATCGCCTTCAGCTCATCAGCACCTTTACCAAAGGGAGGGTATATTGCCATAAAACTTGTTTTATTTCCTTCTTATGCAGGAATGCTATTATCAGGACAGATTGTATCTTGTGAAGAAGCGAATAAAACCTACACAAACCACATCACATTTGAATGCATCAGTGACAGTGATAGACAACTGTTAGCGAAACATGTTATTCAATTCCAGGCCCAGCAACGCCGGGCAAGGCTTGATCAATCTGTCTAGGAGTATTCATCATGAAGTCATTAGTGATTAGCAGTCTTACACTCTTTTTAAGCCTTAGCTGCTGGGGTGAAACCGTTAACATAGCAGATCAAAAGCAACAGTCTCAGGTGGGAGATCTTCCCCATCACGGCTTAACTGAGCAGCAGGTACGTCACCAGTTTGGTGAACCTAAAGCCACTCACTCAGTTGGCCAGCCGACTATTACTCGTTGGGAATATGACAAATTCACTGTGTATTTTGACCGTCAGCAGGTGTTACATAGCGTCGTTCATCGTAATCCATAACCTTTATTTGTAATGCTGATTATTGGACATCGTGGTGCTCGGAATGAGGCACCTGAAAATACCCTTACAGGTTTTCGACATGCTATTGACCAAGGTGTTCGCCACTTTGAGCTTGATTTAAGATTGAGTCAGGATCATCAATTAGTGGTTATCCACGATAGCACCGTTAACCGAACGACGAATGGACAAGGAAGAGTCGCTGCCCACACCTATGATCAGCTGAGAATGCTTGATGCCCGTTATGGACTTAAGGGATGGCCTCAATCTGCTCAGATTCCATCCCTAAGTTCACTGGTTGAAGCATGTCCTGAAATTGAACATCTGCAACTGGAGCTAAAAGCAGACAACCGGGCAGAGGCTTATGCTGTTGCAGAGGCTGCTCACCAGTGGCTCGCGCATCATCAACCTCGTGGTGATGTCGTCATCACGTCAGGAGTTTGGCACTGCTTAGACTATATTCAAGGCCTCGATCGGTCATATCGGCTGGGTGCGGTGATTGAACATCATCCTCACCCCCTTCGCTTAGCCCAGGCATTTAATTGTCAACTCTTGGTGCTTTACCACAAACGTTGTAATCCAACCCTAGTCGCGGAAGCTAAAACCAATCAACTGGAAGTATCAACGTGGACGGTAAATGAGGCTGAGGATATACAGCGCATGCTTGACTGCAAAGTTGATAGCATTATTACCGACTGGCCTACTCGTTACCTTCATTTGGAGAACTGATGGTAGGTAATGAGTAAGCTCTGTGCAGCCCTATCGATATTTAAAATAAACGGTTTAACCCATCAAGTGCGGCCACTCGATACGCTTCTGCCATTGTTGGGTAGTTAAAGGTGGTGTTAACAAAATAACGTAAACTATTGGCCTCGCCTTTCTGACTCATAATCGCCTGACCAATATGTACTATTTCTGATGCTTGATCACCAAAGCAATGAATGCCCAAAATCTCCAGGGTTTCACGATGAAACAGAATTTTTAGCATGCCGACGGTTTCATTACTGATTTGTGCTCTAGCCATCGCCTCAAAGTAGGCTTGGCCAATTTCGTAAGGAATTTTTGCCGAGGTCAGCTCTTGTTCCGTCATACCAATAGAGCTTATTTCAGGAATCGTATAAATCCCCGTAGGTACATCATTTACAAATCGCCATTGCTCAGTGCTTGCCGCATTACCAGCGGCTGAACGACCTTGGTCAAATGCAGCACTTGCCAAGCTGGGCCAGCCAATCACATCACCTGCCGCATAAATATGTTCTAACACCGTCTGATAATGTTCATTAACATCCAGCTGGCCCCGGCTATTAGGCATTAAGCCAATATTTTCCAGGCCCATCCCCTGAGTATTACCTGTCCGCCCATTGGCCCACAGCAAGGCATCGGCTTTAAAGCGTTTACCAGAGCCAAGATGGATAATGACACCATCGTCCACCCCTTCAACCTTTTCGTACTCTTCATTATTCCAAATCACCACCCCAATATGTCGCAGGTGATAGCTCAGCGCATCTGATATTTCTTCATCCAAAAAAGACAACAGTTTATCGCGGGTATTGATTAAGTCGACTTTTACCCCTAAGCCACTAAAAATAGAGGCATATTCACAACCAATAACACCTGCACCATAAATCACAATCCGGCGAGGTGTGTGCTTTAAACTCAGGATAGTATCGCTGTCATAAATACGTGGATGGCTAAAATCAATATCAGCAGGACGGTAAGGCCGAGAGCCTGTAGCAATAATGGTTTGCTTGGTTTCCAGGTGCTGGACTGTACCATTTCGATCTAATACCTCAATGGTATTTTCATTAACAAAGCTTGCCCGCCCAAAAAAAATATCAATGCGATTACGGGCCAAATATTGAGTTCTTGACTTAACCTGCTTCGCAATCACTTTTTCTGCATTCTTCAGTACATTATGAAAGCTGAACCAACGTGGCTCACCAATCTCGCGAAACATGGGCTTAGTGTTAAAACTAATAATTTCTTTTACAGCATGACGTAACGCTTTAGAGGGGATAGTCCCCCAGTGTGTACAGTTACCACCAAGCTGTTGCTGCTGTTCAATTAAAGCAACCCGCTTTCCCAGTTTGCGTGCATTGATTGCAGCACCTTCTCCAGCAGGTCCAGACCCTAATACAACCACATCATAATTTGTGACACCCACCATGGCACTCCATCAGTCTTAAGTATTCTTGCTAGGCTAAATGACTGCTTCATCACAAGTACTTTGTAATAAAGAAATATACTGCTTCTTAAGGCTGCGGGTTCCAGAATATCTGGCCACATTTAAATGCTATTGAAGCAGTATTGTTCACGGCTAAATTATTTAGTCGCATCATAAAATTCAGTGGTGGATTCATCCACTTGGCTATCTGAACTGACATTACGCTGCGTATTTTTTTTACATTTATCCTGATTGCCGCCACAGACTTCACAAGCGGTTTTCATTCCCAGCGTATTTAAGCCTCCGCAAGAACCTTTGATCGGTTTTCGCGCAAAAATCACCCCTACAGCCATCCCTACAATGATCAATAACATCATGAGAAACACTAACAGCACAACAGTCATGGCTTACTCCTCTCTGGTACTGGGCGCAAGAAACGGTTTAAAGGAAGGCGATAGGTAACTGGTAAACCCTTCCCCTTCTTTGACAATAAAATAGGCCGCAAGATCGTGCTCTTTTGCCAGCGCCATACCCTCAGGGTAGCCCACAACCATTAACATGGTTGCTAACCCATCGGCCATCGCAACAGATGGGTGCACCACTGTCACAGATGCTAACTTATGAGTAATAGGACGCCCTGTCAGCGGATTAATGGTGTGAGAGAAGCGCTGTCCATCTATTTCATAATAGTTACGGTAATCTCCTGATGTGGCTATTCCCTTACCGGGTGCTTCAATCGCCGCGCTGGCCTTACGCTGACCTAAAGCAGGCTCTTCAATACCAATACGCCAAGGTACGCCAGCCGCTTTTTCGCCTTTGATTTTTAACTCCCCACCGACTTCGACCAAATAACTGTTGATACCCATCGTGTCGAGGGCTTCAGCCACTTTATCGACAGCATAACCTTTAGCAATAGAAGATAAATCAACAAAAACAGGTTTTACTTTAAGTAAGGTAGAGGCCTGCTTATCCGCCTTCACATGCTGATAACCAACCTTATCAAAGGCTTCAGCAAGTGCTTCATCTGAAGGGATGGTTGTCGGTCGCTTATCGGGACCAAACCCCCATAAATTAACTAAAGGCCCAACCGTTACATCATAGCGACCACCACTCATCTCCGAGATTTCTTGACTTAAGGCCACAAGTGTCACGATATCATTCGAGAGCTTAAACACCTCACCAGTAGGAGCCTGGTTAAACTGCATAAGTTCAGAGGTTGGAATGTACGTTGACATACGCTGATTGATATCAGCCAGCACAGCATCAACGCGTTGTGCCACTTCTGACTGACTTACACTGCTATCCCCTGCAATATACTTTACCTGATAAGAGGTGCCCATCGTCGGGCCACTGACCTGCTCTATTGTCTTCTGATTACAACCGGTTAACAGCGCAAGCAGAGACAATAAAATGGCGCAGCCAAAAACATTTTTTTTCACATACAAATATTGTTCAAGTATGTTCACTACAGTACTCACTGATACTAA
The DNA here is from genome assembly GCF_000428585.1 of Zooshikella ganghwensis DSM 15267. GTDB lineage: Bacteria > Pseudomonadota > Gammaproteobacteria > Pseudomonadales > Zooshikellaceae > Zooshikella > Zooshikella ganghwensis. The sequence continues at coordinate 20,276 of NZ_AUAF01000035.1, read as the reverse complement.
ACAATGATTGCTTGAGTGCCTCACATAAGCAAAAAAGGGTTCAATCATGCTGACCGAACCCTTTTTTGACGTTATCTAAAGCTTTGTATTATGACAGTATAAACTGACATAGTATGTTCACTTTTAACCAGCTCAGTATTAACCACCAAAATCATCAAGCAGGATATTTTCAGGCTCAACACCTAAGTCTTCCAGCATTTTGATTACAGCCGCATTCATCATGGGTGGCCCGCACATGTAGTATTCACAGTCCTCAGGTGCTGGGTGATCTTTCAAGTAGTTTTCAAGCAATACCTGATGGATAAAACCAGTGTACCCAGTCCAGTTATCTTCTGGCTGAGGATCTGACAGTGCAACGTGCCACTCAAAATTGTCATTTTCAGCGGCAAGATGATCATAGTCTTCAATATAAAACATCTCACGCTTACTACGAGCACCATACCAGAATGACATCTTACGCTTCGAGTTCAAGCGTTTGAGCTGGTCGAAAATATGGGCTCGCATAGGTGCCATACCCGCACCACCACCGATAAAGACCATTTCCGCTTCTGTGTCTTTCGCAAAGAACTCACCAAAGGGACCATACACCGTCACTTTATCGCCAGGCTTAAGGTTGAACACCCAGGAAGACATCTTACCGGGTGGCACATCTGAGCCAGGCGGTGGTGAAGCAATCCGAATATTAAACTTCAGAACACCCTTTTCTTCAGGATAATTCGCCATTGAGTAGGCCCGGATAACAGGCTCATCCACCTTGGAGACGTACTGCCACAGGTTAAACTTATCCCAGTCCGGACGGTACTCTTCTTCAACATCAAAGTCCTTATAATGAACTTCATGAGGTGGCGCTTCCAACTGGACATAGCCACCCGCCCGGAAATTGACAACCTCACCCTCTGGTAACTCCAGCACCAACTCTTTGATAAAGGTCGCCACATTGTGGTTTGACTTAACCGTACATTCCCACTTTTTAACCCCAAAAAACTCTTCGGGGACTTCAATTTGCATGTTCTGCTTGACTGGAACCTGGCAAGCCAAGCGCCAACCTTCATTCGCTTCCCGCTTGTTAAAGTGAGACTCTTCAGTCGGCAGAATTGAACCGCCACCATCGAGCACCTTACACTTGCACTGAGCACAAGAGCCACCACCGCCACAGGCCGATGACAAGAAAATGTTATTCTCAGCTAGCGTCTGCAGTAGTTTACCTCCAGCCGCCGTTGTTACTGATTTCTCGGGATCATCATTAATGTTAATGGTGACATCACCGGTACTCACCAGCTTGGAGCGGGCTACCAGGATTACTGCCACCAGTGCAAGGACGATGACTGTAAACATGGCAACCCCGAGCAGGATTACACTGATACCTGACATATCGTTTCCTTATTATTCATTCACTGTTGGTCCACATAACTGCTTAGAGTTGAACGCCAGAGAAAGACATAAAGCCTAATGACATCAAACCAACAGTAATAAATGTTACACCTAAGCCACGTAACCCTTCTGGGACATCGCTATACTTGAGTTTTTCTCGGATACCGGCCAGAGCGACAATAGCCAGCGCCCAGCCTACACCTGCGCCAATACCGTATACGGTACTTTCTGCAAAGGTATAGTCTCGCTCGACCATAAACAAAGAAGCACCCAAAATGGCACAGTTAACGGTGATCAAAGGCAAGAAAACACCTAGCGCGTTGTAGAGTGCAGGCACATACTTATCCAGCACCATTTCCAGTATCTGCACAATAGCTGCAATCACACCGATGTAACTTAAATAACCAAGAAAAGACAGATCAACATCAGGCAAGCCCGCCCAAGCTAAAGCCCCTTCTTTTAAAACATGCTGATAAAGGAGGTTATTGACTGGTACTGTTACTGCCAATACCACAATGACCGCTATTCCCAAACCAATAGCCGCCTGAACCTTTTTAGAAATGGCAAGAAACGTACACATTCCCAGAAAGAATGCCAGTGCCATATTTTCAATAAAAACAGCCTTTATGAATAAGCTAATGTAATGTTCAAACATAATTACATAGCCTCCTTATACTTGCTGTGAGCGGCCAGTTTATAGTCAGGCTGTTCCACTTGGCTCTTCTTCCAAGTTCGGAGGCCCCAAATCAGTAAACCAATTAAAAAGAACGCTGAAGGTGGTAAGAGCAGCATGCCATTGGGTTGATACCATCCACCTTCACTCACCAGCGGCAGAATCTCAACACCAAACAATTTACCTGCCCCAAACAGCTCTCGAATAAATCCTAAGGTCAGCAAAATAATGCTGTACCCTAATCCATTACCAACACCATCGATGAAGCTGGGGATGGGTGGGTTTTTCATAGCAAAGGCTTCAGCACGACCCATGACGATACAGTTGGTAATGATCAGCCCCACGAAAACTGAAAGCTGCTTGCTGATGCTATATGCAAAAGCCTTCAACACCTGGTCCACCACAATAACCAATGAAGCAATAATCGTCATTTGCACGATAATACGAATACTGCTGGGTATGTGGTGGCGGATTAACGACACTGACATATTGGAAAAGGCCGTTACCAGCGTCAGTGCAATACACATTACAACGGTTGTCTGCAAATTACTGGTTACCGCCAGTGCAGAACAAATCCCCAGAATTTGTAACGCAATCGGGTTGTTATCAAAAATGGGGGATAAGATGGTTTCTTTGGTCGTACTCATTTTACGCTTTCCCCGCTCTTAAGTTTGCCAAGAAAGGTCCAAAGCCATTTTCACCCAGCCAGTAATGCAGCAGGTTTTCAACACCACGTGTGGTTAGCGTTGCTCCCGCTAAACCATCAACCTGGTGGTCAAAGTTGGGATTACTCGGGTTCGCTGCACCTTTGACCAAGTTAATCTTCACTTTAAACTGGTCATCAAACACCTCTTTACCAGTCCACAGCGCTTTCCATTTGGGGTTGTCCACTTCACCACCCAGGCCAGGAGTCTCTCCCTGATCATAGAAGCCAAAGCCCACAACCGTTTTGGTATCCCCTTTCAAGGCCAGAAAGCCATACATTGTTGACCAGAGTCCATAGCCATGAACCGGTAAAATGATGGTATCAATGCTATTGTTTTTCTCTACCACATAAACTGTCGCGTAATGCGCTTTGCGCTTAATGCTGGCAATATCCTGATCAGCTGGCACGATGTCAGACTGCTTCGGGTCTTTTGCAGCTTTACGCTGGTCATAGCCACTGGCATTAATCTCATCCGTAAACTGGCCTGACTGCAGATCAACAATTTTCGGGGTAATCGCCGCAAACTGCTCTGCAATAGACTTGTCTGGCTGCATCAAGCCCGCAATTTCCAGAATACTACGCTGTTTATCCAGCTGTTTGTTTTGCTTCTGAGTATCCCGCAACATTACCGCTGCACCGGAAACTAAAACAGAGCAGACCAAGCACAGCAGGACAGAAACGGTAATCGTTTTCTTGATTGAGTCATTAGCTGACATTGAGTCTCGCCTCCCGCCGCTTGATATTCGCTTGCACCACAAAATGGTCAATTAACGGCGCAAACAGATTGGCAAATAGAATGGCTAACATCATTCCTTCAGGGAAAGCGGGGTTAATGACCCGAATCAACACCACCATTACACCAATCAAACCACCAAAGTACCATTTACCTGTATTCGTCATTGACGCTGAAACAGGGTCTGTGGCCATAAAGAACATACCAAAGGCAAAGCCACCCAATACCAGATGCCAGTACCAAGGCATGGCAAACATATAATTGGATTCAGAGGAAATAGCATTGAATAGCAGTGATGTGGCAATCATCCCAATCATCACTCCAGACACAATCCGCCAAGAAGCAATACCCGTAATCAGTAGCACGAAGCCACCTAGCATAATGGCTAAGGTAGAAGTCTCACCAATTGAGCCAGGGATCGTACCGACAAAAGCTTGTGCCCAGGTATAGGTATTTTGCAGCGCGTCCATACCATCAGCAGCCGCTACACCTAAAGCTGTTGCTCCTGTGAAATTATCAACTGCTGTCCAAACCGCATCACCAGATAATTGCGCAGGATAAGCGAAGAATAAGAAAGCTCGCCCTGTGAGTGCTGGGTTAAGAAAGTTTTTACCGGTTCCGCCGAAAACTTCTTTACCAATTACCACACCAAAGGAAATACCCAACGCAACCTGCCATAAAGGAATGGTTGGCGGTAAGATCAAGGCAAATAAGATTGAGGTTACAAAGAAGCCCTCATTTACCTCATGACCACGAACTGAAGCAAATAATACTTCCCAAAAACCACCGACAACGAAGGTCACGATATAAACTGGTAAAAAGTAGGCTGCACCGTATATCAAACAGTCCCACCAGCTATTAACATCATAGCTGCTGAACAGGCTGATAAATGCACCACGCAAACCATCTACTTCAGAAACACCTACTGTTGGCATCGCCTGCAGTGCTTGCAAGCCCACGTTGTACATGCCAAAAAACATAGCAGGAAATGCACAAAACCAAACGGTAATCATAATCCGCTTTAGGTCAATACCATCACGGACATGTGCTGTGCCACCAGTGACTTTACCAGGGGTATAAAAAATAGTATCTGCAGCTTCATAAAGCGCATACCACTTTTCGTACTTGCCCCCTTTATGAAAGTTAGGTTCTATTTTGTCGAGAAACTGTCGCAAGCTCATCTTCAACCCTCCTGCTCAATACGATTCAGGTTGTCACGTAAGATTGGCCCGTACTCATATTTGCCAGCACATACATAGCTGCACAATGCCAAATCTTCTTCATCAAGCTCCAAACAGCCTAATTTTTGAGCCATTTCCGTATCACCAACGATCAGTGACCGAAGTAACTGCGTAGGTAAAATATCCAGTGGCATGATTTTTTCGTAATTCCCCACGGGCACCATGGCTCTGACACTACCATTGGTTGTAGTGGTAAAGGAAAACCGTTTGCTCGCTGAAAGTTTGGATAAAAACACATTCATAACTGAGTGCTTTTCTTGTCCAGCAGCCAACCATCCCATGAATTCGCGCTTGTAACCTTCCTCAAGCACCACAACCTGATTATGGTAACGACCTAGAAATGCCAGTTCATTTTTAGCTGTTGAGCCGCCAAAAATAGAGCCTGAAATTATACGATTGGCCTTATCAGAAACTTCACCTTGAACAAGGTCAGTGAGGTTAGCGCCCAGCTGAGTCTTTACCAACCGAGGCTTAGTCACTTGAGGGCCTGCCAGTGATACGACGCGCTCTACCCATAGTTTACCTGTAGTAAACAGACGGCTAATGGCAATGACATCCTGATAGCCAATATGCCAAACGGTTTTGTTAGTGCCTACAGGATCTAGGAAGTGAATATGGGTTCCAGGCAAGCCCGCAGGATGCGGTCCAGAGAAACTATGGAATGAGGCTGGCGCTTGCCCTACATTAATTGAAGCATTGTCACCGTGACAAACAAATACTTTGCCTGAAGTGAGCCTAGCAATAATTTTCAGCCCCTGCACAAAGTCATCTTGATACTCTTGAATGATGACAGCAGGGTCTGCAGCCAACGGATGGGTATCCATTGCCGTGACAAAAATGGAGTGTGGCCTAGTATCTGGCGCTGGCACTTTGCTGAAAGGACGAGTCCGGAAAGCTGTCCATAAGCCAGATTGAACCAGGTTCTCCTGTACTTGTGCTGGTGTCAGTTGATCAAAGTTTTTTGGCTCATAGCTGGCAAATGTTTCAGCATCATCACCATCAACTTCTATCACAAGCGATTGGAATACCCGTTTTTCACCTCGATTGACCGCGGTCACTACTCCACTTGCAGGAGCAGTATAAAGTACGCCCGGTGTTTTTTTATCAGAAAAGATAACCTGTCCTGTCTTTACCCGATCACCTTCAGCAACGGCCATGGTTGGTTTCATACCAACATAGTCACGGCCAAGCACCGCTACAGAGCGGACTGGGCGACGTGCAGCATCAATGGACTGCTGTGGCGATCCTGTGATCGGTAAATCAAGGCCCCGTTTGATGTTGATCATACGTAATGCCTATCACTGGTTGAACGTTCAAGGTTACCCTAATTAACCCATCACGGACGACTGACACTTGTTGTTGTATTGTTCAGTCAAGTGGTTGCGCTGAGAAGCATGACTTACTTATGAGCTCATAGGCTCACGTTAAAATCATAATGCCTTGTAGGTCAAAACCCATTTCTAGGGATATCTTACAATGCGGTTCACATGAGCATCATCAGGCTAATTAGAGTTATTACCCCACAGAAAAATCGCCAGCATTATAATGATGCAGTCGAAATTATGCCACCTATAACGCCGTATTTATTCAGATTTTGCGGTACTGCGGAGCAACAGCGAACAAAACCCGATGGCAAAGCCACAGGGTTTTGATTCAAATTTTATGGTTTTGGAAACATGGGATAACGAATATTAGCCAACGTTTGCAGTATTCGATTCACCTGAAAACTATAGCCGTACTCGTTATCGTACCACACATAAAGTACACAACGGTTGTTGTCTGCTATGGTTGCCTCTCCATCAATAATGCCAGCATAGCGAGAACCAACAAAATCAGACGACACTACTTCTGGCGAGTTGACATAATCAATCTGCTTTTGCAGCTCTGAGTAAAGTGAAATTTCTCGTAAGTAATTATTAAGCTCATCAGCTGTTGTGTCTTTATTCAACGTTAAATTAAGAATAGCTAAAGAAACATTCGGTGTGGGTACACGTATCGCATTGCCGGTCAACTTACCTTTCAACTCTGGCAACGCTTTGGCCACCGCTTTCGCCGCTCCTGTTTCCGTAATTACCATATTCAACGGCGCACTTCGGCCTCTGCGGTCAGCCTTATGGTAGTTATCAATAAGATTCTGGTCATTGGTATAGGAGTGAACGGTTTCTACATGACCGTGTTCAATACCAAACTGATCATTAACCGCTTTAAGCACAGGGACAATGGCATTGGTCGTACAAGAAGCTGCCGTCACAATTTTATCATCTGCGGTAATTAACTGATGATTCACCCCTTGCACAATATTTTTCAATTCGCCCTTGCCTGGAGCTGTTAATAACACGCGACTCACACCAGAACACTTAAGGTGCTGGGATAAGCTTCCTTCATCACGCCAAATACCGGTGTTATCCACCACGACAGCATTGTCTATACCATACTGAGCATAGTCTACCTCAGCAGGTGAATTGGCATAAATCACTTGAATAAATGTACCATTGGCAATGATCGCATTATTGGTTTCATCAATGGTTATGGTTCCGCCAAATGAGCCATGGATAGAGTCCCTGCGCAGGAGGCTGGCACGTTTAAGTAAATCATTTTTAGCCCCGCCTTTACGCACCACAATAGCTCTGAGGTTTAGCCCATCACCACTCCCTGCACGCTCAATTAATATTCTGGCCACCAAACGACCAATACGACCAAAACCGTATAACACCACATCCTGGCCTTTACCATCGCCTCCAGGGTGTTTGTCAATCACATCTGCAACCTCTTGACGGACAAAGGTAGCCAGGTCCTGTGTTTGTTGTTGCTTCTTGAATTTAATAGCTAACTTGCCCACATCAATATGTGCTGGCCCTAAGTTTAAATCCGTGAGCAGTTGGAGAATCGGGAAGCTGTCTTCAATAGCCAGTTCTTCTGCTTCAATCTGGCGAACAAAACGGTGGGCTTTAATAATATCAATGACCGAGCGGTTAATGATTTGTCGGCTGTAAATGGAAGTCACGACATTGTGCTCACGATACAGCTTGCCAATTAGCGGGATCATGGCCTCAGCCATCGCTTCACGTTTTTTCCAATCCTGGAAACAGTCATGCTGTATTTTTTGATTCACGATTTTTTACCTTTATTTGTTAGCCAATACACTACGGTATTGTTTTTTGTCGATACACACTCTAGGTTATAAGCGCGTATATTATCGAGGCTCGCTACCGGCAACGCAACTCAGTGACGGGTTATTCTTAATACTCGGCGTGCGTTATATCCCATATCTCGCGTATGATGCGTGGTTGGAAAGATTATCTGAATTTTTGTAGGACAAACTGGTAAGTCAATGACCGTTCAACATACGACTCTGGAATTACCCACGCATCGTGGTGATCGACGTTTTCTTGGCAACTTACAGGGTGCGACAACCAGCTGGGCTGTCGCCACAGCCGCTCACCAATTTAATGGATTAAGTCTGATCATTACCCCAGACACGGCCAGTGCGAACCAGATTGAACGTGAACTAGGGTTGTTTTTAGCCGACAACACACTTCCTGTGTTGTCTTTTCCTGACTGGGAAACACTCCCCTATGATAGCTTTTCCCCACACCAGGATATTATTTCACAACGATTACTGACCCTTTACCGTTTGCCCCAAGTGCATCAAGGTATTCTTATTGTTCCGGTCACGACCCTGATGCATCGCATTACGCCCAGCAACTACTTACAAGCAAACAGCCTTATGTTGACGGTTGGCGACCAGTTTGCCCTGGAAACTGAGCGTAAACGCCTAGAAAGTGCTGGTTACCGCTGTGTTGATACGGTTTATGAGCACGGTGAGTTTGCGGTAAGAGGCAGTATTATGGATATATTTCCAATGGGTTTGGAAACCCCAGTACGTATTGATTTATTTGATGACACCATTGAAACCCTACGTTTATTTGATCCTGAAACACAACGCTCAACAGAAAAGCTTAATGAACTTCACCTGTTGCCCGCTAAAGAATTTCCACTCAATCGCAAAGCGATTGATCATTTTAAGCAGGCATGGCGTACAACATTTGATGTGGACTTCAGACAGTGCCCAGTTTATCAAGATGTCACTCATGGCATTGCCCCTGCAGGTGTAGAGTATTATCTGCCGCTATTTTTTGAAGAGTGCGCCACCCTGTTTGACTACTTACCCAGTCAGGTTCAAGCCATCCTATTTGGTAATGTGGAACCGGCCATTGAGCGTTTTTGGCAAGAAGCCAGTAATCGATACGAAAGTCGTCGTCATGATATTCGGCGACCCATTCTGCCGCCGCATCGCGTGTTTGTCCCTAGCAATGAGTTTTTTTCAGCGTGTCGTCAGTTACCGCGACTGCAGCTTGAAAAAGAGACCGTTGAAGAAAAGTCGGGGCGTACCAACCTTGCCAGTTCCCCCTTACCCTCTTTGGCAACGGATGCCCGCCATGAACAACCCCTACACTTACTCAAAGCGTTTATTGCTGAGCACAAGCCTCGCATTCTATTTTGCGCTGAGTCAGCAGGTCGAAGGGAAACACTGCTAGAGCATCTTAAAAAAATAAATATCAACCCTACATTTTTTAGTCACTGGCACGCCTTTGCTGATGATACCAGCAGCGCTTTTGGCATTACCGTGGCGCCTATTGATCAAGGTTTATGGTTCACCGATCAAAACCTGTGTCTGATTACTGAGTCCGAGTTATTTGGCCAGCGGGTGGCACAACGCCGGCGCCGTCGAAAACAGCAAGACCAAAGTGATCAGATCATTAAGAATTTAACTGAGCTGAAAATAGGCGCGCCTGTTGTTCATATTGATCATGGCGTAGGCCGGTATCGTGGCTTGCAAACGCTCACCATTGATGATCACCCGGCTGAATTTTTAACCCTGGAGTACAGTGATGAAGCGAAACTCTATGTGCCGGTTTCCAGTCTCCATTTAATTTCCCGCTACACAGGCGCCGATGATGAGTTAGCCCCCTTACACAAACTAGGCAGTGAACAGTGGAGTAAAGCACGGCGCAAAGCTGCCGAAAAAGCCCGTGATGTCGCCGCCGAACTATTAGATATTTACGCCCGCCGTGCAGCACGACAAGGTTTTCCCTTTCCTGCGCCCGAGCTTAGCTACGAGCAGTTTGCCAGCAGCTTTCCTTTTGAGGAAACTCCTGATCAGCAGTCAGCTATTCAAGCCGTCATACAAGACATGACCTCGCCTCAACCGATGGACCGACTGGTCTGTGGTGATGTGGGCTTTGGTAAAACCGAGGTCGCGATGCGAGCAGCGTTTATTGCCGTGCAAGGCAGCAAGCAGGTTGCCGTCCTCGTCCCCACCACCCTACTCGCCCAGCAACATTATGAAAGCTTCAAGGATCGCTTTGCCGATTTACCCGTTAACATTCAGGTACTTTCACGCTTTCGTAGCAGTAAAGAAGTGAATCAAACCCTTTCAGCCTTAGAAGAAGGCAAAGTGGATATCGTCATTGGAACTCACAAGCTGTTACAAGGGTCTGTCACTTTCCGCAACTTGGGCTTAATCATTATCGATGAAGAGCATCGGTTTGGGGTACGCCAAAAAGAGCAGTTAAAAGCCCTGCGCGCTGAAGTCGATATACTGACCCTTACCGCCACCCCCATTCCACGTACTTTAAATATGGCGATGGCCAGCCTGCGAGACTTATCGATTATCGCTACGCCACCAGCACGCCGGTTATCGGTAAAAACCTTTGTCCGTCCCTCTGACTCACACTTGATTAAAGAAGCCATTCTCCGTGAGCTGCTACGTGGTGGGCAGGTGTATTACTTACACAATGAAGTCAAAACCATTGAGAAAGTCGCCGAAGAACTTACCGAGCTGGTACCCGAAGCTCGTATTGCCATTGGTCATGGGCAAATGCGGGAGCGAGAGCTAGAGCAAGTCATGTCTGACTTTTACCATAAGCGCAGCAATCTGCTGGTGTGTACTACGATCATTGAAACCGGTATCGATATCCCAAGCGCTAACACCATCATTATCGACCGGGCAGATAAATTTGGTTTAGCACAACTGCACCAGTTACGTGGTCGGGTTGGCCGTTCCCACCACCAGGCTTACGCTTACTTACTCACGCCTGAATCGAAAAAAGTCACTGATGATGCCGTAAAACGCCTGGATGCTATCTCTGTAGCAGATGAACTAGGCGCTGGCTTTACCTTAGCGACCCATGACTTAGAGATACGGGGTGCTGGTGAGTTGCTAGGTGATGAACAAAGTGGGCAGATTCAATCTGTGGGTTTCAGCTTGTATATGGAAATGTTAGAGCGTGCTGTTGCATCCATTCAAAAAGGTGAAACCCCTGACTTGGATAAACCTTTACAACAAGGCCCTGAAGTGAATTTACGGGTACCCGCCTTACTGCCTGACGATTACATTGCCGATGTTCATACCCGACTGATGATGTATAAGCGCATTGCAAACGCCACCACCACTGAGTCACTAGAAGAACTGCAGGTGGAACTGATTGACCGCTTTGGCTTATTACCTGAGCCCACGAAATACCTGTTCAGGCAAACAGAGCTTAAGCTGTTAGCGCAAAAGCTCGGTATCCATAAAATCGATACTGGAGCAGAAACGGGTCGTCTGGAGTTTGGCAGTGAACCTCAAGTAGACCCATTAAAAATTGTGCAACTGGTACAGGCTCACCCTTATCGCTACCGACTGGAAGGCGCGACCATCTTTAAATATTTTGAAGACATGCCTTCTCCTGATCTGCGCTTAAAAACTACCCAGCAGGTTATGACTCTGCTGGCAAGCTAGTCCCGGTGATCACTGTTAAAGAGCGTATTCACTGTTTTTGGCATATCCATTGTTTTAATGGGTAAACTGACTAGCCTCTGGCTAAGCTTAGGGTGTGATTATTGAATGGAATAAGCTAACAACTTGAAAATGCAAAGCATTGGATGCTCACGATTACTCATCCTAACAGGAGCGCTGTTGACTGTTGCTGCCTGCCTGGCGGCAACAGCACAACCAAGCAAACCTGCAGCAAACAGCTTAACAGAGCCTTTACCCGAATGGCTGCAAGTCGAAGTCATTATCGTTCAGCAAGAGTTTAACGAAGATACACTGGAAAACTGGCCCGCACTCAATAAACACCCCCTTCCCACACACTACGCTTACCTTTCTGATCAATCCCTGAGCAACATTGGGAGCAACTTAACCGCCCGTACTACTTATCCAGCACTTCAGAAAGATCAACAAACCTTGTCCACAACTGTACAAAAACTACAACGCAACCACACATTTTTTGTGCTGACCTATGCCGGTTGGATGCAACCCTACCAACAAGCTGAACCTATCCGCATAGAGGGTGGACAGTACTATGAAGACCAGCCCGAACTTATTGGCACCATACAAATTCAACCTTTTGAGCATGTTTACCAGCTCAAGGTCGACTTGTGGTTTCGCACATTTGAAGTAAGCGCCCCGACCAAGCAGCAAGCCGCACGCCAGCATCGTTGGAATGTTATGGAATTTGAGGATGAAGCAGAAATGACTGCCGAGGAGCGCTGGCTAGCCTCAGCCAGTCCAGATGACCTGCGCTACGAACTGAAAGCCAACTACAGTTTGCAGCAAACCGAAGTGGTTACGCCAAAAACACTGCACTACATTGACAGCCCTGTTATTGGCGTAATTATCAAGTTGACACCTATTTTACCGTCACAGGAAAAACCCGCCTCATAATCATTAATGGCATCAGATCAATCCGTATGTCAGTCCAATACTTATCGGTTAAGGGTCGCCAGCAATAGACGTTTAACGTTTTGCATACCTTTAGCTAACGCCAGCTCAATTTCATCCATGGTTATAATCCCTGAGCTTCGTCCAGCCGCCATATTGACAACTAGGGCTATACTCGCGTAGTCCATTTCCATCTCACGCGCTAAGGCCGCCTCTGGCATAGCTGTCATGCCAACAATATCAACGCCATCTCGCTCTAAACGATTGATTTCGGCAACCGTTTCTAAACGTGGGCCTTGAGTACAACCATATACAGCTTTTTTTGTAACTGATAACTGAATATCCTGAGCGGTCTGCAACAGCCGGTCCCTCAAGTTAGGGCTAAAAGGCTCAGTAAAATCAATATGATGCACTGGCTGATCATCGCCAGGAAAAAAAGTATGTTCACGGCCGTAGGTGTAATCAATTACTTGATCAGGTATTACAATACTCTCAGGTGGTATTTCTGAGCAGATACTCCCCACCGCATTTACGGCAAAAATCTGATTCACGCCAAGCTTCTTTAACGCAGCGATATTCGCTCGATAATTAATACGATGTGGCGCAAACTGGTGAGGACAGCCATGGCGTGCCAAGAAAGCAACCTCAACATTCCCTAACTTGGCAATAGTAATAGGCGCAGATGGATTACCATAAACAGTTTCGTGCGAAACGGTATCCTTTAGCTCCAATTCTGGCCACTGCGTCAGCCCCGTGCCCCCAATAACAGCCATCGACGGCATGTGTTAATCTCCGTGTTCTAATGCAACTTTATTATCAGGATGATGTAAACCATTTGCTGTATTAACCTGTAATGCATCAGGTAAATGGACCGTTTGTGTTGGAAAGGCTACCTCTGCCTGGTGCTCAGCAATGATTTTTAGAATTTTTAGCAGAATATCCTGCTTAATTTTATGGTATTCGACCCAGTTTGTCGTTTTGGTAAACGTGTAAATAAAGAAATCCAGTGAGGATGGCCCAAACGCATTAAAATTAACAATCAAGGTTTGCCGGGTATCAATATCAGGATGACTTTCCAGCATACTTTTCACTGATTCAATAATCGGCTGGACTTTATTGGCATCATCATAACGGACACCAATGGTTTCATAGATCCGTCGATTCAACATTCTTGAAGGGTTTTCAACCGAGATATTGGCAAATGTTGAGTTAGGAACATATAAAGGTCGTTTATCAAAAGTACGAATACAAGTTAACCGCCAACCAATATGCTCAACGGTACCCTCAATATTTTTATCTGGAGAGCGAACCCAGTCACCGACTTTGAAAGGTCGATCTAAATAAATCATCAACCCACCAAAAAAATTGGCTAATAAATCTTTTGCTGCAAAACCAACAGCAATACCACCAATTCCCCCAAAAGCCAGCACACCCGATATGCTGTACCCTAATGACTGAAGTACAACAAGTACTGCAGTAATAATAACGGCTGCCCTTAGCAGCTTGCCAATAGCCGATACAGTCGTTGCATCCATCGGCTGGCGATGAGAAGGTGGTGCGATCAGTGTTTGCTCAATATTATGTATTAAGCGCACAAGAAACCACGTGATTAGTCCAATCACAATCACTTGGCGTGCCGGCTCAATAATATCAAACACCACAGCATGCGACACTTTACGCGTAATTTCGGCTGCCCAGCTTAAACCTATCACCCAGATCAGGATTTCAAGAGGTTTCCGTGCTGCTGCGATTAACGCGTCATCCCAGACATTAACGGTTTTTTCTAACTGTATTGCTAGCTTATTCAACACTCGTCGGGCAATAAAATTTGCCAGCAGTGTTAAAAACACCACCGTAAATACCTGATAAACCCAAATATCTTGGCTTTTAATAAAGTCAAAGTATTGCCAGAAGTTGGTTACCGCCTTATCAACGTCCTCAGTCATAACTCCACCGCATCAAGCGTGCTCGGGTCTCTACCCAGCGCGCATCTTTTTGTAACTGGTCAAAATCAACATAATTATTCGAACGCAGTGTACGGATTTGGTTTCCACAATCAAGCTGAGCAAAAGCTGTCTGCTGAAGCAGCTGTAAGACTTTGGCTCGTTGATTACACACCAATAACAAATCACAGCCTGCATCAATTGCGGCTTGTGCTTGAGCAACTGCACTGCCATTTAGCCAACTTGCCCCTTGCATAGACAAGTCATCGCTTAAAATAACGCCCTTAAAGCCAAGTTTTTCGCGCAAAATGGTCGTTAACCAATAATGAGAGAAGCCTGTTGGCTCTGCGGCAACCTTTGGAAAAATGACATGAGAAGCCATTACCGCAGGAATACCTTGCCTGATAAATGTTTTAAACGTTAAGCCATCAGTAGACATAATGTCTTCAAAGGTACGCTCATCAACAACCTGATGATGATGGCTATCTTCCGCTACCCCACCATGACCTGGAAAATGTTTGATACAAGCTGACATGCCTGCTGCAGTTAACCCCTCAATAAAGGCACCGGCATACTCAACTACACATTGTGGGTCTTCAGCAAAAGCTCGATCACCCACTACTGTACTGATGCCTCGATCTAAATCCACGACAGGAGCTAACGTTAAGTCAATACCACAGGCTAATAACTCACTGGCTAACAACCACCCAACATCACGTAATAATGCTGGAACCTCAATATTTTCGTGTTGTGCCGCTTTAACTAAGCGCCCCATTGCAGGAATACGTGTAAACTCAGCCTTAAAGCGCTGCACACGACCACCTTCCTGATCAGTCATAATAAGCAAATCAGGACGCAAAGCCCTCACCTGCTGTATTAAATCCACAAGTTGTTGTCGATGCTGATAATTACGACTAAATAAAATCAGCCCACCGACCCTGTTGTCATGGAGTAATTGCACATCTTCTTCGGTCAACTGGGTGCCGGCAATGTCAATCACAAATGGTCCAGAACGCATACTGAATCCTTGATCAACTAACGCTTAATAAGCACAGGCGTCCCCACAGGGATCGCATTAAAAAGTTCGACTAAATCCTGGTTTCGCATCCGTATACAGCCATGAGAGTGAGGTTCCCCCATCGGCTCGGTATCCGGCGTGCCATGAATATAGATATAACGACGCATGGTATCCACATTCCCCAACCGATTGATGCCCACTTCACAGCCACATAGCCAAAGAATACGGGACAAAATCCAGTCACGATGAGGGTATTGTTTAGCCAGCTGCGGCGTGTAGATTTCACCCGTAAAGCGACGCCCGACAAGCACGGCATTTAAAGGGCATTCTCCACCAATTTTGGCTCTAATATAGTGTTTGCCTAATGGGGTTTGGCCACTGCCTTGCTGTTGCCCTACCCCATTTTCTGCTGTCGAGATGGAATAACATACAGGGGTATCATTACCAGTATTAAATAGCAGCAGTTGCTGTGTACTTACACAAACTTCAAGGCGTGGCATTACAGACATCATGTATCAAATGCTGTTTGTTCGCTCGAAGTATGAGATGAGGTTAATGTTGGTACATCAGCACGCATACCACTGGCAAGAAAAGGCACCATTCTTTCAAGTATCACAGGAATATTTGGATGCTCACCATATTCTGCCTCAGCAATCGCACGCAGTGCATCCAGTCCAGACATGGTGAATGCTACCGAGCCAAGCATAAAGTTAATACGCCAAAACAGCTCTTCCTTGGGTAACCCAGGTGCAGCGCGGACCACAAGTTCAATGTAACGCCTAAACGTATCACCATAAACTGACTCAAGATACTTACGCAAATGCCCTTGGGTTTGACTAAAGGCCAGCCCAAGTAAACGCATAAAGATTGATAAATCGTTTTTACCGCGAGACTCTACGGATAAAATCTGCTGGAAAAGCAGTTTAAGTAGCTCTTCTAAACTCAGCGTTTTTTCATGCCACTGCGCTTCAACATTATCAAGCGCTTGTGATAACTGCTTACTAAATGGGTCCAGAAAACGGGAAAAGACCGCCTGTATCAACACTTTTTTAGAGCCAAAATGATAATTAACCGCTGCCAGGTTAACTCCAGCTCTACTTGTGATGGTGCGTAATGATGTTTCTGCAAAGCCTTTTTCAGCAAATAAGGCTTCTGCTGCATCAAGTATTCGCTCTACCGTGTCTGATTGCGCCATAATAAATTCGATTTAAATACCATCAATACCCTTCATGAATCGTGCTTTGGGTTCACTGTTTAACTCAGGGAAGTATTAACCTGGTTAACTACTCAACAACAGACATTAACCAACCAGTAATGGTTCCGAACACCTCATGCTCTTCGGCCTGTAGTGAGTCAAATCGTTCCCCCTGTATTTCACTTAACTGAGAAATACCTACAAACTATTACACTAATATGACCTACTGGCCTCATTAAGCACTCATCTAAAGGTGACTTGTTAGACAAAAAATAGTCAAAATTCAAACGATTTGAACATACGTATTAATCATGTATAAGTCAAGCAACAGGAAAGCAGGTTGGCAAGTCAGGCAGCATGCTACTTACAACGTATTTTCGAATGACAGGCTACTGCTCACTTAATAACCTTTAGACTGCATAGGTTTTACAACTGAACATTGTTTTTGATCAGGTAAGTCAAGCTTTAAATATTGACAATATCCTCACTTGCGATTTGGGAAAAAACCAAAGGTTAAATCTGAAATAGCAAACTAAAAGGTAGCTTCCCAAGTCACTTTAGAGAAGGCAAAAAGCAATAGGCATCGCTATATGAATACGGCACATAAAGCCATTCGCGCCACCAACATCCCATATGCCGTCAATCACCGGCATATCATTACATAAATATTTAGAGAACAAATAATCAGACTTATTATCTCAATACTCTAAACATTTTTACCAAGCCATAGCCCCATAGTCACTCACGTGCAGAGCAACTTTTTGAACACTATGGTTATCAAAGCCGTATTGACACAGGAATCTGTCTTTGGGAAGAATCGTAAAAGGGTTTTACGTTCAATGTTAATAAGCCTCAACGCATATTATTATTCCGTTTTTTATTGGTATTCTTAAAAAGTCCATTATATACCCTTCAAGAATCATTTTTAGGGTTTGTTGTCAGCGCTCTTCACACCAGTCACTTATTAATATAAGCTCCGGGAGCTTCATCGCTTGACGGCCGCCCCTAAAAACCCTTCGTTTTGGGTATACATAGTGGGTCAATAACTTATTGGACTACCCTACAAACAGTACACTAAAGGTATACCCTAAATGCACCAGTTGTCAGGTAAATAAATACAATGAGTTAAAGAAAGAAAAAGGATAAATTACTTATTAAATAATTAGATAATCCATGACAAACTGAATACTTACAATCAATCGAGTTTTAACTATCATATATAGATATTATAACGTGACTACTACTGAGCATGGAGGGCTATATGCTAAAGGCTATATTAATGATTTTTTTCATTTTCCCATCAATAGTAATTGGAAATGAAAAAAATCTTTTAAGTGATATACTCCCTAAACCAACAGTAGAAGAAAAAGAAAAAATTTATAATTTATTTGTAAAAACCAGGTATATATTGAGTGCAGTATTCCACATAAAAAATATTCAGCAATTTGAAGAGCTTGATAACAAGAAACCTCTTGCATACCAATCTAAAGCGGAGTTTAACACAAAAAATAAAAAACTAATTCATGATATAAAAAACCTTAAATTAAATGCTCAGTCGTTACCTTCTAACTACTTGAAAGTCGCTTTATTCAATATTGAAAATTGTGCTGTCTATATCCAACCTGCAATTTCTTACTGTTATGAAGCTTTAGAGGAGCTTAAAGACTTTTGGTGGTCGTGGAATAACCTAGATACGTATGACGTTTTTTTGACTAGACATAACTACGAGTGGCAAGGGTTTCCAAAGATAGAGCAACTTAAGGCTTTTAACAATTAGGCTAAAACACTTGCCTAGAGTTCTTCAAATAATAACTGACTATTCTATTCAGTGCTTAATTGTTAATCAGTTTTAAGTCAGTACACTATAGGTGTACCCTAAATGGACTATTCAATAAGTCAAACCTGAATGGCTATAAGGCTTTACGAAACTTATTGTATTCATAAAGCCTTTCTCACGTTACAGTAATGTGCTAACACTTGTTATTGCAATCTTCCATTCACATTAAACCTGTGTAAGACCACCATCAACAATTAAGTCTATCCCCACAATATACGCAGCTTCATCTGAGACTAAAAATGCTACAGCATTCGCTACATCTTCAGGTTTTCCTATTCTGCCTAAAGGTATGGCTTGTCTCGCTCCCTCACGCACATTCTCTCCATCAACGCCCATTTTAGTGTGGATAGGCGTATCAATAAGACCTGGAGAAATGGCATTAATACGAATACCTTTACATGCCAGGTCTGCAGATAATGTCCTTGCTAAAGAGCGCGCAGCTGCTTTTGATGCCGAATATGCTTCTAATTGTTGAAACCCTTTAATACCAGAAATTGACGCATTTATGACTATCGATGCCCCTGATGATAAATAGGGTAATGCTTGCTGAATCGTAAAGAATACACCTTTTGTATTAACATTAAACATTCTATCAAAATGATCTTCTGTCACGACATCTAATTGAGTAAACTCACCCTGTCCGGCATTGGCAAAAATAATATCGAGTTTACCAAACTCTTTGTGCACATAGCTATAAAGTTTAGAGAGATCTTCCTGACTGGTTACACTCCCTTGAAAAGCAAAGCATCTATCACCTAACTGATTAACAGCTATTTCTAGTTCATCTTTATTACGGGCAAAGATTACAACGGTTGCCCCTTCTTGTACAAACTTTGCAGCCGTTGCCAACCCAATCCCTGTACTACCACCAGTCACTACAGCAACTTTGTTTTCAAGTCGTTTCATACAATGCTCCACTTATTCTTAAAAAAACAAAATATCATCGCCATTTTTTATAGGATCGATAAAAAGAATTCACACTATCAAAACCCAGTAGAAACGCAACCTCTCCTTTTTTTAAGCCTTTTTTTTCCATATAATACGAAGCCATTTCCTTTCTAACTTCTGTTAATAATGTATTAAAATTGGTGTTATGCTGGCTTAACTTCCTTTGCAATGTTCTTGGGTTCATTGAAAGCTCTGCAGCAACACGTTCCAAACTTGGCTTTTCACCTGTTATTATATTGACTAAAACTTTTTTCACTTGCAAAGTAATTGAGTGATGATGATGAGAAAGTGCTAATTTATTTTTTAACGGTATATCTAATATCTCAAGTAAATCAGGATTCGCTGTTATAAACGACTTTTGATAAACATCTTTTCCCAATACCAGTATATTTGCTTTAGCATTTGGCTTAACATAACACCCAATTTTCAGCATACCCAGGAGCAATAGCATCTCTCGTCAATTCAACTCGATTTGGAATGACTTTTTGTTGTAAGCCTAAACTACCCAAACGAAGAATAAAGCTGATTTCTGTATCAACTAACATATCGGGTTCAGAGTCATGAACTCCAGTCCAACAATGGAAAATGAGCACCTCACTATCATTTTCACTCGACTTTGGCCATTTAACTTAAGCAAGTATGCTTAAATAATGAGCAGAATTTGATTTTTTTGGTAGAAAACAAGCAGAATAACTGGAGTTCAAGTGGCAATGACGGCACAATTTTTTTGACAAAAAAATTAAACCATTCCAAGGAAGGGACCGTCATTGCCTGACTCAATTATAACGATTTTATCCGCATTTGCACCTTTAATGAGTTCAGCTACTTGGCTAAAAGCAACGACTTTAATAAAGGGCGCTTTGTTATGCAGGGGACCAAGACGTATTACTTCATTGCTACGAG
>NZ_AUAF01000034.1 GCF_000428585.1 Zooshikella ganghwensis DSM 15267 | reverse complement strand
CCGTACGCATCCTGGGAACGTGGCACGAATGAAAATACGAATGGCTTGATACGACAGTATTTTCCAAAGGACACGGATTTTAATAAAGTGAGTGATGAAGATATTCAGTTTGTAATGGATCGTTTGAATGAACGCCCGAGGGCAACAAGGAATTTCAAATCACCGAATGAAATGTTTTTAGGGTGGCGAGTCGATTTACTCGCTAATTAAGAATTGCACTTATTAGTTGAAACCAAGAATATTTGTATGTTTGTACTAAATAAATAATTTTAACTATGGGCTGTATATTGGCTGATTGCTATACCTTCAGCGAAGGATTTTAGGGGCGGCTGTCAAGTGATGAAGCTTGAGGGGAAGTCTACTACTGTAGGACTTGTGCTTGACAAATCTCAGCTACCCTAGGAGAGTAAAACTCATTGGCGAAGGGGGAATGACAAAGACTATGCAACAAGAAATAGGTCAAAATGAGTGTTTATATTAAAGGTGGATAAGCATCTAACTCTTGAAACATTAAAGCCACAGGATGCTCAACAATTTCATCAGTTAGCTGTTAAAAATCTGCCAAGACTCTTTTGGTGGCATGATATTCATCTAACAGAAGCTTTTGTGAAGGGGCTACTGAGCCGCGTGGCGGATAAAAGTTGGCGCTTTCATACAATATGGTTAGGAGGTGTTTATTTTAATCACCAGCTAATTGGTTCTGTCAGTTTAAATACCATTAACTGGCAACAAAGAGTAGCCACATTAGGTTACTGGCTAGATGCAGATTTTACTGGTCAAGGCATTATTCATCGTTGTGCTGAAAAACTCGTTCATTACTGCTTTTCTCAGCTAAAGCTACGTACAATCGAAATTCACTGTCATGCAGACAATACAGCCAGTATTGCTGTAGCCAATCGGTTAGGGTTTGAAATAGAGCAAAAGCTAAGGCAAGCTGGTGAAGTGGATGGCAAAGTAGTTGATATTTACGTTTTTAGGAAAAGAGCCACAGGTTAAAACAAAAGGACGAGAATATGGACAGCTCAAATTACTTACGACGTATAGGGTGTACAAAGGAGCAACCTACATTAACGTTTTTGCGAAAGTTACATCAGGCACATTTACAGCAAGTGCCGTTTGAAAACCTGAATGTTATCTATAGTCAACCGATAGAGCTGAAGTTACCATGGTTATACCAAAAAATAGTCTTGCAGCAGCGTGGCGGCTTTTGTTTTGAATTAAATGGTTTGTTTGGATGGTTGTTAAGCGAGCTGGGGTACCGCGTCAGTCTGGTAGCAGCTGAAGTGTATGATGAAAAACAAAATGAGTTTACACCACCTTTTGATCATCTTGCGTTGTTAGTTAATTTAGAGCAACCCTGGCTTGTGGATGTAGGTTTTGGGGACAGTTTTCGTTCACCTTTGCCTTTGCTAATGGGTAAGGAGCATACGGATATCTCAGGCTGTTATCGTTTACAGCAAAAGGAAGGCTTTTGGGTGCTTGAAATGTACACTCAACTACAGTGGTTACCACGCTATCGCTTTCACTCTTCTCCTGTAGCACTGAGCGACTTTACTGAACGTTGTCATTACCATCAAACTTCTTTCGCCTCAAAATTTAAACGCAATTTGCTGTGTTCAAAAGCTTTGGTCGATGGGCGTATAACACTGCATGACACAACGTTAATAAAAACAAATAGTCGGGGCACTAAGGTACAAACACCCGTTGACCAGTTAGGGGGAGTAAATGCAGTTTTTAAAAAGTATTTTTCCTTTGATGTTTTAACTGACAGTACAGTAGTGTCAGCAAGTTAGCAGATCATTATTATACCCCAGGCGTCTTTATTCACGATACGACTGGGGTGGTAATATCAGGGTATAAGCAATAAAAGAAACTAAGTTATACCAGGCTGAAGTTAATGATCATTGCAGTTAGTTTTTTTACTTTAGCCCTTTAAATAAATAGGCCATAACCCAGGCTGGTCCAATTAATAGAAACTGTAGATCTTTAAAAAAAGAAGGTTTTTTACCTTCAACAGCATGGCCAATAAACTGAAGTATCCACATGAAGATAAAGAGTGACAGGGCTACCAGCCATAGAGGCCAAGGGCTATTCAATGTTAGCCAATAACACACTAAAAGTATAATTCCGGAAAAACACAGCATGATAATACTGAGTTTAGCTGATAATGTGCAATAAAAAGCGATGATCAAGAGTACGGATAGAGTACCTATGTTAGCCCAGGCAAAAGGAGTGAGTATTTCAGGTAAGGGGATTGACCACAGTAAAGCAATAACAGTGGCATAAATAGTGGGTACAGCAATAAAGTGAATTCTTTTGTTTAACGGGTGTTGGTGACTTGCACTGTATTCAGTAAACCATTGATCAAGTGATTTTGCCATTGTTGCCTGCTCCTTTTAAAAAAGCATCGGTAATTGAAATAACGTGACATAGAAAAGTGACAATATGCCGAAAGGATTAGGCTGGATAGAAAATTACGACAATAAACTTGTGTTAGTTAAATATATCTGTACTATGATTACAGCAGTCTACATCAAATAAATCTATTACCATGGTTTGTCGATTGCGCTTGACTTGCTCTTTATAGTGTTTCAGGGATTTAGTTAAGCCATGCATTGTCCTTTTTGTGGTGCTAAAGACACCAAAGTCATTGATTCACGACTCGTTGCCGACGGTATACAGGTCAGGCGTCGTCGTGAATGTCTATCATGTACTGAGCGTTTCACGACTTATGAAACGGCTGAGTTAGTCATGCCAAGACTAATAAAGCAAGATGGTAGTCGTGAGCCTTTTGATGAAGATAAACTTCGTGCAGGTATGCTGCGTTCGTTGGAAAAGCGTCCTGTAAGTGTTGAAAAGATTGAAGAAGCCATCAATCGCATTATGCATAATCTACGTGCCTGCGGTGATCGGGAGGTAGAGTCTCTGATTGTAGGAGAGCTGGTGATGCGCGAGTTACAAAAGCTGGATGAAGTAGCTTATATTCGCTTTGCATCGGTTTATCGGCGCTTTAAAGATCTTAATGAGTTTCGTGAAGAAATTGACCGTTTGGAAAAAGAGCCTCAGCATTCAACTGATCATTTGAAATCTTCAGAACAGTAAGTTATGTCGATAGTCTCTGCCCTTGATCAGGCCATGATGGCGAAAGCCCTTCAGCTGGCGGCTAAAGGTACTTACTCTACGCATCCCAATCCCCGTGTAGGTTGTGTAATTACCATTAATGAGCAGATTATTGCATCAGGTTGGCATAAACGGGCTGGGGAGCCTCATGCTGAGCTTGAAGCACTTAATTGTCTTCCTGCTGGCGCGGCTAAAGGCGCTACCGTTTATGTTACTTTAGAGCCTTGTAGTCATCATGGGAGGACACCGCCTTGCAGTGATGTTCTGATTACTGCCGGTGTTAGACGGGTTGTTATTGCAATGGAAGACCCAAACCCCTTAGTGGCAGGAAAAGGGATAGAGTATTTACAAGCGGCGGGTATAGATGTCATCTGTGGTTTGCTTGAAGCAGATGCAAAAGCACTTAATGCAGGTTTTATAAAACGTATGTGTGAGGGTTTGCCTTATGTACGTTGTAAAGCGGCTATGAGTTTAGATGGTGCTACCGCCATGGAAAATGGTGAAAGCCAGTGGATAACAGGCCCAGCTGCCAGAGTTGATGTGCATAAACTTAGAGCAAAGAGTGCTGCAGTCATTACAGGTATTGGTACTGTGCTGGCTGATGATCCAGCACTTAATGTGCGCCTGACTAAGGAACAGTTACCCGAAATTACTGAGCAAAAATTCCCCCCTGTGCGTGTGCTTCTTGATAGTCAGTTGCGAATTCCCTTGACGGCAAGGCTGCTTCATACCAAAGGAAAAGTTATTATTGTGCACTCCCCAGGAGTTGCGATTGATCAACAACGCGCTTTGAGAGAGAAAGGTATTGAGCTTTGGGAAATGGAACATGACAGCTCAGAGAAGATTAACCTGACCGCAGTGCTGAAAAAACTCGCACAAGCAGAAATTAATGATGTTTTGCTTGAAGCAGGAGCGAGGCTGGCGGGTGCATTTTTGGCAGAGCAATTAATTGATGAGCTGGTCATTTATACCGCACCTGTATTAATGGGGAGTCAAACACGACCTGTTTTCTATACCCCCCACTGGAATTCCATGCTTGATAAAGTCAAACTTAAGATTGCTGATTGGCGACAAGTGGGCGATGATTGGCGGTTGATTGCATACCCTGCTTATGAATAACCTGGTTAATAGCGCTGTTTGATAAGCTGAGTGCAGTATATGCGTGGTGTTTTTGATACCCCACTAAAAATAGCTGGCGGTTCTGATAGGCAATTTTATGTTCACAGGTATTGTTCAAGCAGTTGGCCAAATTCTTAAGGTTCAACCACACAACCATGATGTTTCCCTTCAAATTGAGGCTGGCTCATTTGATATGAGTGTTGTGGCTCTAGGGGATAGTATTGCTACCAATGGTGTTTGTTTAACTGTAACGAAAATTACTGACAAAGGTTTTTGGGCGGACGTCTCTAAAGAAACGTTGGATTGCACGACAGTAGCATTCTGGCAAGTGGGCAAAAAGGTTAATCTTGAACAAGCATTAATGCCAACTTCCCATCTTGGTGGACATATCGTCAGTGGTCATGTTGATGGAGTAGGTGAAGTCAATACATTGAAGGTGGAAGGTCGTTCTTGGCGTTTAGGCATTGTAGCGCCTAAAGGATTGGCAAAATATATTGCTGCAAAAGGCTCAATCACCGTTGATGGTACAAGTTTAACGGTGAATCGAGTAAACGGCAGTTGGTTTGAACTCAATATTGTACCCCACACCATTAACGAAACGATTATTCAGTACTATCGATTAGGACATAAGGTAAACCTTGAAGTTGATATTATTGCCAGACACCTTGAACGTTTACTGTTAGGCGATAAAGCTGCAGAGCCGGATACGCCATCATCTTCAATCACTTCTGATTTTTTAGCTGAACATGGTTTTTTAACGCCAAGAAAGCGATAGCTGGCAAAAAAATTATCGTAAAGCGCTTATTTTCGCTGGCCCTGTTTAATGTAATTTGTAACGATAAAATTAACTAAAAACTCAGTATTAAATAAAAACTCAATACTTCAGTAAAAACTCAATAATAGTGCCGTGACTGTTTAGGAGTAGCCATGAAATTAAATACCATCCCTGAGCTTCTTGAAGATCTTCGATTAGGAAAAATGATCATCTTGATGGATGATGAAGACCGGGAAAATGAAGGTGATTTAATTATGGCGGCTGATTTAGTGACACCCGAAGCAGTCAACTTTATGGTAACCCATGCACGCGGTTTGGTTTGTTTACCTATGACGACTGAACGCTGTGACTACCTGGGCTTGACGCCTATGGTACCAGCCAATAAAACACCTTTTGGGACCCATTTTACAGTATCCATTGAAGCCGCTGAGGGAGTAACAACAGGTATTTCAGCAGCTGATCGGGCTAGAACAATTCAAGTGGCCGTTGACCCAAATGCTAAGCCAGAGGATATCGTTCAGCCTGGGCATATTTTCCCATTGCGCGCCCAACCTGGGGGTGTGCTCAGTCGTGCAGGTCATACTGAAGCGGGTTGTGATTTGGCCCGGCTAGCAGGACTGACTCCAGCAGCAGTGATTGTGGAAATTATGAACGAAGATGGTACTATGGCGCGTCGCCCTGACCTGGAGCTTTTTGCAGAAAAGCACCAGCTGAAAATTGGTACGATCGCTGAGCTAATCCAGTATCGAATTTTACATGAAAAGACCGTTGTCGAGACACAACGACAGCCAGTGCTTACTGAGTTTGGCGAGTTTGAGTTGGTGGTTTTCCACGATACGGTTCAAGATCAAACTCACCTTGCCTTGGTCAAAGGTGATGTGAGTACCGATGAACCTGTTTTAGTGCGTGTTCATGTAGCGGATGCTTTCCGGGATTTGCTAGGGGCCCAAAAAGCTGAGTCCCCACGTTGGACGTTTCAAAGAGCGTTGAAAGTAGTTGCAGAAGAGGGTAGAGGGGTTGTTGTTCTTTTAGACTCTGAGCAAACCATTGACTTTGCTGGAAGTATGCAACGCTTCTTTTATCCAGATAAAAAAGGGCCAAGAAATCCTGCATTTAATAGTAGTGGCGCCTATTTGACTGTAGGCACAGGCTCACAGATTTTACGCCTATTGGGTGTAACTAAAATGCGCCTAATGAGCTCACCCATAAAATTTAGTGCAATTTCTGGGTTTGACTTGGAAATTGTGGAATATATTAGTTGCACTTAATCTATCAAAAACGAATGGATAGAGTGTGACATCATTGGTTAAGCGATATACGTCGTCTTTGTTTACGAGGAAACTATGTCAGACATAACAACCCTCGAAGGGGTGTTAACACCTAACGATGGGAGATATGCAATTGTTGTAACACGCTGGAACGCCTTTGTTGTAGAAAGCTTGTTGCAAGGTGCTTTGGATGCCCTCCTGCGTCATGGGGTTGCGAAAGATCATATTACTGTTATTCGCTGCCCTGGTGCTTTTGAGATGCCTTTGGTTGTGAAGAAAGCTGCCAACTCAGGTAAATATGATGCCATAATTGCACTAGGAGCAGTTATTCGTGGTGGTACACCACACTTTGATTATGTTGCCGGGGAATGTGCAAAAGGACTGGGAGTTGTGTCACTAGAGGCAGAACTGCCAGTGACATTTGGCGTGTTAACCGTTGATAGTATTGAACAGGCTATCGAGCGATCTGGAACCAAGGCTGGTAATAAAGGTGAAGAAGCAGCAATGACTGCATTCGAGATGGTTAGCTTACTTAATCAGCTGGGGTCTTAAGTGAACGATACAGTTTCTAATCCAAACAATGCGGCCAAGCCAAAACCTTCTGAGCGGAGAAGGGCTCGTCAATACGCGCTACAAGCCTTATATCAATGGCATATGGCGGGGGCCAGTTTGACAGATATCGATGCGCAGTTCCGTACTGACTATGATATGTCGAAAGTTGATCTTGGCTATTTTTCTGAGCTGCTGCATGGAATACCATGTAATTTAAAAGTAGTTCAGGATGGATTTGAGCCTTTTTTGGATAGAAATTTTGACGAGTTAGATCCTATTGAGCTGACAACACTAAGGATAGGAACGTTTGAGTTAATGTTTCGTTTAGATGTGCCCTACAAGGTCGTCATCAACGAATCCATTGAACTTGCAAAGCGCTATGGTGCTGAAGAAAGCCACCGTTATGTCAATGGTATTTTGGATAAGGTAGCTGCTAGAGCGCGAATGGAAGAAATGCGTGCACTGCGAGGCAAGTAACGGGTGTTATCTGAGTTTGGCTTGATTGCGCGATATTTTCAGCAACCAGGCTTGGCAAATGCCGGGCCATGGTCTCCTCAGTTAGGGATTGGTGATGATTGTGCCGTTATGTCTGTGCCTGAAGGGTATCAGCTGGTGGTTTCAATGGATACACTGGTTGCTGATGTTCACTTTCCTGCAGTGGCTTCACCTGAGTTGATCGGTTATCGAGCTTTGGCTGTTACAGTAAGTGACCTGGCGGCTATGGGGGCAGAACCTGCTTGGTTTACCTTGGGTTTGACGCTACCTGAAGCGAATTCTGACTGGCTAGCAGGCTTTGCTGAAGGTTTGCAAACGTTGGCCCAGAAAGTGGGCATTTCACTGATTGGTGGGGACACTACGCGAGGCCCACTAACCATTACGCTTCAAGTTCATGGTTTAGTTAAAAAAGAAAAATGGTTATCCCGACAGTGTGCGAAACCCGGAGATGACATCTGGGTTACAGGTACATTGGGTGATGCGGCAGCCTGGTTACCCTATCTGCAACAGGGCTTAGAGGAAAAGCCTACTGACGAAAACCTGCGAACATTGTGGAATCGTTATTATTTCCCAACGCCCAGGGTGGTTGAGGCGCAAAAAGCTGTAGCGCTGGGTTGTCGGTGTGCAATTGATATTTCCGATGGGCTACTGGCTGACTTAGGCCATATATTAACAATGAGCCAGGTAGGGGCTCAGTTAGACTTCTCATCTTTACCTGCCTCTCAGGCTTTACAACAGCTGTTGCCAGAGCTTGAAAAGCAGCAACAAATAATGCTTACAGGCGGGGATGACTATGAGCTTTGCTTTACTGCGCCTCCACATCTCGCTGGAGATATCACTCATTCCTTATCACCCCTCTGCCCAGTATCGCGTATCGGGCAAATCATCGAGACACCAGGTGTTTTCACAACATCAGGCCAGCCTGTGAGCATTTCCCAGCAGGGTTATCAACATTTCAATTAACGCTTCTCTCTTAATTAAAGAGGGTGTCGCAAAAGGTTATGAGCGAAGCAAAGACAAGGCAAAAATCGGCGAAAAGGCGGAGTTTATACTTAATAAATGAGTACTTTGAGCCGATTTTTAACGCAGTATTTGCAAGCGCAGTAGTTTTGCGACAGCCTCTAAAGGCAAAGGTATAAATCTGCATTAAGGAGTTACAGAGATATGAAAGCGGTTACTCCTACAACATTAGGACGTGATCCAAGACTCTGGCTGGCATTTGGTCTGGGCAGTGGTTTATCACCAAAAGCGCCTGGCACTGTTGGTACAATAGCGGCGTTGCCTTTCTGGTGGCTGTTTCAGGGATTACCTTTGGCTAGCTATGCAGTTGTTGTTTTATTGGCTGCGGTATTGGGTATTTGGCTATGTGGAATCGCTTCAGCCAAACTGGGGGTGCATGATCACCCAGGAATTGTTTGGGATGAGTTTGTTGGATTATGGATAACCTTATTTGCGATACCCAGCCACTGGTTTTGGGTTTTGATAGGCGTCATTTTATTTAGAATATTTGACATCATTAAGCCATGGCCTATTCGCTGGGTCGATAAGCATGTTCACGGAGGGTTAGGCATCATGCTAGATGATGTAATGGCTGGGGTAATGGGATTGTGTACAGCTCAGCTATTGGTTTTGCTTTTTGGGTAATCATATTTTCAGGCGTCGTGCTGAGTGGTAACAGTCAACTATAATCAAAAAGGTAGTGCAGTCAGGAGTTGTTATGGTTCGCGTCTTGAGGCAAGTGCTTAGCAGTTTTGTTTTTTTTATCTGGCTTACAGCAGAGGCTGCTCCTCATGTTCAGGTTATTGGCTTATTTAATAATGGTGCTGCAGTTGTAAATATTAATGGCCAGCGCCACTTATTGAAAGTAGGTAAGCCGGCTAAGCAGGGGGTTCGTTTAATCTCAGCAGATACAGCTTCTGCGACCCTTGAAATTGACGGTGTTCAAAAAGTGTTCCCACTTTCTAGAGATTACTCAGAAGGATTTAGTGCACCCGTTAAAAAGCGTATTTCCATTCTTAAAGATAACCATGGAAGCTATTATACTCACGGAACTATTAATGGTATGCCCATTCGTATGCTGGTTGATACAGGGGCAAGCTTAATTGCAATGAACTCTGAACATGCGAAAAAGCTGAATATTAACTACATAAAACATGGAACACTTTCGGCAGCATCCACTGCGGGTGGTACAGTAAGAACATTTAACGTCATGTTACATAAGGTTGAGGTGCAAGGTATTGCTCACTATAACCTTGAAGCGGCGGTGATTGAAGGTGATTCTCCACGTGAAATACTACTGGGCACAAACTTTTTAAACAAAGTGAAAATGATAAAACAAGATGGCATTATGTATCTTGAGGAAAAATAAAGGTCTCGCTTTATTATCGTTTCTTTCCTGTAAGTATACACAGAAACTGTAGAGTATTTTTGGCTACCCAGAGTGCTTGTATACCCAATAAGAGGAGTATACTACCGAGCAGCATAATGCAGCCACGTTCCAGTTGAAACTAAAGGCTTTTAATGAGTTGTTGTAGCTTGCAGGCAGTAAGAATTAGCTAGGAGTCTTGTGTGACCGTATCATTTGTTGCTGCATCCCAATTACCCACACCATTTGGCATATTTACACTCCATGGTTTTGCAGATGAGCATACAGGAAAAGAGCATGTCGCCTTATCAATGGGAGATATTTCATCTGAGAAGCCTGTGCTAATGAGGGTACATTCAGAGTGTCTTACAGGTGATGCACTGTTTAGTTTGCGATGTGATTGTGGTGCTCAGTTGCAGACTGCTTTACAAACCATTGCTGAAAATGGCAGAGGATTGTTGCTTTATCTTCGACAGGAAGGTCGTGGTATTGGTTTGCTAAACAAAATAAAAGCGTATGAGCTGCAAGATGGTGGCGCTGATACTGTAGAAGCCAATGAGCGCCTAGGCTTTGCAGCTGACTTGCGCAAGTATGATATGTGTAAAGCCATGTTAAGCCATTTGGGTGTTTCACAGGTTCGTTTATTAACAAATAACCCCCGAAAAGTCCAAGCGCTGGAGCAGCAAGGAGTAGAGGTTGTTGAGCGTATTCCCTTACAGACTGGTCAAAACCCACATAACGAACGATATTTAGCGGTAAAGGCTGGAAAATTAGGGCATTTATTTCCTTAGAGCTTCATCCATCTTTTTCATCTTACCCATCGTATCGAGGCTTTAGCATAGTTAGCTAAAGCTTTTTTTTCCTTTCTGATGCTGGCTGGCACTGATAGCTTATTTTTATATTGTATATTTGCGAAATACAATATAAGGTTTGATAAAACAATAAGAATAAGCCTTCACATGCTTTTGATGAGAAGACGGGTTGCTTCTCGTAGTGTTTGCCAAATTAATTTTAAAAAATGTGGATTTAAAAAAGGGATTATCATGACATCGTTTACACCTTATTCAGCACTTATTGGTGGTCTAGCCATAGGTCTCTCAGCATTTTTGTTGCTTTGGTTAAATGGTCGTATTGCAGGTATATCTGGCATTGTTAATGGTGCTGTAAAGCTTAAGCAAGCTGATTTAAGTTGGCGGTGGCTTTTTATTTTAGGGATTGTTCTAGGTGCCTTTTTTGCTTCAAAGCTAGGCTTTTCTTTGCCATCTGATTTGTCTTTGTCTTGGGCTGCAGTACTTGTTGGTGGCTTTTTAGTCGGGATAGGTACCCAAATCGGTTCTGGTTGCACCAGTGGTCATGGTATCTGTGGAATAGGTCGTGGCTCTTTAAGATCAATAGTCGCAACGTTGTTATTTATGACAACGGCTGGGTTCATTGTCTTTTTGTCTCGGCATGTATTCCTTTAACTTATGAGGGGACAGGGTTTGAATAAAATTGTTGCACTTTGTTGTGGGGTACTTTTTGGAATAGGCTTAACCGTAGCGCAAATGGTTAACCCTCAAAAAGTGTTAAACTTTCTGGATATTTCGGGAGACTGGGACCCTAGCTTGGCGCTGGTAATGGCTGGCGCATTATTTATTTACGTTATGGGTTATTTAGTATGGGTAAAACCTAAAAGCAAACCCCTTCTGGATGAACAGTTTTTTTTGCCAGTGAAAAAAACTATTGATAAATCACTTGTTGTGGGCAGTATTATTTTTGGTATTGGATGGGGCGTTTCTGGTATTTGTCCTGGACCTGCATTGGCGAATTTAAGTGGTGGTGATTTAAAAATTCTCGCTTTTATAGGCGCTATGCTTGTGGGTATGAAATGCTCTCCATTGTTGGCGCAGTTAACACGTTAAATAATGGTAAAGTAGTAATGAATGATTATGCAAAATCGGAAAGTAACGTAGATCGAGCTGTAAAGGTCTTAAAAGCAATAGGTCATAAACATCGTTTGATGATTTTATGTGCTTTACAAGAAAAAGAGTTATCTGTTTCCCAGTTAAATGCATTATTTCCAATGCCGCAATCAACATTGTCACAGCATTTATCTTGGCTGCGTCAAGAGTCGTTAGTTAAAACGCGCCGAGATGCGCAAACCATTTTTTATGCGCTCAATAGTCATGAAGTTACAGAAATAATTTCGGTATTACATAAACTGTATTGTGAAGCGTAAAAGGTAGCCATTAGCAAGACTACCTTTTTAAGGTGATTTTTTGTAATGATACTCTTTAGTGAAGTAAAGAGTATGGCGGGGGAGAATAATTAAGCTGTTGAGCTATTGCCTAATGATAGCAATTTTAGTCTAGCCTCCACGGCACTGATAATGCCGTCTTTTGTTAGCCCACACTCAGCCAGCTGGTGTTTTGGTTTACCATGTTCAATGTAGCGATCAGGAATACCTAAATTGATTACTGGAATTGTGATATTAGCTGCTTGCAGGAACTCATTAACAGCTGAACCAGCACCACCCATAATGGCGCCTTCTTCAAGTGTGACCAGTAGCTGGTGATTTTTGCTTAGTTCACTGATGAGTATTTCATCCAAAGGCTTGATGAAACGCATGTTAGCTACTGTTGCTCCAAGCTCAGCAGCTGCAGCCTCTGCTTCAGTAAGTAAGGTTCCAAACGCAAGAATAGCGACATTTTTTCCTTGCTTTGTTATTTCACCTTTGCCAATAGACAGTGTAGCCAAGGACTGCTCTATGGGTGTCCCTGGTCCTGTTCCTCTGGGATAACGAACTGCAGCAGGGCCTTTATACTTAAACCCTGTACTTAACATTTTTCGGGTTTCATCCTCATTGGCTGGTGCCATAATCAGCATGTTAGGAATACAGCGCATAAAGGGAATATCATAACAACCCGCATGAGTCGGGCCATCTTCACCCACCAGTCCAGCCCGATCTATTGCAAATAATACATCCAGATTTTGGATTGCGACATCATGAATTAGCTGATCATAAGCGCGCTGCAAAAAAGTGGAGTAAATCGCTACAACGGGTTTACCTCCCTCGCAGGCAATACCTGCAGCAAGGGTTACGGCATGCTGTTCAGCAATTCCCACATCGAAGTAACGTTCAGGATATTGCTCTGCAAACTGAATCAGGTCAGAGCCTTCTTTCATGGCGGGTGTGATGCCCACCAATTTAGAGTCCACTTCCGCCATATCACAAAGCCATTGCCCGAATATATTAGAAAATTTCGGCTTTTTCATCAGCGGCTCAATAGGCTGAACTGGAGGGGATGGCTCTAGTTTGGTGATAGCATGGTAGCCAATAGGGTCTTCTTCGGCAGGGATAAAGCCTTTACCTTTGGTCGTTACAACATGCAAAAACTGAGGACCTTTAAGTTCTTTAATATTCTTTAAGGTATGAACTAACGTATCTAAGTCGTGGCCATTAATTGGGCCAATATAGTTGAAGCCTAACTCCTCGAATAATGTGCCAGGCACAACCATGCCTTTAAAATGCTCTTCAGTACGGCTTGCTAATTCCCATGCTTTTGGCATTTTTTTTAAGACTTTTTTACTGCCTTCTCGCACCGAATGGTACATTTTGCTGGCAAGAATTTTGGCAAAATAATTGGATAGTCCACCCACATTATCTGAAATGGACATATCGTTATCATTAAGAATGACCAGCATATCAGCGCCAACATCTGAAGCATGATTAAGTGCTTCAAATGCCATGCCTGCAGTCATCGCCCCATCACCAATGATGGCTACAGTCTTGCGTTCTTGCTGTTGAAGTTGGGCGCCAATGGCCATGCCTAATGCTGCACTAATTGAGGTACTGGAATGACCAACACCGAAAGTGTCATATTCACTTTCAGAACGCTTAGGAAAGCCTGCCAAACCACCTTGCTGGCGAAGAGTATGTATCAAATCACGGCGTTCAGTAAGAATTTTATGTGGGTAAGCTTGGTGCCCAACATCCCACACTAAGCGGTCACTGGGTGTGTTAAAAACATAGTGAAGGGCAATGGTCAGTTCAATAACACCAAGTCCAGCACCAAAATGTCCACCGGTTTGTCCAACACAGAACAGTAAATATTGTCGTAATTCGTTAGCTAACTCAGTCAATTTAGCTTCAGGAAGCTGCTTTAACTGCTCAGGCGAACTGATAGTATCTAGCAGAGGTGTTTCTGGTTTGCTGCGTGGTATGTCGTGGAACATGGGCAATCACGAACTCAAATAGTGCTTAATCTTGTCATTGGTTAGTTTGTTCTTCAAGCTAGGCACATAGGTTTAAGGGTTGATTTGATTGATGGTTATATTGGCGGTTTAGTTAATGGTGGTGTAAACCTCTGCAATATACCTTTTCTGCGTGTTTAATAAAACACTTAGCCATATTGTTGCGACATTAGTGACGTCGTTCAATAATAAACGAGGCGAGTTCTCGTAGCGGTGCTGCGCGATCATCGAAGATAGATAGTGCGCTGACTGCTTCATGGTAGAGATCCTGCGCTTTTTGTCGGGCAATTTCCAGTCCTAATAACGCTGGGTAGGTTGGTTTATCTTTTGCTGCATCTGCCCCTTGCTGTTTGCCAAGTACACTGGTATCCATTTCTACATCCAGAATGTCATCCTTTACTTGAAACGCAAGTCCAATACAGTCCGCAAAATGTGTTAGGGCCTGATGTTGCTCTGCTGTGGCATTGGCGGTAATAGCACCAAGCTGGACACTTGCTCTAATTAAAGCACCGGTTTTATGGCGATGGATTTGCTCTAAATCGGCTAATAACATATGTTGCTTGCCAACAGCCGCAAGATCAAGTGCTTGCCCTGCAACCATGCCATTTGCCCCTGCCGCAACCGTCAGTACTTTTAGCTGGGCGAGCTGTTGGCTGGGTGAGAGCTTGGCAGTGTCGTTAGGAATATCTATAACAGCCTGAAAGGCTAAGCTTTGTAAAGCATCACCTGTTAAGATTGCGGTTGCCTCATCAAAGGCTTTATGGCAGGTAGGTTGTCCCCGACGCAAGTCATCATCATCCATTGCGGGAAGGTCATCATGCACCAGCGAGTAGGCATGAATGAGCTCTACTGCACAAGCTGCAGGGTCTGCAAGTTCGATGTTTCCACCACAAGCTTCTGTACTGGCATAAACTAAAACGGGGCGGATCCGCTTTCCACCACCCAGAACGGCATAGCGCATCGCTTTTTGGAGCGTTTTAGCTGGAGATGCATGGTTAACTAAAAGCGCTTCAAGCTGTTGCTCAATTCGTTGCTGATAATGAGTGATGAGTTTACTTAACGACATTATTACGCGTCATCTTCTTCCGCAAAGGGTTGTGTAGAAAGAGAGTTATTTTTCTCAACTAAAAGCTGTACTTTTTGCTCAGCTTCTTTTAGAGCTTCTTGGCATTGTCGAGTGAGTTTGATGCCTTGTTCAAAGGTTTGCAAGGACTCTTCTAGTGATAGTTCGCCAGACTCCAGCTGTTCGACAAGTTTTTCCAGTGCCTGAAGGGATTGCTCGAAGTCAAGCGCTTGTTTTTTCCGGGGCATGATGGTCATCCTGTCGTATTCACCAAGCACGCAACAGTACCCGACAGTTTGATTTTGGTCAATGGACTCCAGGGGATGTATGACTGTGTTCTCAGCTGAGCAGGTATTGAAAATACCGTCTAGAATTACAAGCACAGTTCAAGGCTAGTTTTCATCCAACCATAATAGGGTTTTGCAGCTTATTAACAATTAGTATTTCCGGTTGCAAGCGATCTTTTTGGGGGGATAAAAAGATTGAACGTTCTTGTTTCATACTTCTTAGTTCATAACGTTTAACTACTTGCTATGCGGGCATAATCGTATTGGGCAATAGCATAGATATCATCGTGACATATACAGTTTTCACTAGGAGTGTTCAGTGGATTTAGCGACCTTAGCGGGCTTGCTCGGTGGCTTTGCCATTGTTCTTGCGGCCATTCTATTAGGTGGCTCAGCGCTTGTATTCATTAATGTACCCTCTATCTTGATTGTAATTATTGGTACGTTATTTGTCGTATTAATTAAGTTTAATCTCAAGCAGTTTTTCGGGGCCATAGGCATTGCTGGAAAATCATTTAAATTTGTCCCCCTTGATTTGCCAGCATTGATTGAAGAAGTTGTTGGTCTTTCAGAACTTGCACGTAAGTCTGGGTTGCTTGCGCTTGAGGAAAAAGAAGTTGGTCATCCTTTTCTAAAGTATGGCTTACAGCTTCTGGTCGACGGTCATGATCCTGTCGTAGTAAAGCGCCTACTTTCAAGGGATCTGGCTTTATCCGTTACAAGGCATGAAACGGGAGCCAAAATTTTTTCAGCTATGGGGGATGTTGCGCCTGCAATGGGGATGATTGGCACGCTTATTGGCCTAGTACAGATGTTATCTAACATGGATGACCCCAAGTCTATAGGCCCAGCCATGGCAGTTGCACTGTTGACAACACTTTATGGCGCAGTGATTGCTAACATGATTGCAATACCAATTGCTGACAAGCTGACTATTCGAAGGAATGAGGAAGCACTTAGCAAAGCACTGATAATTGATGCGTTGTTAGCTATTCAAGAAGGTCAAAATCCTCGCGTTATTGATTCTATGTTGCGTACTTACCTGCCAGTTAAACAGCGTGGGCAAGAAGAAGGAGCAGAGGCTTAGGGTGATAACGTGACAGATGATGAGGAAGAGTGTCAATGTCCAGAGCCCCCTCCTGGGCTTCCTGGGTGGCTTGCCACCTTTGCCGATTTAATGTCTTTACTGCTTTGCTTTTTTGTGCTGCTGCTGACGTTTTCTGAAATTGATGCCATGAAATACAAGCAGATTGCAGACACAATGAAAAATGCATTTGGGGTGCAAAAGGTTGTTAAGGATAGGGATATACCTAAAGGAACCAGTGTGATCATGCGTCACTTTAGCCCAGGGAAGCCAGAACCAACGCCATTAAATATGGTAAGGCAGTTTACCACTGACTTGCCAAAACCTCAGCTTGATCAGCAATGTGAGCCAGGAAAAGAAGCAAAGCAAGGACGAAAGTTAACCACTGCAGGGCAGGACCAAAAAGAGATTTCGACACAAAATGAAGAGATGAAGAAAAAGAGTGAAGCTGTAGCAGAAAAGCTTACAGCTTCACTAAAAGAAGAGGTAGACCAGGGAAGTATTGAGGTGGAAACGAGAGGGAGTAACATCGTTATTCGTATTCAAGAAAAAGGCTCTTTTGGATCTGGAGCGGCTAATTTGAGGCCTAGTTTCATTCCGACCATGGAAAAAATTCGTAACCAGCTAGCAGCAACTGAAGGGCTTATTTCTGTTGAGGGGCACACAGATTCCATTCCCATAGAAACAGCAGAGTTTCCTTCTAACTGGGCATTATCGTCAGCACGTGCTGTGATGGTGGCCCATGAAATGTTGGCAGATGGAAGAATTCCTCCAAGTAGAATTGAAGTGAAAGGCTTTGCGGATACACAGCCTTTAGTGCCCAATAATACTCGTGAAAATCGAGCTAAGAACCGGCGGGTTGAGATTGTAGTGTACCCAGGCATAGCCCCAAAAAAACCTGCAGTTTTTGAAGATGTACCAGATTCTAAACCGGAAGCACCTTCTTCGCAGGATGACTTCCGACTTCGACCTGAAGAAGTATTCTAAACAAGGGTCAGCCCATTATGAGTGAGGATAGACGTCGCTATTTTCGAGTTACAGATCGAGTAGGATTTCGCTATCGAGTGCTTACTGAAGAAGAGTGGCAGGATTTTGTAGAAAATGGTGCTACTAAAGCGTTACAACAAAACCACGGGCTGTTTAGCCATAACCTAGATCTTAAAATAGGTCAGGCAATCTCAAGTTTAAGGAAAGTTTGTGAGGAGGCTGCAACGGTCGCTTGGCTACTGAATCAAAAAGTTGAGGAGCTAGTAGAGCAGCTTCAAGCGCAAGGCGTTGTGAGTAATTTTGCTGTGCAGTCGGTGAATATTAGTGCTTGTGGTATAGCACTGTATCATGAAGAGGGTATTCCTGTTGGCTCAAAATTATTGTTGGAGATTGTTCTCAGGCCTGAAGAGAAGTATGTGACAACTCTGGCTGAGGTAGTGATTTGTAGTTTTGATGCACAGCACAACCGGTACTTACTAAGGCTGGCATTTATTGAGACCGATGAAGCAGGAAAGGAAGCCCTGATACAACATGTTGTCAAACGACAAAGTGCAATTTTACAAGAGCAAGGACGCACAGGGCTTGAAAAAGATATGTTTGATGTTGAAGGCGGAGAGGACGGTGATATGCCGTCCTCAGAAAGTTAAGTTACATCAGTCGTTACTTTTTTATATGCAATGATACTTGTTATTTACTCGTATCATCCCATACATCTTTATCCATTGTTTTATCAAGGAATGGGAATTTTTTCCGATCAAAAACAGGCTCGACCCCCATTTTTACTTGCTCTTTAAAGTCCTTAACGACTTTAAGCACAATGCCAGATAGCAGGAGAAGAGTAACTAAGTTCACCAGTGCCATTGCGCTCATTGAAACATCCGCAAAAGAGAACAGGACAGGTAGTTCAGCAACAGGGCCGACAATGAGGATGGCCAATACCAGCAAGCGATAAAACATCAAAAGCAGCTTATTTTGCTTCATTAACATCAAGTTTGTTTCACCGTAGTAATAATTAGTGATGATTGATGTAAATGCGAAAAGTAAGATAGCTATTGCCACAAAAATAGGGCCGAAGTCACCAACGTGGGTATGTAAGGCAGACTGTGTTAACGTGATACCCTCCATTTGAGAAGAAGGATCCAGTTGGCCTGAAAGCAAAATGATGAAAGCAGTTGCACTACAGATAATGATGGTATCTACAAATACACCAACCATGGAGATTAGGCCTTGAGTAGCTGGGTGGTGTGGATACGGGGTAGCAGTAGCAGCTGCGTTGGGGGCACTACCCAAGCCAGCCTCATTAGAGAATAATCCACGCTGGACGCCTTGCTGGATAGCTGACTTGACGGCATAGCCCATTCCGCCACCAATGGCACTTTCTAAACCAAATGCATGGCTGATGATTAACGAAAAGACTTTAGGCAGCTCTGCCGCGTTAAATGCAACAACGCCCAATGCTACGACAATGTAGGCTAAAGCCATAAAAGGCACAACGACTTCAGCAAAACGAGCAATAGAGCGAATACCTCCAAAGATAATCATTGAGGCAACGACTGCAATAACAAGCCCCATGTATTTTTGGTCAATATTGAAGGCTGTTTCAACTGCTTCTGCAATGGACTTTGATTGAATCGCGTTGAATGCAAAACCAAAAGTAATAACAAGGCAAATTGAGAAAATAATACTTAACCAGCGTTGACCAAGCCCCTTTTCTATATAGTAGGCAGGACCTCCGCGGTAGGTACCATCATGATCATTGGTTTTATAAATTTGAGCTAATGTATTCTCGATACAGCTAGTGGCCATACCAAGTAAAGCAATTAACCACATCCAGAAGATGGCGCCAGGTCCACCCACCGATAATGCTGCGGCCACACCCGCTAAATTCCCAGTACCAACACGTGCCGCAAGGCTGGTGCAGAATGCCTGAAAAGATGAAATATGGTCGCGATCAACTTGGCGGCTTTTTACCAATGACTTAGCTGCGTAGCCAAATAAGCGAAACTGTATAAATCCTGAGCGTAGTGTAAATAATATCCCCGCACCAATAAGCACATAGATCAATATGTTGCCTGAAATAAAGCTATTTGCTGCGTTAAGCAGCGATGTGATAGCAGTTGTATCCATAGAAATACCTTTGGTTGTTACTGTTATATTCTCGCCTTCTCATCAATGCTGAAAAATCAACCTGGCTGAAGCATAATGCTCAAAGTACTGATTTAAAGCAGTATTTGTACGTAGTGACAATGAAGGGGAAATGTGACTACAGAGGCTAGGTTGTTGATTTTTTGACAAATATTCAGGGAATTAGCTTGCCAGGAAATTTCTACAGATTGCTGTGGCTGTTCACACTTCCAGGCCTTATATTATGAAGCATGTAATAATAAGTGCGGTTGTACCGATTTCTCTTGTTGGCAAACATAGCGATGATCAAAATTTAATCATTCAATGAGGTTTGTCATATTTTTGTAACGTAATCCTCCTGTTTCTGTTATGGCACAAATTTATTAAAATAACCTGACTGTTCAATATTGTACTCTAGTAGCTTTAATGCAAAAAGCATGATGTTACAATCATTTTATATAATTATATGGAATAAAAAAAAGATCGTATGCACTTTTTGTAGCTGTAACACTGTTGAAGCCAAGGTTTTCGGTCTGCAGTGAACAAGTGAAGGCTGCATTCGGGGTGGTATGTTGTTCCTTCAAGGCATGATATAAAGGAATAAAAGAAAAAATCATGCACAGAAATGCATAATAAGCTGACTGTTTTAGTTTCATATGAATGAAAGGGAGTAGTTATGGGTCTAATACCTTAGCCAATAAGTCAGTAACGTTTTCAGGGCTTTATCGCTATACTTGTTTAACACTGGCAAAAATGCTGACTTTTTAGGTTTTTTTTGCCGTTAGTATGTTGTAGACGGAATGTCGTTATTGAAACGCTATCAAATATTTATTAGCTCCACATATCGTGACTTGGTTGAGGAACGCCAAGCGTTAGTCAATGCCTTGCTTTGTCTGGGGTGCATACCTGTGGGGCCTGAGTTTCTTCCTGGGTTTAGAAATCCTGATCAGGATAATTGGCCTCATGTCCGACGTGCAATTGACCAGAGTGATTATATTGTTTTGGTTTCTGGGGGCCGTTATGGCTCTTTAACGCGAAGTGGTATTAGCTATCTTCACCGAGAATATACTTATGCACATACGCTGCGTAAGCCAATTTTATGCCTGGTAAGAGATTTAAAAGCACCATTAGCAGCGAACAAAAAAGAAGTAACCGCTGAAGGGGTTGCGCGTTTGCGTGTTTTTAGAGAGTCTTTGCAGAAGCACAATAATTATTCTTGGGATACCTCGGAGACATTAGTTTCTCTTTTAAGGCAGCACTTGCCTGCGTTTATAGAGCAAACACCTGCACCTGGGTGGATAAGGGCTGCTGATGTTAGTGAAATCCAAACAGAGAAGCAGGTAGATTTACGAAAGCAGTTAGCGGATTTGCAAGAAGTGAAACATGCTCTTCAGCATTTATCACCTTCTCAATCAAATTCAATTAATGCCTTGCAGGAACTTGTTGAGCTTTCATTTGCGTGCAATATCTATATCGAAGGAAACTGTAAACTTATTACTTCTAAAGCAACGTTAATATGGCAGGATGTTTTTAATGCATTTGCTATAGATTTAGATAACAGTGCTTCAGAAGATAAGATTAAAGAGTCATTAGCTCAGTTTTTGGCAGAGCGTTATACTCGCCATATCCATGAAGCTTATGAAGATGCTCATGCGGTCAGTAGCTTCCAGTTTACGGATACCTCACTGCGTATGATTCGATTGCATTTACGGCGAATGGGTTTGATTCGGAAAGACACTCTTCACTCTAATCGCAGTCGAGCTGTTTGGCAGTTAACGCCTTTAGGACGAAAAGTGCTTGAGGGTCTTCGGCAACATACTGCAGTTAATAATTAGTAATCTCAGTGGAAGACAACAGCTTTTGTACACTGACTGCAGTATGTTTTCGTTAGTATGATTAATGGTTTTTTTGTGTAGCAATTGTTGTTTCTTAAGCGTTCTCTCCTCTAAGCTGTGCTACTTCTTGATATAATTTTTCAGCACTAGCTTCTTCTGCGGGAATAGGGTGTCCAGTAACAAGTCTGATTTTGGACCAAAAGCGTCTAGGTCGTTTAGCCATGGCTGGGCCACCGTGATGACTGAAAAAGCTACCCCACAAGCCTTGCAGTGCCATAGGAACCACAGGAACAGGTGTGCGACTGAGAATTTTTTCAATACCCCGTTTAAAGGGGTTAATTTCACCTGTTTTAGTTAATTTACCTTCTGGAAAAATACAAACTACATTGCCTTGTTCAAGCTCTTCGGCAATTCGGTCAAAAGCATGATTAAAGCTGGTAGGATGTTTGGCTTTAGCGGTGATGGGAATGGCCTTAGCCACTCTAAAAATGAAGTTAAGCACTGGTAAGTCGTAAATAGGTTTGTCCATTACAAAACGAATAGGCCGACGACATGCACCAGCAATCAGTAAAGCGTCTACATAGCTAACATGGTTACAGACGATAACGGCAGGTCCTGTTTCAGGTATTCGATCCAGGTTAAGCGATTTGACGCGGTACATTGAATGACTGAGCAAGTAAATCAAAAAGCGCATAGTAAACTCTGGGACTACGGAGAATACATAAATTGCAACTAAACCATTGGAAAGCGCTAAAATTAAGAAAAACTGTGGGATGCTGAGTTTAAGTAAACCCATTGAGATGATGGCGCAAATGCCACTTACCAACATAAATAATGCATTTAAAATATTGTTTGCGGCAATGACTCGAGCACGATAGGCTTCATTAGTTCTCGACTGTATCATTGCATATAGTGGAACAATAAATAATCCCCCAAAAAAGCCAATCAGAGCTAAATCAATAAGTACTCTTAAGTTAGCTGAAATACTAAAAAAGCTAATAATGGTAATTTCTTCTAGATTATGTGGGGGAAGGGCGTAGCTAGCCAGAAATAAGTCAATACCAAAGATGGTTAAGCCTATACTGCCAAGTGGCACAATACCTAACTCAATTTTGTGGCCTGACAGTCGATCACAGCTAAGTGAGCCTAAAGCAATGCCAATTGAAAACGAGGCAAGTAAGCAGGTCCAAATGTTGGGGTTACCGTTGATCACGAAACTTGTAAAATTTGGTAGTTGCGTTAGATACGCTATACCTAAAAACCAAAACCAACTAATTGCTAAAATAGATAAATATACGGCTCTAGTCTCTCTTGCGTAGCGGAGTGTACGGAATGTCTGGGTAATTGGATTCCAGTTAATATGAAGGTCAGGCACGCTTGATGGTGCAGGAGGAATGCGTTTGCTACTTAGATAGCCAAAAGTTGCAAGACCAATAATAAAACAGGAAATCCAAGTGGTGGCAGAGGGAAGCTCTGTGAGTAAGCCGCCTAAAATTGTGCCTAGTAAAATAGCAATAAAAGTACCTAATTCAACCCATGCATTGCCAGCAACCAGTTCGGTTTCTTTTAAATGTTGAGGGATAATGGCGTATTTAACGGGACCAAAAAAGCTCGATTGGGTACCCATTAAAAACAGTACAGCTAACAAACCAATCAGGCTATTAAAGTAAAAAGCCACCGCGGCGAGCGACATAATGATAACTTCACTAAACTTAACAATTCTAATTAACTGAGACTTTTCATATTTATCAGCAAGTTGACCTGCCGTTGCTGAAAAAATAAACAATGGCAAAATAAAAAGTACTGCTGCTAGGTTGATCAGAATATCTTTGTTGTCTGCGAAAGGTAGGCTGCTTTCGAAACGAGTTAATTGAAACCCAATTAACAAAGCAAGAGAGTTTCGAAAGACATTATCGTTAAATGCCCCTAGAAACTGGGTAATAAAAAAAGGTAAAAAACGTTTACTTTTTATAAGGGCTGTCTGTTTCGCAGAGTTAGAGCTCATTGCTTATGCTCCTGACCAGGTTAATACCAGCTGATGAACAAGGTTTGTTAATAGCGTTTCCACATCAGTGATACCTTCAATAAATAACTTATTATTAAGGCTAAGTGTCGTCATTCCATGCACACCGCTCCATAAAATACGGGCATTTTTTTGAATAGATTGCGGGGATGTTTCCGGGGACAAGCGAGCCAGCTCGTATTCTAACAAATGAAAGATTCGGTCAATATTGGCTTGTTGCCACTGAGGGAGTGGTTCATTTTCAGGAAGTCTAAGTGAAAAGACCAGATTCCAGTGATTTGGCTCTTGTAGGGCAAACTGGTGATAGCTTAAAGCCATGAGTGTTAGGTTATGTTCAGCGGTATTAGAGTCTGATATGCCTCTCTGGCAGTGTAAAAACATGCGATCCATGGTTCTGGCGTTGACATGCAATAGCATATCGGCTTGATGTTTAAATACCGTGTATAAAGTACCTACAGTATACCCGATGGCTTTAGCCACCATGCGCGTACTAATTGCTTCATGATTGTGCTCATAAAGTAAGGCTTCCAATGCTTGAAGTGAAAGCTGTTGAATTTCGTCTTTAGTGTGCTGGTTACGCCTTGCCATATTAAACAGTGTTCAATTAAAGGGTGAAAGTAAACAATTAAACAGTGTTCAGAATGATAGCATATTTTAAACAATGTTCAATTAAAAATTATCTGCGGATGGAGTGCTACACTAACATAGACGTATGTGTGTCCTTTGAACCTATGGGGTTAAGCGGGTTAGCAGGGTTGTCGCGCAAAGGCCTTTGCAGCTACATACAACAAAGGTTACTCAGTTTTAGTCTATGTTTGATAGGATAAAATTATAAAAGGCATAGTATTTATAACTTAAACCTTTAATGTAGATGGTATAGCAACCTGTGTTGATGCAAGAAGGATTCAATAGCACAAGAGCAGTCACCAAATGACTTGTGTATAAAATGGATAGTCCAGTTTAAATAGAATAAGGACATCATGTTTATTTTAGGATTAATAATTGGGGTGGTTTTGACTTGGCTTGTCATGTCGGGGATGGCAGGCTTTTTCATCAGCGTATGTCGTGGCTCGATCAATGAGCAGCGCGTAAATGGAGAATTTTTTACCCCTGAGCAATGGTTACTTAATACATCATCTGCGCCCTTGTTCACTTGGTGTAATTTTGGCTATTGGCGAAATGTCAATAACTATGTGCAAGCATGTATGAATCTTGCTGGGCTTGTTGCAGATGAGGTCCAACTTGTTCCCAAAGATCACTTGTTTGATGCGGGTTTTCGTTCTCCTGACCAGTTGCTGGTA
Source organism: Zooshikella ganghwensis DSM 15267 (assembly GCF_000428585.1). GTDB lineage: Bacteria > Pseudomonadota > Gammaproteobacteria > Pseudomonadales > Zooshikellaceae > Zooshikella > Zooshikella ganghwensis. The sequence goes on along the minus strand of NZ_AUAF01000034.1, from coordinate 19,513 downwards.
TGGGCTGACTTGTATCAGGTTGATGCTATAAAAGCCTGTGGTTTGAATATTTGGCGTTTACAATTAGCTCGTGAACGTTGCCAAGCTTATCCCCAAGTAGAGCTGCTCTCTGGTAACTATATGCAGCTGACACAACAGGAAGATAAAAGCATTGATAAAATTGTAGCGTTAGATTGCATCTATTTTTTTTCAGATAAGCAAGCTTTTTTTGATAATGCAAGCCGTGTCTTACAGCCTAAAGGCTTAATAGGGATTACCGATATATTGCTAACTCAACCATTTAATGTGCCTTGGCAAGCTTGGCTGTTTAATCGTTTTTTAGCGATTTGTAAGATCCCAGAAGAAAATATTATTCCTGAAGCAGCCTACAAGCAGAAACTTGATAAAGCTGGTTTCAGGTTAATCAGCTGTAAGGATATTACGACAGATGTCTTAGGGGGATTTTGTGACTGGGTTCAACAACAAACAAATACATTAAAAGCATCTATCGCTATGAACGTCAGGTTGCGTCTAAAAATTTTAGAATGGATTTTGCGCTGGTTAATTCAGAATAATATTATCCAGTATGTAATAATTGCAGCGGAGTTAAAAGCAGCTGATGGGGAGCAAGATGAGGATAAGGTTAATAACATTGTTACAGAAATAGTTACAGAAGATGATGCTTGAGTAGCGCTTCCTTACTGCAAACTGTTTGACATATACCCAATACGAATGGTTTTTAGGTGCGGCTATCGAGTGACGAAGTCCCATGAGCCTATATTAATAGGTGATTGGGGTGAGGAGAGAAGATAACAAAACCTAGAAATCATTCGTGAAGGGTATACCTTCTCCTGCACTTATTTATTAATGCCAATACTATGAGCAGTAGAGACCAAAGGTGGTCTTCTACTGTAGGAAGAACAAATTAATCTATTCGATGTTTCGGCGCAAACTCTAACCATCGCAAACTATTTTTATATGTAATTTTCCTCAAGGTTATGTCGCGAGGTGGTTTTTAGCCAATAGCAAAGGTGTTGATTGCCATAAGTGGTATTCTTAATAGACGAGGCACGTCGGTATCTACTTGACTTAAATAATGAACTTGGTTCAAGTGAAGGTAATGCGGGGCAATATGATGTTGGCGTTGATAGCTTGCTGATGCTTTAACTGATTTAAAAAACTCTTCCGTTGTCTCTGCTTTGCCGCTTAGGTCGAGAGTGACATGGTTTAGAAAACTATTTTCCAGTTCTTTTAAGTAATCTTGAAAGCTTATAGCCTGGCCCTTGATTAATAGCCCATTAATGCTGACTGTTATATTAAGGCGCATATCCTTTTGAATAAAGTTTTCAACAATTTGTAGTAAAAGTGGATCAGCCTGAATGGTAGGTTGTAGTTCCATATTAGCTCATTCCTTGATTTCGCTATTTTTAGTGATATTCAAATAGTGTTAACAGGCCCTAGTTAACTTCTGTGTTGAAAAAGGTATCCAAATAAACAATAGTCATTTGGATACCTGTAAAGTATTACCTGTTAGCAGTAAGTATATTGTCAGTATTGAGCCTGCTGTAAATACTCGTCAATGTATCATATGCTGATGACTCTTCAGGCATATGACTCATTGATTGGACTAACTGTTCTAGCTGCCTTGTACCCAGTTGGTCGCCATTTCCTGTAGTAATTGTAATGTGCTGATTGTTTTCCTTCTCCGCCCAGTCTTTAACAATAAGCGTCTGTTGTTTACTTTGATTTAATAACACTAAATCATCATTGACTAAGTAGCCTTCTAGCTGCTCTTGTTGGAGTGACTGCCATTTAATAGCGTCTTGTTGTTTGTCAGTAGCCGAATTATCGACTACCACAACAGAGCTTTTTTCACTCATTTCAACTGTATCTTGTCCCTTACCAAGGGTTAAGTATGTAAGCTGTTGATCAACAACAATGTGATCATTTCCATCACCTAAAGTGATAAAGACTTGATCGGCTAACATGCCCATCGACGATGAAAATGTTTGATGATTATTATTCCAGCTTAGCTGATGTGTTGACAGGTTTACAGAATAATTAACATTGGCCGTGTTTAGCTGTAAATAGTTTAGTCTCAATGTGCCTTCATTATTAATTTGATAATAGTGGTTTCCAAATGATGCTTGTTCTGAGTCAGTGATTTTAACAGCAAGATGCTGATTTTCACTATTTAAGCGCCATTCTCGCAAAATAATCTGAGTGTTTTGATAATGCAGTTTTAAGTGCTTATTGGAAAATGACGTTGTTAAAGAGTGAGAACCACTGGTTAATTCAAGTATATCGGAAAGCCCATCGTCAGCTTTGTTATTGATAAAAACCTGCTGTTGGTTTCCATTGACTTGGTATAAATCCCGACCGTTCCCGCCAATGAGTCGACCACCATTTTCACCTGCATTTAATATATCATCACCAGCCCCACCAAATATTCTGTCAAAACCTGCTCCACCTACTAACCAGTTATCTTGTTCATTTCCACGAATTTCATCATTGCCTTTACTACCTTGAACTAAGTTAATCTGACTACTGAGTAAGCTGCTCACCTGTTTTCCAGAAGTAAGCTGTTGTTCTACCAAACCTGTGCGTAAATTAATGTTATACCCTGTTAGTTCCTGATGATCACTGAGTTGTACTTGATTTACGGTAAGAGGCTTGTTTTCCTCCAATGCTGAAAAGTAATAACGATTACCCTGTAAGTCCATTAATGATAAATGTTGCCAGGCACGTCCTTCATAATAATTCTCAACCGTTGCGATAGCTTGGTATTGGGATGTATCTCCCAGCTGAGCTTTTATAGTTACAAGATGAGGATCTCGGCCTGCTATTGCTGCAGGTTGCTCAATAGTTTGATCAATAGCAGTTAACAGTGCCTGGCTAATATTTACGGAGGGTAAACGTTGAGTAAGTAGTTTTTGCCACGCAGTATAATAGCTTGCTTGCTCATTGTTTTGATTTTTGACACGTTGTAATTGTTGCCATAACTGTTGCCAGCGTAATGATGATTGCTGAGTTTGAACCACTAAATTTTTATCTTGCTGTATAAGCTCCAGATTATAAATATTGGTAACTATAAAGTCTTCAGCAGGGTTAACAGGTAATGAAGTATTGGGTTTTTTGATATGATGATCTGCATGCCAGCGTGACTGTGTTGCAAGGGTATTTAATGAGTCATCATCAAGATAGGAAATACCGCGTTCTCTAAGACGCATTCCTGATGCATAATAATCGTCGTATAACTCCTGCCAGTTCTTTTGGTAGTGATTATCATAGTTATTAATGAGGTTGCCAGACTCAGTACCTTCAATATCATCAGCTTGAACTAAGTAAGAGTCATGGCCTTGACCACCTTTAAGCTGGTTATTTCCTTTACCGCCTGCCAGTGTATCATCGCCAGCCAGACCTTCTAATATATCATCTCCCTCAAAGCCGGTAAGTGCATTATTTAAGTCATTACCTTTTATTTGGTCATTTTTTTCTGAACCTAGCACGTGTTCAATTTGGCTGATTTGAAAATTATAGGTGGCAGGGGTATCACCGGTACCTTTTGCTAAATCAATTGTTATACCATGACTGTAGCGTGAGGGACGATGACTAAAGTAACTGCGGAATGAGATTGTATCTTCACCCTTGCCGCCGTTAAATGTTGATTTTCCGTCATCTGCATTACCTTCGCCATGACGCCATCCATTAAATTCAAAAAAATCACTTTGATTACCACCGGTTAAATGTTTTCTACCCCAGCCATTTATTTGAAAAATATTTTTACGATTTAAATCTCCATTTGCAGCATCGTAGCCTTTTCCTAGCATAAATAAGGTAGTACCAGTACTGCTCAAGTTTGCCTTTTCCATGACTAATGCTGCTTTAGGCTTGTGACCAAATACGAGACCTTCATTATTGTTAGGTACATGCCGTAAATATTCCTGATACTCAGCACTTGATAAGTTGTGATAGTCATGGCGATCTGCTTGAGCAATATATTTACCATAGCTGGTTTCGACATGTCCTTCGCTGTAGACCAACTTATCAATTCCAGAGCGGCTTAATTGCTCAAATTGCTTACTCATTTGGTCTTGATACGCTTTGAAAACCTGATTACGAACAGCCTTATTTTGGATATCTTCAGGTACAGGGAAACCAAAGAATGTTGCAGCACCAGCTCGCCATAAATCACCCTCGCTGATACCCGCCTCGCGTAATTGTTGGGTAACACGAACTGCATTATATATTCCTTGGGCGATACCTATGGCCAGTCCAATAGCTGCACCTATGGGTCCCGCAGCAGCAGTGACTAATGATGCTAAACCTGTAGCAATTGCCACTAAACTGCTGGCGATAGCTAATGATCCATTGACGATGGCATCAACTCTGGCTTGACCTGTAGTTCTACTTGCTTCATTGAAGGAGTCAACAGCACTCCAAGCAGATAACCCGGCGCCAACAAAACTGGTAAAAGCACCCGCTTTGCCTGCTGAGTTAGCTAGCCGTTGAGATAAATGCTGCATATGTCGGCTATTGGCAATAAGGTCAAGAGACAAGTCTAGCGTATCAAAGCCTGTAGCAAGTCCTCCTTTAACTGCATTTTTGACATCGCCACGATTAATGGCGTCCTGTATTTGGTAAATTGCCCCTGGTAATTGTGCTAATTGTAAGCCCATATTGAATTTGCCGATGGTTCGAGCACTTTTCATGAGCTTTGAGTGAGAAGGTGTGTCTGGATCAGCCCTTGTCTGCTGTAATGATTCTGTTAAGTCAGACAGGAGTTTAGGATCTGCGATATGGCGTTTATTATTTAAGTTATTGATAGCACGGGTTAAGTTGGTGGCGGATAACTCATTTAAATCACCCGATAGTTGATAACCGGTAAGAACGCCATCTTGATAATTAAATTCTACTTTGCCTAATTGCCTTTTTACGCCAAATGAAGCAGTACTTTTATATTTAGCGCCGACAAATACATCAAAGGATGTTTGATTTTGAGTTGCTGCAGCCACTTCCATCGACTGAATACGATAATTGCTTTCTTGGCTGATAATTTTTGTTAATTCATCACCAAAATTTTCATTCATTTGTGACTCATTATTAAGTAATAAGTCTTGAAGTTTAACTCTAGCGTCATCTGTTAGGCTCAGTTTAATTTTTAACTCTGTTCCTTCAGAAGCCTGTAATGCTGCAACAATAACACGAAACTTTGCATCGTCTTTTATTAGCTGCTGTAAACCGTGTACATGGCTTTCACTATTGGGAAAAAGCTGGCGCCAAAAAGAGGGTTGATCAATACGATTTAAATTGGAGTATGTTTTACTATAACTGACTTTACTTAGTTGGCTATAACCCTTGTCAGCAAGGGTTTGCTGTTGAATTAGTAGATTAAGCTCATTAAGCTGGCTACGTAATTGAGGTGCGATATTATCAGTTGCTAACAGTTGGTCAATTCCCTTTTGCAGTTTGGGAATAAGAATACTCACTTCATCACTGGAGTGAACGCTTTCAAGCAGTATTAAATGATTGTGTAATGAACTATTGAGCTGACTTTGGCGTTGGGTAAGTAGTTTGGTTGCTGTTTCTGACCATTTTTCCAGCTCGACCGAGTCTGCTTTAACAAAGCTCCAGTCGTATTTTTTGCCACTCTTATTATCAATACCTGCTTCAATGGCTATGTCTGTTTTAGATATACCTCCACCACCAACAGGGTCTGCTTCTGGCCCGCCACGGATTACTGTGCCAACACCTATTTCAGCCTTTGCTTTATTAACAACATTAAGACTGTTATTCGAGTGACTATGACTGTTTTCTCCTGTTGACGTTGTCGTGCTTGACCATTCCTTAGTGCCAGATAACACATTAACCATAATTCGAGCACGTCCGCGAAAACGCAACATTTGGCTTATACTGTCAACTGGCAGCAAAGTCTTGTTATCAACATTTAGGTCGGTGCCAGCGCCTACATCGGCATCGAAAGCCAGCTTTCGGCCACGTTTAAACTCAAGTTTTTGGGCATAGGTCATTAACTCGAGGGGATTTGCATCTTTTTTGGTGAGGAGTTTATAGAACTGGTCGAACTCATCTTCTGATAGTTCAAGATTTGTTTCATTGTTGAACTTGGCCCGGAAGAGAAATTTACCATAAACACCTGGTAATCTTATCCTGGTTTGCCAATCACTACCTTCTGTAGAGGCGCTGTTACCTGTATCGCCATTAATCTCATGTGACATTCCTCGACTGTAGCCTAAAAAGAGAGGAATAGTGCCATCGCGACCAACAATGACGTTGTAGCCCTTGTCGCTTCTGGAAATAATCAGTTGGTAACTGCGGTCCATACCTGAAGCTACCACAGGAATAGGGTCAAGATGATCTGGAACCCCTTTAACAACCAGTCTTGTGCCTAGGCCAAAGCCATAATTCCGCTCCAGGGACATAGACTCTCCTGGTGAAAGATCTTTAACAATCTTGTGGAGTTTTTCGATAGTACTTTTACTATCTGTTGTTTCGAGTGATGTTCCTGCTGCGACATTCACGGCATGGTGAGATTTGTTTAGCACTTTACTAAAGTACTTAAAACTGTCGTAGGCCGCTTCAAGTCGATCAAAGTTAGAAAAACCTAAATCTGCGACTTTTTTAATTGGACTGTTCGTATAATTATTTTTTATTGATTCTAGTCTGGACGAAAATTCAACAGCAGTAATTTTTCTCAGTTGAACCTCTCTAAGTAAGGCGATAACTTGTTGATGCGTATTTAAATCGAGAGAAATGTCAGCATTAATTAGGCTCACATTGTCATACTGATCCCTGTTCAGGAAGTTATTTTTTGAAGAGGGCGTTTTTAAAAAAGTCTCCTTACTAACTAATAACAGAGCAATGCGTTTAACGTTTGTTATTGAGTTTTCTATACCCTGATCGGTAAAAGTTGACCAATAATTATTCCAAATGTGTGTTAAGTTTTCTGTTGTACTGCTAGGGTTTAACGCTGCTGTGATATGTGCTGCTTTGTTGGGCTTGTAGTTTGGGTTAAGAGTTCCAGCTTCTGTTAAGATACCCAGTTTTTTTTCTAAACGAGTCAGCTGCTGCTCAGAGTGACTGTATAATGAGCTTAGGAATTCTTTAGCGTCAGTAACTTGCGTGTTATTTAGTCGGTGGTTATTGGGACGGTCATCACTGCTTAACTGGTTTAATAGTGTATTGATATTAACGCTGCTGGCAGCAGTATGGGACTTATTGGTAAGACTTGCATAGAGCGTTTTAGTCGCTTGATAGAGGTTTGATAATCCTTTTCGTCCGGTCAGTTTGTGTTGCAGAAAATAGGAGAGCGTTTTTATGGGACGGGGGAAGCTATGTGAGGACCAAGGTTTACTGGGATCGATATTAATTAGGTGTGCTTTAAAGTAATTAATTAGAGGAGCAGTGAGGCTTTTAGATGCGTTGTTAGGGAAGGGTGCTGGCCCAGTTAAAACATTGTTAGAGATATCTACACTATTACCTGTTCCAGGAATGCTAACGCTAGTTTCACCTGATTTTAATCGCTGCCAGAGTGCATTGACTGAAGCAAAGGTTTCTGCTGGGTTGGATTTAAATGTCAATAAGTCTGTATAGGTTAAGTCTGTGCGTTGAATAGCTTGATGTAAATTACTGGGAGAATCATTACCTGTTGTTGATTGTGCAACTTGCCAAGTAAGGCTTTGGTCATCCAACTGAAAATGGTGAATATGGTTGTTTGTATCAAGCGCGTAAATTGAGCCGGAATCTTTGGCAAGAATCTGGGAAAATGAATAACTGGATTCTTGTAATATGGTATGTAAGAAGGTGAGGTCTGCAGGGTGTTTTCGTTGGCCATCATGGTAATTGACTAAATGTATTTTTCCGTACTCGTCAAGAATCCATGTAGTGGTGTACTTATCGCTTGCCAGTTGTTGAATAGAAGTAATCTCAGCATTTATTTTAAGATCGGCAGGAACAACAAAATGATCAGGATTAATACTTTTGGCAGACCACGTCATAATTGACCTTTAAGGGTAAATAGTAAGTATAAATAGGCAATTGCAGGGTTGTGCTAAAAAATAAATTCTTTCATGTTTACAGGGTAAACACTTTGCTTAAGGCTTTTTATACACCCTAATTGATGAGTAAAGAGGGGTATTAGCGGTTGTAGAAAAAAATGCATAACTCCTGCTTTCTAATTTTTAATTTTCTATTAATGGTGTGTTAATAATATGGTTTGTTTTTATTGAAATGTATTATGTTGTGCTAGTGTTGCTTAATAAAAAAACGAGTTCCCATAATCAGGGTTTATATTTTATAAAAAATAACAGTTTAGCTATATTCGTGTTAAATAAATTAGGTATCTATGTCTTGCTATAATAACTTTTAACAAACTCTCTGAAGTTTGTAAATTATCTTGTCTCTAGAGTCTCTGTATAGAACAGTTTATAGTAGTTAGTTAATAAGTCAGTAACTGTTGACTAAAACCGTACTACCTTTCTTAAAAAACTTTCTTCATTAAGTGGGTTTTTACATCGCGTTTAGGGAGTTTTTATTCGTGAAACTAAAAGTATAAAAAAAATCACAAAATTTCAATACTTTTTAGTAACTAATGGACTTGTAAATAGAAATGGGCTTAATTGTTAATTAGTACTTCCTTAACTAAATAGATTGATGTATTTAAATAATATGAATAAAAGATGTATAAATTGTAATAAAATTTTGGTATTGGGCTATTTTTAAAAATAGTGATTTTTTATAGGTTTAAAAAAACACTTGGCAGAGTTTTACAGGTTAACCGTATTTAAAGCACACTTTGTCCAAAGAGTGCATAACAGCTGTTGAGCTCATTGTGAGTTATTTTCTTGATGCTTTTGTGGTAAATGGTTAAGTGTACTTTACTCAGGCTGTGGCATGTCAGGCCTTACCTCAAATATCATGATGGTTTATTTTTTTGTGATGAGAGGGCGGTATAAGTAGGTCTGGTTTACAGTGTTTGAGTTGGGAAGGTGAAAGGTTGTTGGAGATTGTTACTGGGAGGAGGGGTAGTCATTAGGCTATTATGTTGTAAGCTTGAAGAGCAGGGTTATACCCATTACAGACACAGCAATGGGTATAGCGCTAGATTAACGACTAGTGGGCATGCCCATGCTCTAGCTCTTCAGCAGCAGCTTCACGTACTTGCGTGATTTCTACTTCAAAGTGAAGTGTCTCACCTGCCAGAGGGTGGTTTGCATCAATTGTGATCTCATCACCATCAACACCTACAACCCGAATGACCTGAACGTTACCATCTGGAGACTGAGCTTGAAACTGCATGCCAGCCTGGATATCTTCAACACCTTCAAACAGTTCTCTGGAAACAGTTTGGATTAGGTCAGAGTGCTTTTCACCATATCCTTCTTCAGGGGCTACTGTTACTTTAAGTTGATCACCTGTTGTTTTACCTACAAGTGCGCTTTCAAGCCCTGGGATAATGTTTCCTGCACCATGGAGGTAAGTCATAGGTGCATCTTGCTCTGAACGATCCAGTACATCACCCTCTGCATTCGTCAGGGTATAGTGGAAGCTGACAACTGTGTTCTTTTCAATCAGTAATGACATAAGTTAGCTTTTAGATTAGTTGGTTAAACATTACCCAGTAAAGTGGAAACGATACCAGATCTGACTCAATCCTTTGGTGCGCCACTCGTTACAGGCAGACACCTAAGGTCTGTGACTATTGACCCACTATACATCTAGTATAGTGACTGAGATGGAACCTGAGATGGTACTGTTATTACTCTCTATATCTATATTCTATAGCAGATAATGCTACCACTATAAAATAAAAGTGATAGCTAAGCCTCTCAGGCTATCTTCTACCGGAATAAAGTAAGGGTACGAAACCACCAACACAAGCACCTAGCCATAGGTACTGACAGTGTACAAACCATCAGGGCGAACAAGCATAACATAGGTTAAATAGTGATTTGCACTACTTTTTCTCAAACTTGAAGAGTGCTCAGTAAGCAGAATTTTCATCGGGTACGGAGTTTGGTATAGCTTATTACCGATAATGTATTACTTGACCTGCTCCCAAAAAATACATCAGTATAAGTATAAATAGCGATGTAGTACTTTAAGAAAAGGGAGTTCTCATGAGTCAGTTTAGTCATCAAGTGGTTGTTGTTACAGGGGGTACCAAGGGGATTGGCAAGGGAATAGTTGATTACTTTGCTGCTGAAAATGCTACTGTTGTTTTTGTCGGCCGAGACCAAACACAAGGTGAGCAGTTAACTGAGTTGTATAAAAAGCAGGGTAAGCAAGTTGTATTTTTTCAAGCTGATCTAACCGAAAAGCAATGTCAACAAGAGCTGGTTGCTTATATCTGCAATACTTATGGCAAGCTTGATGTTTTGTGCTGTTGTGCCGGTATTTACCCGAGTAATACGATGGATAAAATAACGGAGTCAGAGTGGGATACTGTTTTAAATACCAATCTGAAAAGTGTTTTCTTCACAATTAAGGGGTTTTTACCATTATTACAGCAGCAAAAATTTGGAAGAGTGGTATTAATGTCATCAATTACAGGGCCTTTTACAGGATATCCAGGTTGGACACATTACGGAGCCAGTAAAGCGGCAATGCTGGGTTTTATGAGAAGTGCGGCATTGGAGTTGGTATCACATAATGTAACGATTAATGCTGTATTGCCAGGTAATATTATAACGGAAGCTCTTCTGGAACAGGGAAATGATTACATCGAATCTGTAGCACAGGCTATTCCAACAGGCAAGCTTGGCACGCCTTATGATATTGCACGAGCTGTTGCTTTTTTTGCGAGTAAAGATGCTAGTTTTATTACAGGTCAGACATTGGTTGTTGATGGTGGGCAGCTGTTACCAGAGGGTGTTTTGTAAACTTATCTTTATACTCCAAGGGGAGCGATTATTGCTAAAAATTCTTTGCTTACGGGTATATTGACAAAACAACTTTGCCTCCTTGTTTAAAAAATACTGTTTATACATGTAATGTATTCTTGCAGGGAGGTAGCAATGTGTTCTTATCAAATAAAGACTAAAATAAAAACAAGCTAAGTAAATAATTTTTGTATGATTATTTGTTTAAATGATTAGATTTGTTGGCATATTTTTTTTAATTACCTATTCAATTTCGACAATTTCCTGTCCTTTGCAGGATATTACCTTTATTACAGAAGAATACCCTCCACATAGCTATATTGAGCAAAATGTACTGAAAGGTATTGTTGTTGACATTTTGATAGCCGCTTCAACCTCAGTTAATTGTAAAGTTGAACGCTCTGAAATTAGAGTTTTACCCTGGGCAAGGGGGTATAAGCGTGTACTGTCAGAAAAAAATGTTGTGCTTTTTGGAATGAGTAAAACTGTAGAACGTGAAAACCTATTTACGTGGGTCGGACCTATTATGGAGGTTAATAATAGTTTAATTGCTCGTAAAGACAGTAAGCTGCACGTTACTAATGTCGCCGATTTACACAATTTACGAATAGGTGTCGTTCGAGATGATATTGGTGAACGAGTTATCGTTAACTTGGGTATACCAAAGTCAGGGATTTATATCGCAAGCTATCCGCAAAACTTAGCCAAAATGCTTGCACAAAGGCGTATTCACGTATGGTCTTATGATGATATTGTTGGTTACTGGGTGTTAGATAATTTAGGTTATAACTCAAAAGATTTTGAAGTTGTATATGTGGTATCTAAAACGAAAACCCATTTTTCCTTTAATAAACAATCAAACCCAGAAGCAGTAAAGTTATTACAAAAGGGAGTAGATATTATTAAAGGTAAATCAAAAGACGGTATTTATTCGCCACTCGATATTATAATTAAGAAATACTTGTAGGGCGGTTAAAATGAATGATAGTTGTTTTAGTTTTGGATGGCTGGTGTTAACGATAGTCGGTATTGTCGCTTCACTAAGTGTTTCTGCGAACTGTAAAAAGAAAGAATTTATAATGGGGTGGAGCGACGACTATGAGCCGTTGATGTATTACGATGTCAATGAAGAAGTCACTGGACTTGATATCAAGTTTGTTAAAGAAGTGTTTCGTCTGGCGAAGTGTCGATTAATATTTAAGGCACTTCCCTGGAATAGAGTGTTATATGAGATTAAGCATGGCTCAGTAGACCTCACAGCTGCATCTTCATGGGTTGAAGAGCGCAGCCAGTATGCGTATTACTCCGAAGAGTATCGTTGGGAACAGATGAGAATTGTGGTTAGAAAAGGGGAAGTAGTGCGTTGGCCACTGCAAAAATTAAGTGATATTGCTAACTTTGACATGCATCTAACAGGGTTGTTGGGTGCATGGTATGGTACTGAGTTCGATCAAATAGAAAAGAATACAAAGTACAAGTATTTACTTACCCTTGATGCTGAAACGGATAAGCATCTAAATCGATTGGTTAATCGACGCACAGATGGTGTGATTAATGATGTGATTTTTCTTAAGCATCAGGTAGAAAAAATGGGGATAACTGACTCAGTCGATATTCATCCTTATAATGTGCATGATAATCCCCTATTTATCATCTTCAGTCGAGCCAGTGTGTCTGAGTCAGATGTAAAATACTTAAATAAAGTGATTCAACAAGCTAAACAAACAGACTTTTATCATGCACTGTATGACCGGTATACTGCACCGGGGACCCCTAAAGTATCTCAAGAGTAGATCCCATAGAGGTTTAAGACTTTGTTGCAGATCGGTAGCAGGCTTCGATTGCACTATTGTACTCTTGATCTAGCTCATGTTCATGGTTAACGCATACGGATAAATCGGTTAATAAGCCAGTTTGTAGGCTATAAATCCAGCCATGAATGGAAAGCGTTTGGTTTCGTTGCCAGGCTTTTTGTATGACGGGTGTGCGACAAAGGTTGTAGACCTGCTCAATGACATTGAGTTCATAAAGCTTAGCAAGCTGATCTTCTTTGTTAAACGTTGCCAGGTTTTCTTGATGCTTCAAGTGAATATCTCGAATGTGGGCAAGCCAATATGAGACCAAGCCATCTTGTACATTATCGTAAGCAGCTTTTACACCGCCACAGCCGTAATGCCCACAAATAATGATGTGCTTAATCTTTAAAATATTGACGGCATACTCTACAACAGATAAGCAGTTAAGATCGCTTTGTATTACTTGATTAGCGATGTTGCGGTGGACAAATAGCTGGCCTGGCTCCATATCAACAATCTGGTTAGCAGGTACTCGGCTATCTGAGCAGCCAATCCACAGAATTTCAGGTGACTGCTGGGCTGACAAGTTAGCAAAAAAATCTGGACTTTCTTGAGTAACCCGAGCTGCCCATGCTTGGTTCTTTTCAAATAAGGGTTTTAACGTTTTCATACCTATCCGATGTTGTTGCAAGGTAAGCAAATTGCAAGACTACAGTTGCTAGTCGCTTGGCTTGAGACGGTCTTGGTTAAGTCATTTTTTATCAAAAACTTAGTCATGTAGCAAGAAATTGCTGTGATTTAAAGGCATTACTTGTCAATATGTTTCATAAAGTGAACAAGTGTTTTACATGAGTGTTTATCCTGGTCTGCAACACTCATTGGTAAGTATAAACCTTTATCGAAAGTATTGTATGAAGGGATAGGTGGAGAAATAATTTATACCCTTTGACTTAAGGGTATAAACTTATCGTGAGTTTTATAACCGAGTGGTGCGGTTACTTTTTTTCAGTATTTAATGATTTAATGAGATCCATTGATATTTTTTGAATTTGAGGGGTTAGTTTTTTCGCACGTTCTTGAGCTATTTGCATAGACTCTTTGGAAATTGTTGGCATGATATTAATAGTTTTTTGGCCGACAGGTGTTTGATAAAACTTAGTCATTTCTTTTAATTCATTTTCATTGTAATGCTTCATATAGATGTTAACGAAATCTTTTTTGATAGCACTCCAAGTAAGTTCTGACTGAAGAATTGATGTGATTTGGGTAACATGCTTTTCCACTTTAGCTTTAGTAGCAGGATCTTTAGCATATTGAGTTAATTGGGAAGTAAACATTGTTTTATATTGGCTGAACAAAGGTTCATACATGTTTTCCACTTTCATCACTTTCAGTAATTCTTCTGCTGCTGCCTGATGACTTGCAGTATCGGCATGTGCAGGTATGTGTAAGCAAAGTACGGTAGCTAAAAGTGTAAGTTTTAACGTATTTTTCATTATAGGCCTTTCTATTGGTTTAGTGAGTTAGCTTAGTATTATCCCCTATAGCAGTAGTTAACAGCTTTGACTCAGCGGACAGGTTATACCACTGATATGGAGAAAATATGTTCTAGGGTTAGTCACTTCGTCATCGTTGGGGTTTCGCGGAAGTTTTAAAAGTATGATATAACTCATACTTTTTTATATCTGGGTATCTTAGAGGCTGTTAACAGGCCCTGGTGATTGGTTCGTATAATACTGCATTGTAAGCAAAGAAGCTGCTATCCTATACCCTTCACGAATGATTTCTAGGTTTTGTTATCTTCACTCCTCACCCCAATCACCTATTAATATAGGCTCATGGGGCTTCGTCACTCGATGGCCGCACCTAAAAACCATTCGTATTGGGTATATTTGGCGCGAGGACCACTAGGAACTATTTATGTTTTTGTGAGCCCAACAGCTCGCAGGTGAACCAGGAAAATAACCCTTTTGGAGTATTTTTTGTCAACTCCAGACTTAACAGTTTAAGACATATGGTGACTAAAAAAGCTCGGCATAAACGCAAAAAGCAAGGCTTAATGGAGCGTGTAAAGCACTTCATAAAGCGTCTAGTGCTAATCTGGGTTTTCTTTTCGGTATTGTTGGTTTTACTTTTTCGTTGGTTACCCTTACCAACAACGTCATTTATGTTACAACAGCGGTTGTCTGCTCACTCTCCTTGCTCAACTCTTCGTTATCAGTGGGTTCCATGGTCTCAAACATCGAAACACCTTGCCATTGCGGTAATAGCTGCAGAGGATCAAAAGTTTGCAACACACTGGGGCTTAGACTTTGCAGCTCTGCAAAGCGCGTTACAAACCCGTTTAAAGACGGGGAAAATACGTGGTGGTAGCACTATTTCACAGCAGGTGGCAAAGAATGTATTTCTTTGGCCGGCAAAAAACATGTTTAGAAAGTCGTTAGAAGTTTACTTTACTATGCTGATTGAGTTGCTTTGGCCAAAAAAGCGTATTTTAGAGGTGTATTTGAATATTGCTCAGTTTGGTGAATGTACCTACGGTGTAGAGCAAGCAGCACAACAGTACTATCGAATTAAAGCCAGTGAACTGAATGGCTGGCAAGCTGCGCGATTAGCAGCGGTTTTACCGAACCCGGTAATATATAGAGCCGATCGGCCATCCAACTATGTTGTTAAGCGCAGCAACTGGATTAGACGGCAAGTAAAGCAATTAGGTGGTTTTGGTTATTTGTCGAAGTTTGTAGGTTACGAGGATTAATCACTGTATATATCCATGTGACATTATGTTTTATTGTGTATTGTTGTGATATCTATAATGCTTAAGTGCTATTTTTTAGTGTGAGTTGTCTCATAAATATAGTGTTTTTTTGTTTGATTTTTGGTTTCTAACTGGTCAAGGCTTTTTATCATAGAGTACTATTGAATTCTTACCCCGTGTAACTTTATACCCTTCACGAATTATTTTAAGGGTTTGTTGTCGGTGCTCTTCACCTCAGTCACTTATTAATATAAGCGCCTGGGGCTTCATCACTTGACGGCCACCCCAAAAAAACTTCGTACTGGGTATATTTCACTGTAATATATTAAATTTTCAATAGGGACTTGAATTTTATGACACTTGTCATCCACCATAAGCAGTATATGCCGTTGACAAGGTATATTAAAGAAGATGATGAGGCTAAGACTTATACGGTGTGTAATTCATGAACAAAAAGCAAGTATTAATTGTTGCTGATATTTAGTGCCATAAGTGTATCAGTAGTATGTTGCTGGTTTGGAATTGGATGAAGCTAAATTAAGTGTGTGGTTTGGCTGATAAGTAAATACATTTTTTCGAAATGGAAATCATAACCAAGTCATTATTGAAGATACTTTCAGTACGTTTTAATGACGGAGGCTGAATGTTTAAAAAACTTTTTTCATGGTTTAGTGGAAAAGCTAGTGAGGATAACGCTAGCGATAAAGCGAATAATAACGGTCATTCCGATGATCAACAGCACACAACGCTTCAGGCCCAAAATAATCAGGCTAATACTCACTCAGTAACAGATAGAGAGTTTACTGAGGAGACACAAACCAAAGCCTTTGTGAATGAGCCTGATGATAACTCAATACAGTCTGACTCAGTTAATGAGAAATCAAGCGAGTGTGATGAGCAAATTAAGCCGGTTACAGAGACGCAAGAGACATTTGATCAGTCACCAGAAGCACCATTAAGTGTGACGAAAGAAGAGACTTTTGTATTTGCTGCTAACTTAACACTATATACCTCGTTAGATGTGCTTCAACAACATGGTAAACAGATTGCTGAATTGCCTGAAGCGTCGACTTCGAAGAAAGAGGGTGAGTGGTTAAAGGCTGCAGATTTTGCCCTTCGTGTTGACGAAAATGGCATGTTAAAAAGTGATATTGGCTTTGTTAAAGAGGCTGAGTATTTGGCGTTCTTGCTAGCATGTCGAGAAGTTGTTGAGAGTAATTTAGGCTATGAAGAAAAGCTTAAAGATTTGAGCGCCAAGATGGAAGAAAACCCACTTTGGCATAGCTGGGGGCAAAAAAAGCTTAAAAACAAAGAAGACTGGATAAGTGACTTGATTATTAAGGAAGAGACGCGAGTGATTACGGGGTTATCGCTGGCAAATGCTAAAACATTGTTTAATCAAGGTTATACGTCACTAAGTGCGATTGCAGCCGCGCCAGAAGAAGTATTGACTTCACTACCAAGAGTAGGCAAGAAAACGCTTGAAAATATACGTCAGGCGGCTTCTTAGCGCTGTTGGCTTGAAAATATCAGCCCAACGAAGATATTGTTTCCAACAACATTTTATAGCTACCGTAAGGTAGCTTTTTTTTGGAGGAAACTCAGGTGTATTGGGCTAGGCGCCACACTCTTTAAAGCTAGACTCTGTTATAACTTCTCCATTAATTTCCTGCATGATATTTTTTCTGGCCTGTTGCTCCCAGCGTGCTTGTAGTGCTGGTGTAAAGTAGAGGGTTGAACGTGATAGCAGCTTGGAAAGCACTTGGTTTCTTAGGCGTTTATATAAACGATAAGGTATAAAGCGGTGCTCCATGCGTACTTGCTGCTGGTATCGTTGATAAAGCGCTTCAGGTGCTGCAAGAATGGCTAAATCCAGGTCGAGAAATAATTGCTCGTCTTTACTATTTGAGGAGGGCTGGTGATGTATTGTCGAAAGTATCCACTGGCTAATGCATTCTACTTGTGCTGGTGCCACACCCAAATCCAATAACTCATTTTTTGCTTGATTCGCACTCGCTAATTCATTTCTCCGACTAAACCGCTTATACACACTATCATGATAAAAGATGGCCAACATAATTGTTGGTAAGTCATGACTTAAATCGGCAAATCGTTCCGCAAGTGTCATTAAATGTGCAAGATGGTAAATGTTATGGTAATGGCGGTGGGTTTGCTGATATTGGGAAATGAGCTGGGCAAAAACCTTATGCTGAGTTTGGCTGTCACACTGTGCATTCATTGCATAAAGGTATTTTCGCCAGGCTCCATAGAGTTTGCGAATAACAGGGTGATGCAGTAATGGGAAGTGGGTAGTATGGGTAGGCATATGTCACTCACTTATTTGATAATTATCTATCTTTTTTGATAGTCCCCATTGAGCGGCTAACTGCTATCCTATTGAATTTAGTGTAAAAAAATTTTTGGCATGGTCTTTGTTATATATGGTTTACCTTACCTGATTTTGACTAAATGAGATAGCATTCCAATGTGTAGAAAATATGAAGTTGTTCAAGGACAAAAAGGTGTTCCCATTAAAGCTTGGACCCGTGATGTTGCCTTTGAGCAAGCCGCTAAACAACAGTTATTGAATATAGCTCAGTTACCCTTTGTGTATAAATGGCTGGCGGTAATGCCGGATGTCCATTTAGGTAAGGGAGCCACAATAGGTAGTGTGGTACCTACGGTTGACTGTGTGATCCCGGCTGCTGTTGGTGTTGATATAGGCTGTGGAATGATGGCATGTAAGACATCACTCAACGCCAGTGATTTACCTGAACACCTTGGTGGAATTCGAAGTGCAATTGAGCAAGCGGTTCCTCATGGGCGTTCAGCTAGAGCCAGAAAAGGGCGGGATAAAGGTGCCTGGGGTGATATTCCGCAAGATGTTGCTAATGCGTGGCGTGCACTGGCGCCTGTGTTTGATCAGCTGCAGGAAAAGCATACGGTCTTGAAGCAAACCAATAACGTAAATCATCTAGGAACTCTTGGTACAGGAAACCATTTTATAGAAGTCTGTTTAGATGAGCAGAACAGTGTTTGGTTTATGTTACATAGCGGTTCCCGTGGCGTAGGTAACAGAATTGGTACTCACTTTATTGAGCTTGCTAAAAAAGAAATGGAACGCTGGCAAATTCAACTGCCTGATCGTGACTTGGCTTACTTGCCCGAAGGGTCAAATTTATTTACTGACTACATGCAAAGTGTTGAATGGGCACAAAACTATGCTCGTATTAACCGAGAAGTCATGATGCAGCGTGTGATTCAAGCAGTACAAAAAGCACTGAATCGTACCTTTGAGGCGCATGTTGAAGCAGTAAACTGCCATCATAATTACGTAAATCGTGAGCATCACTATGGAAAGGATGTCTGGATTACTCGTAAGGGGGCAGTGAGTGCGAGAGAGGGGCAGTTAGGTATTATCCCAGGAAGTATGGGGGCAAAATCTTTTATCGTAAGAGGTAAAGGAAATCCTGAAAGTTTCAACAGTTGTAGTCATGGTGCTGGACGTGTTATGTCGCGTACTCAAGCGAAGAAAGTAGTTTCACTGGCAGAACACTTGGTGGCAACTCAAGGGGTTGAGTGTCGTAAAGATGAGGCTGTGATTGATGAAACACCAGCTGCTTATAAACCTATTGATAACGTGATGGCTGCTCAGTCAGATTTAATCGAAGTGGTTTATACCTTAAAGCAAATTGTTTGTGTGAAAGGCTAGGTATGGTAGGGTCCAGCCTCACAATGCAAATTGTTTTTAATCAATGATGAGTAAGCGCAGTAATATGCGCTTACTTTATGCGTAATTAACTAGGGGGCACCTCTAAAAATGTTACCAAAATTTCAATATTTTTAGGCAAGATCTTAAATTATCGAAGGTAAATACGACTGCTTATTATTTGACACCAAAATTCACATTTTATGGGCTCTACAGTGCTAATTACTATCCCACAAAAAGAGATAGTTCATACTTTTTTCAAATTGCAGGCGCACTTTTCCTACTTAATGTCACGAACCGCCTCATGTTATAAACTATATTCATCATACCTACTTTCAACTGATTACGTGCAAAGCCTATCACTCGTGAATAA
>NZ_AUAF01000033.1 GCF_000428585.1 Zooshikella ganghwensis DSM 15267 | reverse complement strand
GAAAATAATTTCGCCAATGTTCACGAAAATAGCGCCAGATATGAGTATCTTCATCTAACCCAAAAAACTCGCCGATGAGCTCCATTGCAATCACTTCAGGATCAGAAAGGGAGGGCATAGTCCCTCGTTTACGTAATCGCTGGCCTTTAAGTAACTCATTGAAGGTATCATCAACCCAGCAATAAACTGCTATGATAAACTCTTCTACTGACATCCCCTGACCCCAACCTTTGTTTCGGCAAAACAAAGGTTGGGGTCAGGGGCTGTCATTTCAAACTAATAAAAGTCGAGCATCGCGTATAATTAGCACAATAATACTAATATTGAATCTTTTCACATACTCAGCGGACCAAGGAGAAAAGTGAAACACTGTATTTTACAGTGTGTAAACTCCATAATATCCAGCAAACAATTAAGGGGGGAGCAGTGATAACCCTAGCCAGTTTATCGTTAGTGGCGTTATTTATACCAACTTTTTTCTTTATCTCTGTTACACCAGGCATGTGTATGATGCTATCTATGACGATGGGCATGTCCATTGGCTTAAAGCGCACATTCTGGATGATGTGGGGCGAGTTACTAGGAGTAGCTATTGTCGCTATTGCTTCGGTAGTCGGTATCGCAACAATTATGCTGGAATACCCCAGTGCTTTTAATTTATTAAAATATATTGGTGGCGTTTATTTAGTTTACCTGGGCATTCAGTTGTGGCGATCTAAAGGAATAATGGCGTTCAACTTAGAAGGTGAAACCCAAAGCACTGACCGTATTAACCTGGCAATGCAAGGTTTTATTACTGCTATAGCTAACCCGAAAGGCTGGGCATTTTTTATATCTTTACTACCACCTTTTATTAATCCAGATTTACCTCTTGCGCCACAGCTGGTTTTGTTACTGTCTATGATTTTAGTGATAGAGTTTCTTTGTTTAATTCTCTATGCCTCAGGTGGCAAGACCCTGAGTAAACTGTTACAAAAAAGTGGAAATGTACGTTTACTGAATCGGATTTCTGGCTCATTAATGATGGGTGTTGGAATCTGGCTTGCTTTAGGTTAATAAAAAAGGGCCTTTCGGCCCTAATATCATTGTTCACAAGAAATACAATAAAAATAGCTTCATTTTTATTCCTGATAGCTACTAAGCGGAGGGCAGGAACACATTAAATGCCGATCGCCATACACATTGTCAATGCGGTTTACCGTTGGCCACACTTTATTTTCTTCAACCCACGCTAAAGGATAAGCCGCCACCTGTCGGGTATAGGCACGAGTCCATTCATCATTAAAAATATCAGCCTGAGTATGTGGCGCATGACGTAACGGACTATTGTCTACCGCATACACACCTTGAGCAACTTGCTCGATTTCTTGGCGAATATAAATCATCGCTTCGCAAAAACGATCCAATTCGGCTTTTGACTCACTTTCAGTAGGCTCAATCATCAAAGTGCCAGGCACCGGAAATGACATAGTGGGAGCATGAAAGCCAAAGTCCATCAAGCGCTTGGCAACATCTTCTTCGGTTACGCCGGTCGCTGTCTTCAAAGGGCGTAAATCAATTATACATTCGTGGGCAACATAGCCTGCTTTGCCTGTATATAACACGGGATAATGATCTGATAAGCGCTTGGCAATGTAATTTGCATTTAAAATGGCAATCTCCGTCGCCTTAGTGAGGCCTTTTCCACCCATCAACTGCAAATAGACCCAGGAAATGGGCAAAATACTGGCACTACCGTAGGGCGCTGCAGAAACAGGTCCTACCTTTTCACTGTCACTTTCACTCACAGGATTGCCCGGTAAAAAAGGTTCAAGATGGGACTTCACGCCAATCGGTCCCATGCCAGGACCACCCCCGCCATGAGGAATACAAAATGTTTTATGTAAATTTAAATGGGAAACATCAGAGCCTATTAAACCCGGCTTTGTTAACCCCACCTGGGCATTTAAATTTGCACCATCCATGTAAACCTGACCACCATGCGTATGGATAATTTCGCATAGTGTTTTAACGCCTTCTTCAAATACACCATGTGTCGAAGGATAGGTGATCATGACACACGACAATTGATCACTATACTGCTTCGCTTTATTTTCAAGATCTGATAAGTCCACATTGCCCTGTTCATCACAGTCAACAATAACCACACGCATCCCTGCCATCGAAGCACTAGCAGGGTTTGTTCCATGAGCAGAGCTGGGAATTAAACAAACATCACGTTGCTGTTGGCCAATACTTTCATGATATTTACGAATGGCCAGCAGCCCCGCATATTCACCCTGAGCGCCTGAATTAGGCTGTAGTGAAACAGCATCATAGCCAGTAATTTCTGCTAACTGCTCACACAGAGAGTTGAGTAGTTGCTGGTAACCTTGAGTCTGAGCAGTAGGAGCATAAGGATGAATACCTGAAAACTCTGGCCAACTGACAGGAATCATCTCTGTCGTTGCATTCAATTTCATAGTGCAAGAGCCTAAAGGAATCATACTATGCACTAATGATATATCTTTATTTTCCAGGCGTTTTAAATAACGCAGCATTTCCGTTTCAGAGTGATAGCGATTAAATACTGGGTGGGTTAAAAATTCATGCTTTCGTTGTAATTCATCAGGAATAGCAGGCGCATTATTCAGCGCTCGGTCTAGTTGAGTTACCTGCAATCCATCACTTTTAGCGCCTAATAAAACACGCCACAAAATCGTAAGTGCCTCTGGGGTTGTTGTCTCATCCAGGCTAACAGCAACTTGTTGCTTATTTACAACCCGCAAATTAATACCTGCCTCTTCAGCTCGGGCAAGCACCTCTGTGGTTTGCTCTCCCGTTGTTAAAAGCAGCGTATCAAAATAATGGGAAAAGACAGGGGTAATACCACTTTGAGCCAACCCTGCTGCCAGTATTTGTGTCAAGCGGTGGACACGCTGGGCGATTTTCTTTAATCCTTTGGGTCCATGATAAACCGCATAAAATCCAGCCATATTGGCTAATAAGGCTTGTGCTGTACAAATATTTGAGGTCGCTTTCTCTCTACGAATATGTTGTTCTCGCGTTTGCATTGCCATACGCAAAGCAGGACGATCACGACTATCCACAGAAACACCAATTATTCGTCCTGGCGCAGAACGCTTAAACTTATCCTTTGTAGCAAAAAAAGCCGCATGAGGACCACCGTATCCCATTGGAACGCCAAAGCGCTGGGCAGACCCCACCACCACATCAGCGCCAAAAGCGCCAGGTGGTTCCAGCAGCACCAAACTTAATAAATCAGCAGTGACTATGGCTAAAGCTTGTTGCTGATGTAAAGCATCAATTATTTTTTGTAGTGCGGTAACTTCACCGAGTGTACTGGGATACGCAATAACCCCTGCAAATACATCGTGATTTTCTATATCTCCGGCGGCACCGACGACAACCTGTATACCTAAGTATTCAGCACGCGTCTTAATTAAAGCTATTGTCTGAGGATGAACATCACTAGCGACAAATAAGCAATCACTGCGTTTTTTATTAACCCGCTTACACATGGTCATGGCTTCTGCTGCTGCAGTGGCCTCATCCAGCAATGAGGCATTGGCCAGCTCCATGCCTGTAAGGTCAATCACCATTTGTTGAAAATTTAATAATCCTTCCAATCGACCTTGAGATATTTCAGGCTGATAAGGTGTATAAGCAGTATACCAACCAGGATTTTCAAGCACATTCCGCAAAATAACAGGCGGAACAACCGTATCATAGTAGCCCATTCCAATATACGACTTATAGGGCTTATTCTGTACTGCCAGCTGCTTTAGTTTTGCTAAAACAGTGGACTCATCAACAGGCTCTGAAAGTGTCAGCGATTCAGACAGGCGAATGGCCTCAGGTACCGTATGCTTTATGAGTTCATCCGTTGTGCTGATATCCAGCTCAGCCAGCATGGCCTTTACTTCTTCGGGTGATGGACCAATATGGCGCTGGATAAAGTCTTCATAAGGAAGCAAACTACTGAGTGTAACCATATGCGTTGTCATACCCCAACTCACGTCCTATCAACGGAAATTAATTATGATTAAAGGTTTCAATCCCCAGCGTTTTTAAGTCTCGTTTACCAGGCACTAGTCTATTTCCGTTTCCAACAGTGCTTGGTAAGCATCAGCATTTAAAAACATTGAAGAATGTACAGGGTTATCTGGTAGTAATTTAATTAACCAGCCTTGCTGGAAAGCCTGCTGATTTAGCATGACAGGCATACCCTCAACTTTAGAATTTACAGCGAGCACTTTTCCTGTGAAGGGTACTAAAATATCGACATCTGCCTTGCACGACTTGATAACAATGCAGCTATCACCCATTTGGAAATGCTGTCCAACCTCAGGCAAACATACTTGCGTAATATCCCCTAGTCGCATTTGAGCATGATCAGTAATACCCAGCGTAATAGAGTCATCACCATTAACCTTGAACCATTCATGTGTAAGACTATACAAAACATCAGACTTGATGGTGCACATGGTGAATGTCCTCTGCAAAGCCCTCGTTTAATTTTAAGGCGATTAATGAAAAGGCCTGAGTACTTTGTAATATGTTATTAGCGTAATATTTTATTGACGTAATGTTTTATAAGCTTAACTAGTACACTTTATTATCAGTAATACATCATTAGTAGTAGTGCACTGTCGCCTGCTTTTAAATAATAAGCAGTATGGTGTTGCATTCCATCACCTTCAGTTTCACTGAAAAAACAGCCAGCCAACAAATATTCTTAAGTGAGCATCGTTGCACTGGCTGAATCCAAAGACCTTTCGGTCACTCCAGGCAGCATAGGTGGCTTATTATATTCAATCACCCTGTGCTGTCCGTTGGATTTAAGATGGAAGTCTTGAGAATAACAGTAAGCTGAACCCTGTTAACCATGGATCAGCTTAATTGAAATGTATCAACGTTTTTCCTGCAAATCAACTTTGTTTCGTAAAGGAAACTCTTTTCTTGACGAATCCCCAATCTTGGACCCATAGTGGTAAGCAATACCCTGATGAGTTGGCATACTATTAAGGTTGAGGTAGTATCCCTCACTTTTTTCAACCGTTTAGTCTAATTGGAGTACCCCGTATGGCGGAAAGCCCGCGTCTCCCGAAAATGCAAACGCAACAAACCAGTAGTGAGGCTCAGGTTGAACCCATGCAGCTAGGTAAGCGGTTAAAAGAAATTCGCCTGAGCAATAACTGGACACTGGAAGAGGTGAGTCAGCGAACAGGATTAGCCCGGTCGACACTATCAAAAATTGAAAATGATCAACTCTCCCCCACTTTTTCGGCGGTTCAAAAGCTCACAAAAGGGCTAGGCATCGACCTGCCACAGCTGTTTAGTAAACCTTTACAACCCATGACCACCGGACGTCGAGATATCACCCGTAATCAGTCAGGTAAACCTCATCCTACCGCTACCTATGAGCACGAGCTGTTAGCGACACAGCTGGTGAATAAGAAAATGGTTCCTTTTAAAACCATTGTCAGAGCCAGACAGTTTAATGATTACGGTGACTGGGTAAGACACGCTGGAGAGGAGTTTTTATTGGTATTATCTGGCTCTCTTTATTTTTACAGTGAGTTTTATGAGCCTGTTGAGCTATTCACAGGGGATAGCGTTTACTACGATGCCAGTATGGGACATGCACTGGTTTCTACAAGCGATAACGATGCTGAAATATTATGGGTTATGGCAACATAACCATCTTACGCTACCTGCTCATCTAATTAATTTAGGTACTGCAAACTCATTTTTTACGCTACTTGGTCACGACTCAGTGAACACTCGTGGTATTTTAAGTGATGGTACCCCATAGCTGACAAAGATCGGATAATGCATATCGAAATGCTGGCTGCAAGGATATGACAACCAACTCCTCCAAGGATGGATTAACGGTGTATTCAATGAGCGTTATGCAGAATTTGAGTATAGTCAATTGTTGCATCGTTATGACGAATGCGATAATTTATTTCAAATAATAAAAAAAACAGGTGTTGGTAAATTAAATTCCTTTTGATGTGTATATGATTCTTTTTTGTGTACCTGACAAGTAAAAAAAGCAAGCGAGTAGACAAAAAATACTTGTCTTCCATCACCACAAATACACATCTACTTGGTATCATCACCTGCTGATTTATAACCAACATGAATTATTTTTTTTAACATGCATGATCGTGAAAAAGGATATTTAACTTTCAACAGTTAACGTCTATTCACCAAGCACACTTGTGATAGGCATGATGTTTTACCACCATGTCTTGTAAAAAAATAACTCGTGAGTGTTATCGCTTTATAACAACAAATGTATCCCTTGATGGATAAGAGGCGTAATTGATGGAAGTTTATCAAACAATCACAGAAATCCTCGGCCCTATAGACTCCTTTGTCTGGGGACCCGTTATGTTGGTCCTGATTTTAGGGGTGGGACTTTATTTAAGTCTGGGTTTACGGTTTCTACAGCTCAGAAAGCTAGGTACTGGCTTCAAATTACTATGGAGAGGTCGCTCCCCTGAACAAGGTGATGAAAAAGAAGGTGAAATTAGCCCATTCAATGCCTTAATGACCTCATTATCTGCCACTATTGGTACTGGTAATATTGCTGGAGTAGCAACGGCTATTTTTCTTGGCGGACCTGGTGCCTTATTTTGGATGTGGTGTACCGCATTAGTGGGTATGGCAACAAAGTTTGCCGAAGCTGTTTGCGCTGTAAAATATCGCGAAACGGATGAAGAAGGCAACCATATTGGTGGCCCTATGTATTACATCAAAAATGGCTTGGGAAAAAAGTGGCTATGGCTGGGTACCACATTCGCTATTTTTGGAGCAATTGCCGGCTTTGGTATCGGTAATACTGTTCAGGTCAACTCCATTGCAGATGCCCTGCAAACTCAGTGGGGAATCCCGCCACTTGGTACTGGTATCGTGGTTATGGTTATTGTGGGCCTGGTCATCATTGGTGGTATTAAAGCAATCGCTGAAGTCGCAGGAAAACTTGTACCCTTTATGGGGATTTCCTATTTACTGGCTGGCCTCGTAGTGCTTGTGCTTAATGCCTCAGAAATACCTGCTGCTTTAAGTATGATTATCAGCTCAGCATTTACTGGCACTGCGGCTACAGGGGGATTTGCAGGTGCTGCGGTTTGGGCCGCCATTCGTTTTGGTGTCGCTCGTGGTGTTTTCTCCAACGAGGCAGGTCTCGGTAGCGCCCCCATTGCTCATGCCTCAGCACAAACACATGACCCTGTTCGCCAAGGGTTAATCGCTATGCTTGGTACCTTTATTGATACCATTTTGGTTTGTAGTATCACAGGCCTTGCCATTATCACCTCCGGTGCCTGGACCTTGGGGGAAACTGGTTCCGCATTAACCATGGCCGCCTTTGAGCAAACTATTCCTGGGGTTGGCGGCTACATTGTCACCATTGGTTTAGCCGTTTTTGCCTTCACCACCATCCTAGGCTGGAGTGTCTACTGCGAACGCTGTATTCAGTTTCTCTTTGGTTTAAATGCAATCAAAGTATTTCGCGTCTTTTGGCTAATTGCGATTCCTTTGGGTGCCTATGCGAGCTTAGACCTGGTTTGGCTTATTGCTGATATCCTAAATGCACTCATGGCCATACCTAATCTTATAGCACTCGCCTTGCTTAGCCCCGTTGTGTTTAAGCTTACGCGTGACTATTTTTCACAAGTATCAGTTAAGCATAAGACTACCAATAACAGCGAAGCTAAAGGCATATAGTCTCTCTCTCCAGCAGAGCACCTCTGCTGGTTTTATTAAGCGCTTCAATTCGGAATGGATGAGATGACAATAACCGACGCACCTCTACAACAAACGCCTCTGAACAATCTGCACGAAGAGCTTGGCGCAAAAATGGTGCCCTTTGCGGGTTATCACATGCCCTTACAATATACTATGGGTATCAAACAAGAGCACTTACATACCCGCTCACAGGCTGGCTTATTCGATGTTTCACATATGGGACAAGTATGGCTACCGTTAGAAGCTGAAGCTGGCCTGGAAAAGCTGGTTCCCGTGGACATTTTGGATTTGCCTGTAGGAAAGCAACGTTATGCCCTTTTTACCAATGAAGAGGGAGGTATTCTTGATGATCTAATGGTATCCCGTTTTGCTGATGGGCTCATGTTAGTCATCAATGCCGCCTGTAAGGAGCAAGATATTGCACATCTTCGTCAACATCTCGGTAACGATATGGTGAAGGTGCTTTCTGATCGAGCACTTGTTGCGCTTCAAGGGCCTTCAGCCGCAAAGGTTTTGAGCAACTTTGTCAGTGAGTTGGAGACAATGGTTTTTATGGATGTGCGTAAAGTCATCCTCTGCGGTGTTGAATGTTTTATGAGCCGCTCTGGTTATACCGGAGAAGATGGCTTTGAAATCTCTATTCCTGCTGCTGATGCTCAGTCCGTAGTCAAAGCAATTCTCGAACATCCAGAAGTCTCCCCCATCGGTTTAGGTGCACGAGACTCACTCCGTCTTGAAGCAGGGCTATGCTTGTATGGCAATGATATTGATACCGCCACCACACCGGTTGAAGCCTCACTAAACTGGGCTATCAGTAAATCTCGGCGAACGGATGGTAGTCGATCTGGAGGCTTTATTGGAGCAAAAACAATTCTTGCCCAGCTTGATAAAACCATCCCTGTGCAACGTAAACGTGTTGGTTTACGTACCCAAGGCAAAGCCCCTATACGGACAGGCACCCCTTTAGTAAATGCTCAGGGGGATCAGATTGGAACTGTAACCAGTGGTGGATTTGGTCCCAGTTTAGGTGCACCAGTGGCAATGGGTTACGTTTCAACTGACTATGCTTCAGTCGACACAGAAATATTTGCTGAAGTACGAGGCAAACAGCTACCAGTAAATATCTGTAAAATGCCTTTTGTTCCTCAGCGTTATTACCGTGGATAAAAACGAGGGGCAGCTGTTTAGTAAAACCTAAAAAGGGAGTGAATACTCCCTTTTTTGTGGAATCAAATCTTTTTTAAATTCCACTATTTTTTAACCCACTGTCCGCTTGAATTTTGGACATACTGACCATTTGGTGTTTTTTCAATCGCTTTTTGTCCTGCCAAACTGCTAATTGTCGCAAGCGGCACCCCATTGCGTTTAGCAAGTTGCTCATATTTTTGTTTACGTTTTTGATTGATTCCAGTGATGAGTTTTTTTGCAGTCGCATTGTTAACCACTAAACCTAAATAGCCATTTAGCTGCTCACCCACCAAACCTTGCTGTTTAGCCTCTTCCAAACTCATCGCCAGCACAGTGAGGGGCAAACATAAAATTAAACCCAATACCAGTAAACGAAAACCACGTACTATTTTCATAGCCCCCTCCTAAAACAGCTCACTGTCTTCACTGAAAATTTCATCAAGCTCTTTATCTATTTTTACTTTAATCTCATGCTCGACTTTGACATTTAAATTAATCGTAATCGGTTTTTCTGGCACCGCAACCTCCACTCGTGGGGTACATGCGGTGATACAGCTTGCAAGCAAGCTAATCACTGTCACTGACAGCATCCTTTCTTTATTCATGATGTTATAGTACTCAATACTAATGCTTTAACTTGTCAGTTAGACGTTGAGAAAAACGTAAACTTCTTAGCAACATTAGCATATTTTCTTCATGCTGGTAATTAAAGTTAACTTGTCGTGTTTGGCTTAATGTAGGGTTCTTACCCTTTATCGTCACTTTAAATTTCGCATCACCGTTTTCCTTTAAATCTAGTGAACTCTCTAATAGCGAAAAATGTAGATTTTCCAGCGCATTAATAGCCGATGAGAACTCAGGCCGACTTTGTTTCAAGGCATCAACTGTAGGATTTTCTTCAATTTTTATAAACCCACCCGCTTTACTGGCCTGTATCTGACCAGCATGAATAGTAATTCCTTGTGGCGAAAAACGTAGCGGTAAGCGCCCTTGTAATTGTCCCTGTGCTGATAATCCAGGCTGTTCTTGCAAAGCGACCAATTCACTTAACGAAACGTCTTCAAAGGTGGCATAGCTGTCAATAGCATAAGGTGAAAAGATAGGAATTTGCTGAACAAACACATTACCTTGCAATACCTTCACATTCACGCGCTCTAAGCTTAACCATGGAGATGGCATGTTTTTTACTGCAACACGACCTCTTAAAGTTTGCAATGGAATACCTACATTAAGCAGATCAACTTTAAACTTATTTTGGGTCAGAGGTAAAAAGCTCATCTGGTTTCCAAGCTCTTGAACTTGCCAGCCCAAATCCATTGCCGCCCCCTGCCACTGATAATCCTGATACTGACCAGCTAGCTGCTTTGCAATCAGTTGCGCATTCATCTGCCACTGTGTTTCAGATCGCCAGTCAGCCTTCAACTTTAGGCTTGGCTTAACTATACCAGAGGTAAGCGTTAACTCCTTCGGCCAAATTGGATAACGAGCAAATGAACGCTGAAGCTTTTTAGCATTAATCGTTTCCCAGTCAGTAACTACACTAAGCTGCTTATCTAACAGATTAAGATTTGCCTGAGCTTCCCAGCGCAAGGCCGATGTCCAATTTCCTTGCATCTGATAATCCAACAGATGATTTTTTAACTGTACATCATGTGTTGCCTTGAGGTTTGGTAACTTTGTTTTTTTTATTTTTAGGCCAGTTAGCTCGTTGACTAATGAACCCTGAATATCCCACAATAATCGATTACGTTGAAATTTGGCCTGAATGGGCTGTTCAGTCGCTAACTCAATGCGATGAGCCACAAATGTGTTATACGCAGCATTATGTAGTGTAGCAAGTGATTTCAATTTCAATTCAGCGTCAACATCTGAAATATCAAGCCAGCCTTCTGCCTTAAGTTGAAACCCTTCTAACGAAAAACTTTTATACTTATATGACTTATCACCTTGCTGTAAATTAACATTAAATGCCGCATTACCGCTCATGTCATTTAAATTAAACTGAGCGGAATCAACATTAACATGTCCTTGATAATAATCATGGTTAACATCGACCTGCCACAGTGAACTCTGCAAATTATTATTTTGGTATATTATTTTATTAGGCAGTTGTATTGTCATTTTATGGACAAAGGAATCATCGTGTGATGATAAATTAAAGAGTGAAAGGGCGGATGCAGGCCATAAATAGACCTCCATATTTTTTAAAGACTGATTTTTAAGTTTAACAATACCCCAAATATGCCCTTTAATGAGCGCCTCACTTATACCCCCCGTTAAAGCAAAACTATTATTACTAATTAGATTGAACCCAAAAATACTATCATGTGTACTTGTACTCGTTGGTGTGCTTTTATCGCTTTCAGCTAAAGGTAGTTTATAATGAGCCAAAAAATGCGTTAAGCCAGGCTGAAATTGTACTCGATGAATCAGAGAAGGTAATACTGCATTAAAGGGAAGCATCCAAAAGCCTAAGTTTCCTGATACTTCTTGCTCAGTTAAATATCCTTGAGTATATAACTGTGCGCCTAAAGTAGATGTTATTCTTGCATTATAATTCACTTGATCAGGCTGTACTTCAGCATTTAACACTACTTCGAGTTTTTTTCCTGAATACAGGAAAAAAAATGGTTCGATAGTAATGTCACTTTTTAGTGGTAACAAGGGAAATAAGCTTTTTTCTGCACCAGATGCTTGTCTTTTTTTAAGTCCATTAACCAGGAGAGTAAACCTGTCATAATCAACCTGATTCGGGAAAACATTCAAACTAACAGTACCCGAAAAAACGTCAGCCACATCGAGCTGTAAATAATTAATTTCAATCGCGGGTTCTTGCTGAAAATAAACAATTACTTTTTCAAACTTCAGCTTTCCAAAACCATGCCATGCTGCTTGATCAAGGGAAACGGTTATATTTTCATCCAAGTCAATATGATTAACTGCAACACTGATTATCCACGGTATGGAAATAAGTAACACCACTGTAAAAGCCAGGCATACACCCAACCAAACTGTTACTTTTTTTATAGCCGCTAACATAATCTTGCTTGTCCCCTTTGACACTTTTAGAGCATGGTATACTTATACCATACGTTTTCAGTATAAATGATGAAGGAGCAGTCACTAAATCAGAAATGAGGATGATAAGAAGATTTAAGCTCATAAGCCACATCATGTAAGTTGTGGCTTATGAGAGAGGATGACTCAGCTAGAAGGATTGGCGTAATAAAGGCTTAACTGTGGCCTGTTTGTTATATTCAGAAGGTGCAATATCGCTGTATATTTCATCAAATATATTACGGAGTTCCTTCTGACGGTCTTTGATAAAACGGTAACGGGTACTGGTCACCTGATCAGCAGCCGCTTTACTCCGTAAAATAGTCGGCTTAATAAAAACCATAATATTCGTTTTAGTGACTTCTTTACTCGTTTTACTGAATAAATGACCGATTATTGGAAGATCACCTAAAAGAGGCACTTTAGTAACATTATCTTTTACACGATCTTCGATTAACCCACCCATCACTAAAATAGCTTTATCTTCAACTAAAACATTCGTAGTGATGGTCTTTTTATCAATTACAATATCCTTGGCATTTTCAGACTCTGTTTGAGAAACATCTGATATCTCTTGTGATATTTCCATTGTCACTGTATTGCCCGGATTAATGCGTGGTGTTAGTTTTAATATAATACCGACATTTTTTCGGTCAAAGGTAGTAAACGGGTTACTGGTAGTAGAGGACGAATTAGTTTCCTGACCTGTGACAACGGGTACTTCCTTTCCTACATTAATTTCCGCTTCTTTATTGTCTAAGGTAATGATATTTGGTTTAGACAACACATTGACCGACTCATCCGTCTTAAATGCTTTTATAAGTGAGCGTAAAGATCCATTACGAAAAAAACCAAATGTGAAACCTTTTCCAACATTGATGTTGCCATCTTTATCCGCGGCAAGAGAATTAAAGCCTCCCGTGGTATGAGTGCGCGCAAAGGCACCATCCTTACCAATAGCTGAGTCGGAGGTGCTCCAGTCTACACCTATTTCATTAGTAAGTTCATCACCTACAGAGACGATCAATGCTTCAACTAAAACTTGAGCACGTCGAATATCCAGCTTTTTAACAACATGCTGGATGGTTTTCATTAATGTTGGCGGTGCAGTAACAACAAGTGCATTGGTGCTTTCATCTGGCTCTATGCTGACTTCAGCATTGGCCATACCTACGTCTTTACCCTCTTTTTTTATAGAGCCAGACATTTTCTGTAGAATGGGTGCAACGTCTTTTGCTTTTGCATAGTTTAAATAAAAAACTTGCGTATCACCGTTACTGGATTCAGAGTTATCCAGCCGGTGAATTATTTCACGTAGCTTACGTCGCTTAACAGCATCACCACTCATTAATATACTGTTACTACGCTCATCTGCAGCAAAATCAATTGCAAATGCCTTACTTTGTGGTGATGCGCCTTTAGGCATAAGAGCTTTCAAAATTGTCACCACGTCTTTTGCATTAGCATGTGCTAATGGCACAATTTCAATATCCAGTGCCCCAGCTTTATCAATCCGAGTGATGATTTTTGATATTTGCTCAATATTGCCAGCGCGATCCGACACTATTAGTGCATTACTGTCAGGATAAGCAATTAAGTGACCTGTCTGCGGTACTAATGGCCGCAACATACTGACTAACTTTATGGCAGGGATATTCTTGGGCTTTATAACCTTCACAATCATTTCATCAGAGCCACTATGGTTCTGCCCTTCCATCAGTGGAACCCCATTGTGCCGTGCTGAAGCATCAGGAATAATCTTCACGACCTGTCCACTTTCAAGTGCCGTATACCCATGCACTTGTAAAACCGATAAAAAAACCTGATAAGCTTCTTCTGCTGTGAGCGCCTCTTGCGAAATAACAGAAACCTTACCTTTAACCCTAGGATCGATCACAAAGTTTTTATTAGTTCTCTCCGCTATCCATTGAATAAACGTACGAATATCGCCGTCTTGCATATTAATTTTTATTTCTGCATTACTTGCAGATAAATTTTGCTCTTGAGATGCAGAAGCATTAACCAAGAATGCAGATGATGTGCTGACTAGCCCCCAAATGAGCCAGGTGCTGAAAAACTGTTTCATAGTACTTCAGTCAAAAACTACCAGTAATGTGGATTAATTAAACTGTGCTCGTAGTGCTTCTAATCGGCGACGTATTTCGTCTCTACGCTTATCAGGCGAGGAAACACCAGAAGGTGTCATTGGTGGCCGCGTTGGATAACCAGAATATCGTTGTTGACTCACTCTACTGCTACTACCTTCACCTTTAATCAAAGGTAAGTTTTCTAGCTTACCCCCACGCTCCAATGTAATATGGGTTGGCTTAATATCACGAATGGCAACACCACCTGATACAGTATCACCTACTCGTAAGAGCTTACTTTGGTTGTTATTGGTTTGGACAACAGCTGCTGAATCACCCGCGTCTGTAGAGAAAAATACTGCCTGTAACTTCAAATTGAGTTTAGTGATGGGTATTTCTGGCGTGACTTTAACTTCCTTCTCTTTTTTTGGTGGTTCGCCAAAAATGGCATGGGCTATTTTTGGTAAATCCTTTTCATTTGCATCAACCTGCGGGTTTGCCTGAGAATCACTTATTTCGGGAGCACCAGAACTACTTAATAACTGACGTGTTTGATGCTCATTACTCTGGATCTGCAGATAACCCCAGTAACCTACAGCACAACTGCTGGCAAGCAAGATGACCCCAACTGTCCGGTCAATCAAAGTATGAATAGTGCTCACAATATTTCAGTGACTCCTAAAGGTACATCCGGGTATCCCATTACCAATGAATAGCAGTGGCTCATACCTCTTTACGACGCTTGTCATATAATAACTGTGGGCATTCTAACTAATCACTGAAGGTTTTTGAAGACAATCACATCAATACCAGACTAATCTCACTCTTCACACTCAACCTGCTTTATCACAAAAAGTTTACCCCATAAAAAAACGGACTCAAATGAGTCCGTTTTTTGGGCTGGTCACTCCCTTATACAGAGGGTGTTGTATTAGGGTTTATGACACTTTTTTACCTTTTTTACTTTCTTTATCTTTTACTAACTTCAGAGGTGCCTTCTGACTAGAACCATAGTAGGCATTAGTCAACAGTTCTTTAATCTCAGAAATCAGCGGGTAGCGAGGGTTAGCAGGTGTACATTGATCATCAAATGCTTCTTCTGCCACTTCATCCAGTCTAGACAGGTACTCTTTCTCGCTAACACCGTAGGCTTGAATAGACTCAGGAATACCTACAGCCTTCTTCAAACCTTCCACAGCCTTAATCAGGTTCTCAACTTTCTCATCTTCAGTCGCACCACCCAGACCAATGTACTCAGCAACACGCGCATAACGTACTTTAGCTTGAGGGTATTTATATTGAGGGAAAGTGCCCTGCTTAGTTGGTACATCAGAAGCGTTATATCGAATAACTTCTGAAATTAAGAACGCATTCGCTAAACCGTGTGGGATATGGAACGCTGCACCAATTTTGTGAGCCATTGAGTGACAAACACCCAAAAATGCATTCGCAAAAGCAATACCCGCCATTGTCGCTGCATAATGTACTTTCGCTCGCGCTTTAGGGTTCTTAGCACCTTCGGCATACGAGTCAGGTAAGTATTTAAATAATAGGCGAATAGCTTCTAATGCTTGACCGTTAGTATATTCGTTGGCAAACACAGAGGCATAGGCTTCTAAGGCGTGAGTTAAAGCGTCCACACCACCAAATGCAGTCAGCGATTGTGGCATGTTCATCACCAGGTCAGGGTCAATAATCGCCATGTCTGGTGTTAACTCATAGTCAGCAATAGGATACTTGATACCGG
Source organism: Zooshikella ganghwensis DSM 15267 (assembly GCF_000428585.1). GTDB lineage: Bacteria > Pseudomonadota > Gammaproteobacteria > Pseudomonadales > Zooshikellaceae > Zooshikella > Zooshikella ganghwensis. Next base: position 29,044 of record NZ_AUAF01000033.1, on the reverse strand, counting down.
TTGAAGTATCAGTTACCACCGCAAAAGGAGTCACTTCTGAGCCTGTACCTGAAGTAGTAGGAATAGCCACCATCTTCGCTTTAATACCCAATTTAGGGAACGTATAAATACGTTTACGGATATCCATAAAGCGCAGAGCTAAATCTTCAAAGCGAACTTCAGGGTATTCGTACATCACCCACATAATTTTGGCGGCATCCATTGGTGAACCACCACCCAACGCAATGATTACATCAGGTTTAAAGGCGTTCATCATTTCAACACCTTTATTTACAGTAATCAGCGATGGATCTGCTTCAACTTCGTAGAAAACTTCAGTTTCCAAGCCAATACGATCAAGAACATCAGTTACTTGATCAACGTACCCGCTATTGTATAGGAAAGGGTCAGTAACAATAATGGCACGCTTGCGGTCTTTCAGCTCTTCAAGGGCAACAGGCAGTGCACCATTTCGGAAATAGATGTCTTTAGGAATTTTGTGCCACAACATATTTTCTCGCCGACATGCAACTGTTTTGACGTTAATAAGGTGTTTAACACCCACGTTTTCACTGACAGAGTTTCCTCCCCAGGAGCCACAGCCTAATGTCAATGAAGGTGCTAGACGGAAGTTATACAAGTCACCAATCGCACCCTGAGAAGCAGGCATATTGACTAGAATACGTCCAGTCTTCATTGCTTTACCAAAAACATTGATTCGGTCTTGGTTAGCGAACTGATCGGTATAAAGCACAGAAGTATGACCAATACCACCAAGCTCAACCAAAGCAACTGCTTTAGCTACTGCATCATCGTAGTTTTTAGCACGATACATCGCCAGTGTTGGTGATAGTTTCTCATGCGCAAATGGCTCTTCTGTAGCAGTAGAGTCACACTCAGCAATCAAAATTTTGGCTTCTTTAGGAACCTCTACACCACCAATTTCAGCCACTTTCCAGGCTGGTTGGCCAACAATAGCTGGGTTCATGTTGCCATCGATAAGCACCTTGGCACCGACACTTTTCTTTTCATCTTTAGATAAGATGTAAGCACCACGCGCTTGGAACTCACGCTTAACTTCTTCATATACGCTATCAACCACGATAACAGATTGCTCAGAGGCACAAATCACACCGTTATCAAAGGTTTTACTCATAATGATTGAACTAACAGCCATTTTGACCGCTGCAGTTTCATCAATCACCGCAGGAGTATTACCTGCACCTACACCAATCGCTGGCTTACCAGAAGAGTAAGCAGCCTTCACCATACCTGGGCCACCTGTAGCAAGAATCATATTGATATCTGGGTGACGCATTAAATGCTGTGACAACTCTACAGAAGGCTCATCGATACAAGCAACGATGCCTTTAGGAGCACCCGCTTTTTCTGCTGCTTCACGGACAATACGTGCAGCAAGTGCAGTGGACTTTTTAGCGCGAGGGTGTGGTGAGAAAATAATACCGTTGCGGGTTTTTAACGCTAACAATGCTTTAAAAATAGCGGTAGAAGTAGGGTTTGTGGTAGGAACGACACCCGCAATCAAGCCAATAGGCTCAGCCACTTTCATGATGCCATAAGTTTTGTCTTCTTCAAGAACACCACAGGTCTTGTCATCTTTGTACTGGTTGTAGATATATTCAGAAGCAAAGTGGTTTTTAATCACTTTATCTTCGGCAATACCCATTCCAGTTTCTTCTGCAGCAGCTTTTGCTAACTTAACACGCTGGTCGTTAGCCGCTAATGCAGCAACGCGGAAGATTTCGTCAACTTGCTCTTGAGTAAAATTAGCATAGGCTTGCTGTGCTTCTTTTACTTGAGCGATTAACTTATCCAGCTTATCGAGGTTACTGACACTCATGTCGTACTCCTATTAAAACTAAAAACGCAAAATAAAAATTCTTTTCAGCACCTGGCTTGAGCTGTTTGCTAGCGGTTTTCATTCAGGAGTGCTTTATTTAATACAAGTCTAGTACAGTTCTATAGCTGCAAACTTGATACATGTCATTTTGTAGTAAACTTACCAAAACAACGCATAAATAAAGCAAAACTTTCGTTTTAGAACGTTACTTTGATGTGATATTCCGAAAAAATAGCCTGTAGTTTCAGCAACGTTTCCTTTGGTGGTGGCTCAACACCCACTAATGGATAGCGGTCACCAAACGCTTCCCATTTATGCTTACCTAATTCGTGATAGGGCAATAACTCAACTTTTTCCACGTTACTCATCGGTTGGATAAATTCAGCCATTTGCCTAGCTGTTTGCTCATCATCTGTATAGCCCGGAACAACCACTAAACGAATCCATGCGGGAATACCTTTTTCTGCTACATATTGAGCAAACTTCAGTGTTTTCTTGTTACTCACCCCAGTCAGTGCTTTGTGACGCTTATCATCTACCTGCTTAAGATCCAACAATACCAAGTCAGTATGCGCAAGCAGTTCGTCTAACTCCTGATTATATTTAGTAGCATAACCATTGGTATCCAAGCATGTATGAATTTTTTCTTTTTTAAGCGCGATAAACAAAGCTTTAACGAATGGTACCTGCAACAAAGGCTCACCGCCTGTCACCGTTACTCCTCCGTTAGAGGCTTCCATAAACGGTTTATAAGCAACTATTTCTTTTACTAAGTCACCAGCTGCTTTTTTCTGCCCCCCTTCAAGATCCCAGGTATCTCGGTTATGACAGTATTTACAACGAAACAAACAGCCCTGTAAAAACACTACATAACGTGTTCCAGGACCATCAACCGTTCCAAAACTATCCACCGAGTGGACATTACCCGACACTTGTAGAGGGTCTACAGTGACAGAGTCTTTAAAAGGATAGATAAGTTGTGTCATTCGCCACCTAATACAACGGGCATTGATCGGCTCACTCCACGATAGAACAAAGCCAAATACAGTTATGCTGAAGTTAGTCTATACCATCTTCATGCAACCTTCAGACACTAAGAAGCAGGGCTTTGCCCTGCTTCTTAGGAACGAGATAATCTTCAGAGATTACATTCTGGCATGGAATGTCCGAGAAATAACATCCATTTGCTGCTCACGTGTCAACTTAACAAAGTTTACAGCGTAACCTGACACACGAATAGTCAATTGTGGATACTGATCTGGATGTTCCATTGCATCCATTAAGGTTTCTTTATTTAACACATTGACGTTAACATGATGACCACTGGCTTTGAAGTACCCATCAAGCATCGCACTTAGGTTTGTCACTTGAGCGTTTTTATCTTTACCTAAACCTCCAGGTACTAAAGACATAGTATAGGAAATACCATCTTCAGCATCATTGTATGGTAGCTTAGATACAGACAGTAATGACGCTAGCGCACCTTTTTCATCACGACCATGCATGGGGTTTGCACCAGGTGCAAAAGGTTCACCCGCTTTACGCCCGTCAGGTGTGGTACCTGTTTTCTTACCATAGACAACATTAGAAGTAATGGTCAGGATAGACTGTGTTGGTACAGACTTGCGATAAGTTGGGTTCTTACGGACGTGCTCCATAAAGCGATGTACAACATCCACTGCGATTTGGTCAACCCGGTCATCGTTGTTACCAAACTTAGGAAAATCGCCTTCAATCTGGTAATCAATGACATACCCTTCATCATTGCGTACTGGCTTCACTTTCGCGTATTTAATCGCTGCCAGTGAGTCCGCCACAATAGATAGGCCAGCAATACCACAAGCCATAGTACGGTACACATCACGATCATGCAGGGCCATCAGAGCAGTTTCATAGCTATAACGGTCATGCATATAGTGAATAATATTCAAAGACTTAACGTACTGATTCGCAACCCAATCCATATAATGGTCAAAGCGCTCCCAGACTTTATCAAAATCCAGGTATTCATCAGCCATTACTTCCATTTTTGGTCCTACTTGCAAACCAATTTTCTCATCCATACCGCCGTTGATAGCGTAAAGCATGGTTTTAGCAAGGTTACAGCGAGCACCAAAGAACTGCATTTGCTTACCAATACGCATTGCTGATACACAGCAGGCAATACCATAGTCGTCACCAAACTTAGGACGCATTAAGTCGTCACTTTCATACTGGATCGAGCTGGTATCGATAGATACTTTAGAACAGAAGTTTTTAAAGTTTTTCGGTAACTGCTCAGACCATAAGACTGTCAGGTTAGGCTCAGGTGCTGGTCCCAAGTTATAAAGTGTATTTAGGACACGGAATGAGTTTTTAGTGACCAACGTGCGGCCATCTTCACCCATACCACCGATAACTTCTGTTACCCAAGTAGGATCACCGGAGAACAGTTGATCATACTCAGGCGTTCTTAAAAAGCGCACCATGCGTAATTTAACAACCAAGTCATCTATCATTTCTTGCGCTTCAGACTCAGTCAAAGACCCATTGTCAATATCACGCTTAATGTAAATATCCAAGAAAGAAGAAATACGGCCAATACTCATGGCAGCACCATTTTGAGACTTAACCGCTGCCAAGTAAGCAAAATAAGTCCACTGAATCGCTTCACGTGCTGTCACTGCAGGGCGAGAGATGTCAAAGCCATAGCTCTGTGCCATCACTTTCATATCTTTCAACGCTTGGACTTGGTCAGACAGCTCCTCACGCAAGCGCATCACATCTTCATCAAAAGAATCTGGGTTAAGGTCAGCTTTTTGCTGTTGCTTGTCCTCAATTAAGCGATCAATCCCATATAACGCTATACGACGGTAGTCACCAATAATGCGGCCACGTCCATAGGCATCAGGTAAGCCTGTAACGATACCGGCTTTACGACACTTCAGAATTTCAGGGGTATAAACATCAAACACACCCTGGTTATGAGTCTTACGGTATTTTGTGAAAATTTCAGAAACCTGAGGCGAAAGCTCACGGTCATAAGCTTGGCAAGAAGCTTCAACCATACGAATACCACCATTTGGCATAATGGCACGCTTTAAGGGCTTTTCAGTTTGCAGACCAACAATAACCTCAAGGTCTTTATCAATGTAACCTGCAGGGTGAGAAGTAATATTAGAGACGACCTCAGTATCAAAGTCTAAAGGGCCACCTTTAGCATTTTCCTGCTTCATCAACTCAAGCACTTTATCCCACAGCTTTTGAGTACGCTCAGTAGGACCTGCAAGGAAGCTATCATCACCTTCATAAGGTGAATAGTTTTTCTGAATAAAGTCACGAACATTAACAGCAGTCTGCCAGTCACCGCCATTAAACCCTTGCCAAGGATCAGGCAAATCACTACCTACATTCGCTGTAGCAAGATCATCTTTATACATGGTTATACCCTCGTATTTTTTCTAAAAGTTGCCTGATACCACTTATCTCATCAGTTGATGATGATTAAGTAATACCCCAAATTCGTTGCATACATATAAAACACAGCTGTAGATTGCCTTTGAGCTTAGGCCATGAAACCAAGATACTAGAAAAAAAGTGATGAAAAATGACGTATCTACTTGTCTATAAGCTCTAATGACGGCACGCACAGCTAAATTTGCTACAGCAAGAACAGATAGCAGATGCTCTAAACTTAGCATAGTAAGGATCTGCCTAGAGTTTGAGTACTTTGAATGAACAATCTGAAATAAGCAGAGACACTGCTTAGACACAGAGGTCAAGTGACTGAATACTGTTTGAGCAACACATTGCATGATCCACATGATGATAGCTGGCCTCTCTACCTTATCGGCCAGGAGTCATATATTTCAGGGATCACCTGAGATGTGTATCTGACGACTGTCTTGGCCGCAAAATTTGATAGCTCAAAGAACCGTTGCGCAGCGACGCTCAGTTTTGAAGTGGTGAGTATGCACAGCGACAAAGAGTGTTGGATAAACCAATAAATGTTGTATATGGCGTCAAATAACTTTGACTGATTCTTACACCATTTGTTGCATTACTTTCAGAATAAAATGGCAATTATTTACGGGTTATATACCGCTTAGAATCGTTTAATGCTCACAGATCAAAACTGAATATTATGTATGTAGTTTAACGAAAACAATCCACCAAAAATTGACACAAGTCAATTTCAGCTGAAGTAACCGGATACAGTGGTTGTTATTTCATAAAAAAAGGGATGTCTTGTTAAACTAACACCCCCTCACTGAAACAATCTAACCCAACAAAGAATCACGCAAGCTGTTTTACAATAATTGAGCCTGCTGAATAACCTGCACCAAAGGAACAAATTACTCCAATGTCTCCTTCAAGCAAATCTTGGCGATGTAGATGAAAGCAGATAATTGATCCCGCAGAGCTGGTATTTGCATATTCGTCCAGTATAACAGGCGCTTCATCATTAGCGGGTTCCCGACCTAAAATACGACGGGCAATCAGCTGATTCATGTTCAAATTAGCTTGGTGCAACCACAGACGGCGAATCTGTTGTGCATTAATATCAAGCTGTTGTAAATGGTCTACAACCAAGTTTGATACCATAGGACATACATCCTTAAATACTTTGCGTCCCTGCTGCATAAATAACTTATCAGCATTAGCACCTTTCACATCTGACTCAACACAACGATTCAAAAAGCCAAAATTATTGCGGATATTATTTGAAAACTGAGTTATTAAGCGCTCCCCCATTATCATCAGCGGGCGAGATGTAATTGCATCAGATCGATTTTCAAGCACCACAGCCGTACAGGCGTCACCAAAAATAAAGTGGCTATCCCGGTCTCTAAAATTTAAGTGAGCAGAGCAAATTTCCGGACTCACCACCAACATACACTTTGCCGAACCTGACCGAATTGCATTAACAGCCGCCTGAATACCAAAAGTGGCGGAGGAGCAAGCAACATTCATATCATATGCAAAACCCTGTGCACCAAGCGCTTGCTGAAGCTCAACAGCCATCGCCGGATAAGCACGCTGCATATTTGAACAAGCGATGATAACCCCATCAACCTCTTCAGCCTTTCGACCTGCATCAGCCAAAGCCTCATGAGCTGCCATCAATGCCATTTCTGCTTGAATAGACAACTCATCATCTGTCCGCTCAGGTAGCTTAGGATACATCCTGGTTATATCCAGTATTCCCGCTTTATCCAAAACATGTCGTCGTTTGATACCTGAAGCTTTAACTATAAAGTCAGCACTTGAAGTCTGAAGTGGCTCCATATCGCCCATTTCAATAGCCACACTGTGTCGTTCATTATAATGACTGACATAAGCATTAAATGATGCTACGAGTTCTTCATTTGTAATCACATCATCAGGGCTGTATAGCCCTGTTCCAGTTATGACAATCTCTGTCACTTTCGCCTCGCTTGTCGTTATTCTAGGGTTGGATATACATATCCAAAGGTCAGATAAGGTTATGGTTGTAGCACCAGTTCCCACTGCTTACGCAAACGCTTTGCTGATATCGGAACACTGGTTTTTAATGACTGGGCAAATAGGGATACGCGATACTCCTCTAAAAGCCAGCGATAAAGCTGAAGATGAGGGCATGCCAGGGAGGCGCCCTGCAATGCAGATACACGTTGCTGATAAGCTTCCCAAAGTTGAGTCAATTCTTCAGTATGAGCATTATCCCGAGGAATTTGCCCACCTAGCTTATCAAGCCGTTGTAATATGGCATCAAGATAGCGCGGATAATGTCTCAACCAACATAATGGAACGTCTCGTAGGCATCCTCTATACACTAATTGCTGCAGCTGAAACTTTATATCAGCAAGTGAGCGCGCGACTGCTAGCGAAATACGCCCTTTAAGCTGCTTATTAATAGCATGATAACGAGAAAAAACGTCAACCAATAACGCCGTTATCTCACTCACTAATGACGCTAAGTTCCCTCTCAGCTTTTCAATTAGTACTAGAAAATCAGCTTCATTACGGGGAGGCTCAATTTCCTCATCATGTAAAAGAGTATTGGCTGCCAGCCAAATAATATCTTCTTCTAATAAAGACTTGGGATAAACATTCACACCCCACAGCGCTACTTGTTTTAACTGTGGCATTTGTGTGCGCAAATACTTCAGCTGTTGCGAAGGCAGTGCTAACAGCGCCAGTCGGGTTACACCACGATGATGTTCTGCTTTGGCCTTGTCCTCAGTTGCAAACACTTTAAGTGCTACACTATTTTTTTCATCCACTAAAGCAGGATACCCACGAATCACCAACCCCTGCTGTTGCTGAGTAATTTCTTCAGGCAAATAATCAAAATTCCACTGGGTGATCCCATCCCTTTCTAATCCATGATCTGACAATTGCTTTAGTGATGCTTCAGCTACATCTGCAAACTGTTGGAGCAGTGCTTGCAAATCACGCCCCTGCCCCAAGCTTCTACCCTGTTCATCCACAACATGAATATTCATTTGCAAATGAGCAGCTAATTTGACCTGTTGCCATTCTTCCTCTGATACGCGTATTCCTGTCATTTTCCGCAACTGCTCCCCCAGCTTTTCAGTGAGGGGTGTATCATCAGGTGAAATCGCTTCCAATGCGGCATTCACAAAATCAGGCACAGGCACAAAGTTTTTACGGACAGCCTTCGGTAAGCCTCGAATTAATGCTGTACACTTTTCTTCAATTAATCCAGGAACCAACCATTGCAATCGGTTACGTGGTAACTGTGGTAAAGCCGCAACGGGCACTTGTAACGTCACTCCATCATCATCTGCTGTTGGATCAAAGTGATAACTCAACGGATAATGGACTCCCTGCCAAGCAAACTGGTCAGGGTATTGTTCCGCCGTAATATGCTCAGCCTCATGGCGCATTAAATATTCCTGAGTGAGCAACAAATAATCCGGGTCTTTTTTCTCCTGTGTTTTTCGCCATCGCTCAAAGCTTCTCGCATCAGCAATATGATGAGGAATACGTTCATCATAAAACTGATACAGCACTTCTTCGTCCACTAAAATATCACGTCGCCGGGCTTTAGCTTCCAAATTTTCAACCGCATCAATTTGTAGCTGGTTATACTCAAAGAAATCACCTTGAGTAGTAAAATTACCCTCAACCAAAGCACCTCGAATAAAAAGTTGACGAGCGACCACTGGATCAATTTTTCGATAATCTATTTTGCGACGAGGCACCACAATGAGGCCATAGAGAGTGACCTGCTCAAATGCAACCACTTGCCCACGCCGCTTTTCCCAGTGCGGCTCAAAATAATGCCTTTTTAATAAGTGCTCTGCCGTTTTTTCAACCCACTCTGGCTCGATTTTTCCTAAAATTCGTCCATAAAGCTTAGAGGTTTCAACCAACTCTGCAGACATCACCCATTTCGGTTGTCGTTTAAATAACGCGGACCCAGGAAATAAATAAAACTTTTTATTACGAGCGCCCTGGTACTCCCCCTGCTCCAATTTAGTACCAATATTTCCCAGTAACCCTGGTACTAACGCTTGGTGAACTGCTGCATACTCAGCGGGTTCCTGATTAATTTTTAATCCCAGTTGCCGACATGCCAACATTAATTGATGATGTAAGTCTCGCCACTCCCGCATACGTAAATACGACAAAAAGTGCTGCTTGCAATACTTACGCAACTGGTTTTGACTTAGCTCCTGACGCTGATTCTCATATGCATCCCATAACTGAACAAAACTTAAAAAGTCAGAGTCATCATGCTTAAACTGAGCATGCTGTTGATCAGCCGCCTGCTGCTTTTCAGTAGGACGCTCTCGAGGGTCTTGAATACTCAACGCACTGGCAATAATTAATACTTCACGCAATGCTTGAAGCCCAGCACCTGCAACCAGCATTCGTCCCATTCTGGGGTCAACAGGTAGTTGTGCCAACTGCCGGCCTAAAGGCGTCAATCGCTGCTGATGATCAATTGCCTGTAATTCCTGCAATAATTTGAGTCCATCGTTAATCAAGCGATTATCGGGAGGGTCTACAAATGGAAATGCCGTTATATCCCCAAGCCGCATTTGCAGCATTTTTAAAATGACCGAGGCGAGATTAGTACGCTGAATTTCCGGCTCTGTAAACTCTGGCCTTCCTAAAAAGTCTTCTTCACTGAATAAGCGAAAGCATACTCCTTCTACTACCCGCCCACATCGGCCTTTACGCTGGTTTGCACTGGCCTGAGAAACCGCCTCAATCGGAAGTCGCTGTACTTTTGAACGGTAGCTGTAACGGCTGACTCGTGCTGTTCCTGGATCAATAACATAACGAATGCCTGGCACGGTGATGGATGTTTCAGCGACATTGGTCGCTAACACAACCCTTCTACCTCGGTGCGGTTGAAAGACACGTTGTTGCTCAGCCGCCGTTAAACGAGCGTAGAGTGGCAGTACCTCTGTATCCCGAAAAGCTGCCTGTCGCAACGCTTTAGCGGTATCACGAATTTCTCGCTCACCACTCAAAAACACAAGCACGTCCCCCAGTCGAGGAACCTGACCTTGACGTTCTAACTGTTCAATTTCCCGCAAAGCACTGATAATGCCTTGCAGCTGTTTTTCATCCGTATCACGCTTATTATCACTGCTGTCTTCTTCATTATCTAAGAATGGACGATAATGAACAGTTACCGGATAAGCTCGACCTGATACCTCAATAATGGGTGCTTGATTAAAGTGTTGAGAAAAACGTTCCACATCTATGGTTGCTGAAGTAATTATCAGCTTTAACTCAGGACGTTTTGGTAATAACCACTTGAGATAGCCTAATAAAAAATCAATATTTAAACTGCGCTCATGGGCCTCATCAATAATTAATGTGTCGTACTGATTAAGAAAACGATCCTGTTGAATTTCGGCTAATAAAATACCATCTGTCATCAACTTGATATGGGTTTGATCGCTCACCTGATCAGTAAAACGTACCTGATAACCAACAGCATCCCCTAATTGTGTCTGTAACTCTTCAGCAATTCGCGAAGCAACAGAGCGGGCTGCCAAGCGGCGAGGTTGTGTATGACCTATCATACCCAAAATACCTTGCCCTGCTTCAAGGCAAATTTTGGGAAGCTGCGTTGTTTTTCCGGAACCGGTTTCACCTGCAACCACTATCACTTGGTGTTGCTTGAAAGCATCCAGAATCTCAGCTCTTTTTTGCGCAATGGGCAGCTGTTCATTATATGTTGGTTTAGGACTATTAGCCTTTCGTAACTGCACCAACGCTGTTGATTTAGCAACTTGATCTTGTATCGCAATTAATGCTTCATTAGGTATTTTTTTTCCGCGATAAGTCTTACGTAAATGGTTTAATCGTTTATTAAAACGAAAGCGATCTTTCAGCATCGCTTGTGAGATTTGTTCTTTAAGCACTGCAAATGTTATCACTGCTAATTACTGCCTTAACTTTCTATACCCTTCACGAATCATTTTTACGCACCTCACGGGCCATCAAAGCTGTTCTAATATGTTCCCGACACATTTGGGCCTGTTGTCAGCAGCGCTGTTAGATCAGTTAACATTGCTACCGTAAGTTTCAGATGAGTAAACTTGCCCTGGGGCTTCATCGCTTGACGACCTCCCAAATAAACCCCTTGTATTGGATATGCTGTATTTACTTTTTTCATAGTGTTTATTCCTTCTCCATCAATAAAGAGAAAAGGAGTGGGTAGGTAAATCGCTTGATTATAACTTTCTCACTAAATTTAAAATTCTTAGCTCACTACGGTATTGTGTTATCTGGCTCAATTTAAGTTTCTTGATAAAAAACGTCGTATTTAAAGGATAGCGTGGATAATAGGCGCAGAGAATAAACTATTTACACTATATTTTCACGTTAAATAAAAAACCTATCAATTACTCACTGCACACTATTTTAAAGGAAGGAACCATCAAATAAGCACAGAATATGAGAGCTGACGAACATAGCCAGCCCTTATTTTATTTTTAAACGATCAAAGTACGCTAACTCGCTTTTTTCAGTTTGCCTAACTCTTCATCTCGTAATTGTCTACGCAGAATTTTTCCGACATTAGTGGTGGGTAATTCTTCACGAAACTCAACAAGTCGGGGAATTTTATAACCAGTCACATGGTCCCGAAAAAACTGCACAATATCTTCTTTTCGTAATTGTGGGTTTTTTGATACCACAAACGCTTTTATCGCTTCTCCCGTTTTCTCACTAGGCACACCAATCACTGCGCACTGTGTCACATCTGGATGTTTAGCCAGCACATCCTCTAATTCATTGGGGTAAACATTAAAGCCCGAAACAACAATCATATCTTTTTTACGATCAACAATTTTTAAATAGCCTTCCGTTGTAAATGCAGCAATGTCTCCTGTTTTTAACCAGCCATCATCTGTAAGCGACTCCATTGTTGCTTCTGGACGCTGCCAATATCCCTTCATCACTTGTGGGCCACGAACCCAAAGTTCACCGGCTTCTCCTGGCTGATCGACTTCGCCATTATCTCCCATTAACTTAACTTCTGTGCTAGGTACTGGCACGCCAATAGTTCCAACCTTAGGCTGATGAATGGGATTCACACAAACAATAGGAGATGTTTCTGTCATGCCATAGCCTTCGCAAATAGTACTCCCAGTAATACTATGCCAACGCTGGGCTGTATCCAGCTGTAATGCCATACCACCTGACAGGGTCAAGCGCAGACCACTAAAGTCGAGTTGGCGAAAACGCTCATTATTCATTAACCCTACAAATAGTGTATTTAAGCCCACAAAGGCAGAAAACTTAATTGAAGACAACTCTTTTACAAAACGCGGCAAGTCTCTTGGATTAGTGATCAGCACGTTATGTTGTCCAGTAAACATGCCAACCATACAATGAAAGGTAAATGCATAAATATGATATAGCGGTAACGGAGCAATGATAGTTTCCTGAGCCACAGTCAAATCTTTCCCCATCATCGATTTAGCCTGTAACATATTGGCAATAATATTTCGATGGGTCAGCATTGCCCCTTTCGCGACCCCTGTCGTACCACCAGTGTACTGTAGAACAGCAACATCATCTGCTTGTACAGTTACCGGGCGAAGGGTGTAACGTGAACCATCAGACAATACTCTCCGAAAGGGAATCGCTTCGGGCAAGTTAAACGAAGGCACTAACTTTTTCACATGTTTAACGACCGTATTAATTAATGTTCGTTTAACAAGTGGAAGCATGTCACCTATTTGCGTCACAATCACATGCTTAACCGCTGTTTTTGGTACTACTTTCTCCGCCAGGCTTGCCATATTAGCCAGCACGACCAGCGCTTTAGCACCTGAGTCTTTAAACTGATGCTCCATTTCCCTTTCGGTATATAAGGGGTTGGTATTCACTACAATAAGCCCTGCACGCAATGCCCCAAAAACAGCGATGGGAAATTGAATTAAATTGGGCAGTTGAATCGCAATTCGATCACCTGGTTGTAAGTCCGTTTCATGCTGTAAAAATGCTGCAAATTGACCGCTAAGTTGATACAACTCGCCATAAGTAATCGTATACCCATAATTAGTAAACGCTGGTTTATCAGCAAATTGGCGACAACATGTATCCATTACTTCAAGAATTGACTGATATTTATCTACAGCAATAGTACGTGCCACACCTGCCGGGTAAAACTCGGCCCAATTGGGTTGGTTCATGCTGTGTAAACTCCTAAGTGCGCTATACCCATCACTTTGGGTATTTTTTCAGCTCTGACTGTTTTGATTATGTTTTTTTATGCTTATTGTAAGGGCAAGCATTGTTAGCTAACGTAAACCCTTTTCATTTTTATTATGCTTAGTGCATAGTATTTTCTCGCTATGATAAAGTAAACCCTTGGCCTGCTGGCACTAGTACCTTAATAAAGACAACACCTGCAGCGGGCTTATTAAAATGACTATGTTTCATAAAGATTAACCATATCCTAGTGACATAGCAGAATATGCACCATTTATTTCACTACAGTATCAACAGGTAATACCTGTTCGGTCATACTGCATATGCTGTCTAACAAGAAAATTTTTTCTTATATACCATTAGGCAGGCCAAATATTAGCAAGCACAAGGAGTTGTAATTGGTTATGGAAGCCCGCTTTACCACCCAAGCACAAGCTGATCAAACAGCACTTTATGGTCACCAGTGGCAGCCCGCTAAAGCCTCCGCTCAGCTCTTAATAATTCATGGCATGACTGAACATTCTCTGCGCTATCAAGCCTTCGCGCAGTTTCTAAATCAACAAGGTATAGGTGTGACAAGCTGGGATTTACGTGCTCACGGGCAAACAGGTAAGGCTACGCATAGCCTGGGCTCTGCTGAAACCAATCAGTGGTCTTTGATGCTTAAGGATATTCAGCAGCAGCTTGCTGAGATCAGTGCAAAATATCCAGAACAACCGCTATTTCTGATGGGGCATAGCATGGGGTCTTTTCTTTGCTTACACTTTTTGCAAGCCAATCATCCATTACTGGCAGGTTGTATTCTTTCTGGATCAAACTATCAGCCACCCTGGCTTTGCCATATAGCCAAAACATTTGCAGCACTTGAATGTAAACGCCAAGGACAAAATGCCAACAGTGCTTTTTTAGACTTTCTTTTCTTTGGCCGCTTTAACCGCTATTTTAAACCTAACCGAACAGATTTTGACTGGCTTTCTCGTGATACCCAACAAGTTGATCTTTATTGCCAAGATTCACTTTGTGGATTTAAAGTCAGCAATCAGTTTTGGTACAACATGCTTTCAGCCTTAGCAAGGCTGAGCACCCACAGCAGTTTTTGTAAACTGCCAACAACATTACCTTTTTATATTTTGGGTGGCGATCAAGATCCTTTGAGCTTACCTAATGGCTTGCATAAGTTGAGTCGTCAGCTAAGATCAGCAGGCATTCATGACGTAACCACGGCGATCTACCCTGGTGGTCGTCATGAAATGCTCAATGAAATTAATCAGCAAGAAGTCTGGCAAGCCCTTTATCAATGGTTGACACAGCATACTCAACCCCTTGCTAATGTTGCTTGATTATTAAATTAAATATTGCTGCTCAGCCAGCTCACAGTTAATTTTGATGAAAAAACATGACCACGCTTCAAAGTATTCCATTCAGTGACCTCACCATCGGTCAACAAGCCACCTTCAGTAAAACGCTGACAGAGCAAGATATAGTTCTTTTTGCTCATACCTCAGGAGATATCAACCCAGTCCATTTAGATAAAGATTACGCAGAAGCAACGCCGTTTAAACAATGTATCGCTCATGGTATGTGGTCTGCTGGACTCATATCTGCAGCCCTAGCTACTAAACTTCCGGGTCCAGGGAGTATTTACCTTGGTCAAAGTTTACGCTTTGTTCGTCCAGTATTTGTCGGTGACACCCTGACCGTAACACTCACCGTTAAAGAAAAACATGACCGAAAGCGGCGCGTTGTTTTGAGCTGTAGTGTTACTAATCAGGCTGGCAAAGAGGTAGTATCTGGCGAGGCAGAGGTCATGGCGCCAGAAACAGCTGCAATGCACCCATCCCCTTACCTGCCAGAGGTATCCTTAACGTAAATCACCTCTAACGTCGTAGGTATTTCATTGCCCCCTCTAACCCTTGCAATGTTAGAGGGTACATTTGCGCCTTCACTAACTGCTGAATCATGATAGTAGAAGGGGTATATGACCAGTTAGCTTCTGGATAAGGGTTCAGCCAAACAACCCTTGAATAAGTTTGCATAAAGCGTTGCATCCAAGAGGATCCAGGCTCTTCATTCCAGTGCTCAACACTGCCACCAGGATAACTAATCTCATAGGGTGACATTGTGGCATCCCCGACAAAAATCACCTTATAGTCTTCTCCATATCGGTGCAAAATATCCCAGGTTGGAATATGCTCACTTTGTCGCCGTAAATTATTCTGCCAAACAGACTCATAAATAAAATTATGAAAATAGTAAAGGACTAAGTGTTTAAACTCACTGCGTGCTGCAGTGAATAGCTCTTCACATACCTGAACATGAGCATCCATGGTGCCACCAATATCCATAAAAAGTAGCACTTTAACGGCATTGTGCCGCTCTGGTTGCATACGCACATCCAGCAAACCAGCATTCTTAGCTGTTGAGCTTATGGTATCTTCAAGATCTAACTGCTCTGAAGCACCTGTGCGAGCAAACTTACGCAAGTGTCGGAGTGCTAACTTAATATTGCGCGTCCCAATTTCTACATCACCATCCAAATTACGAAACTGGCGCTGATCCCAAACTTTCACCGCTCGCTGCTGGCGCGATTCATGCTGGCCAATCCTGATGCCTTCCGGATTATAGCCATAAGCCCCAAATGGTGATGTTCCTCCCGTACCAATCCAGCGATTTCCTCCCTGATGGCGTGACTGTTGTTCTTGTAAGCGCTTTTTGAATGTCTCAAGTAATTTTTCCAGTCCACCTAAAGCTTCTATTTGCTGCTTTTCCTCAGATGTAAGCTGTCGTATAAACTCTTTACGTAACCAGTCTTCAGGAATCAGTGTTGCTAGCACATCGTCCAGTGCCGCAATTCCGGTAAAAAACTGACTGAAAGCTTGATCATAGCGATCAAAAAAGCGCTCATCTTTAATCAAACAGGTTCTTGCTAAGTAATAAAAGTCATCCAAACTAGCAAACACCAGTTGTGTTTCCAGCGCTGTGAGTAAATCCAGTAATTCTCGAATTGAAACAGGAATTTGTGCTGACTTCAGTGTTAAAAAAAAGCGAACCAGCATAATTACCTCCCTACTATTAACGCTTAGTAACGCCTAACGCCGCCGTGCCATAAAGGCTAAACGCTCCAGCAAATGCAAATCCTGCTCATTTTTTACTAAAGCACCATACAGAGGAGGTACAGCTTTTGAGTTATCTTTTTCCCTCAATACAGATAGCGGAACTTCATCCGCCAACAGCAATTT
The DNA here is from genome assembly GCF_000428585.1 of Zooshikella ganghwensis DSM 15267. GTDB lineage: Bacteria > Pseudomonadota > Gammaproteobacteria > Pseudomonadales > Zooshikellaceae > Zooshikella > Zooshikella ganghwensis. The sequence goes on along the minus strand of NZ_AUAF01000033.1, from coordinate 12,292 downwards.
AATCCAATCGATTAATTCTGACGTAGAAGTTTTTTTCTTTAACCCTGGGACATTACGAATATCAAAAAATATTTCCAAGGCTTCTTTAACCAGCTTGGGGGCAATATCTGGAAAGTGAACCGCAATAATATCGCGCATAGCGGCTTCATCAGGAAATTGAATATAGTGGAAAAAACAGCGCCGCAAAAAAGCATCCGGTAATTCTTTTTCATTATTACTGGTGATAATAACAATAGGCCGTTGCTTAGCTTTAATCAGTTGCTGGGTTTCATACACATAAAACTCCATGCGATCCAATTCCAGTAATAAATCGTTTGGAAACTCAATATCCGCTTTGTCAATTTCATCGATCAGTAATACCGTTTGCTGCTCATGGGTAAAAGCCTGCCATAGCTTACCTGGCACAATATAGTTACTGATATCATGCACTTTCTCATCCCCTAGCTGAGAATCCCTTAGCCGAGAAACCGCATCATATTCATAAAGTCCTTGCTGAGCTTTCGTCGTCGACTTGATATGCCATTGAATCAATGGCAGTCCCAGGTGCTTGGCTACCTGATCTGCAAGCAGGGTTTTTCCTGTACCAGGTTCACCTTTAATCAAAAGTGGACGAGCCAGCTTTATTGCCGCATTCACTGCCATTTTTAATTCAGGGCTTGCAATATACTCAGATGTGCTGGTAAAGGGTTGATAGGCATCATGTGACTTATTGACTGACATCGCTTGCTTCCTCCTTTTAGCTATTACCCTATTTTTGAAGGCATCTCAAAGCTTCAAGCCTGTAAGAGAGCTGACCACTACACAGGGGTATGAATCCAACTATGTTACACTGCAACTAACGGGTGATTACAAGCATATTCCGCAAAAATATTTTTCATAACCCTCAATTCCCGATAAGCTTATAACCAACAGAATTACTGTCGCGGGCTTATTCCTTTGTGCAATAGTCTTTATGCAACAGCGCAACACTGCGACTTAAAACATCATGCTATGTTATTTGTAAGTTTATTTTGTACTAGGTCCTGTAAAACAATCAGGCAAGGATATTACGTGTGAACATATATAGTGATAACTCGTTTTCAATTGGTAATACCCCGTTGGTGCGTCTACACAAACTGTCTCCTAAATACCATATTTATGGAAAAATTGAGGGACGCAACCCTGCCTACTCAGTCAAATGTCGTATTGGCGCCAGCATGATTTGGGCTGCCGAGCAAGAAGGTGTTTTAAAACCTGGCATGGAAATCATTGAGCCTACCAGTGGTAATACCGGCATCGCTCTCGCGTTTGTTGCTGCCGCAAGGGGCTATAGCCTCACATTAACAATGCCGGCCAGTATGAGCTTAGAGCGCCGAAAAGTGCTCGCGGCACTAGGTGCAAATCTTATCCTTACTGAACCTGCCAAAGGTATGAAAGTTGCCATCGCTAAAGCCGAAGAAATTGCCGCTTCTAACCCTGAGCATTACTTCATGCCACAGCAGTTTGAAAACCCCGCAAACCCGGCCATACATGAAAGTACCACAGGCCCTGAAATTTGGCGAGATACCGATGGTTTGGTTGATATTCTGGTATCAGGTGTTGGTACGGGTGGCACCATTACGGGCGTTTCTCGCTATATTAAAGAAACCCAGGGTAAGGCTATTCAAAGTATTGCCGTAGAACCTGAAGAATCACCCGTCATTACCCAAACCATCAATAACCAGGAGCTCGCTCCTGCACCACATAAAATACAAGGAATTGGTGCAGGCTTTGTCCCCAAAAACCTCGATTTAAACATGGTTGACCATGTGGTTCAGGTAAGCGCGGAAGACGCTATTCAGATGGCACATCGCCTAATGCGTGAGGAAGGTATTTTAGTTGGCATATCTTGTGGTGCAGCCATGGCCGCAGCACTCAAGGTTGCGAGCTGGGCAGGTAATGAAGATAAGCATATTGTTGTGATTCTGCCTGACTCTGGTGAGCGTTATCTTTCAACAGCTTTATTTGAGGGTGTTTTTACAGAAAAAGAGCTGATACCTTGATAACCTGCGCCTCACATAATTCAAAAAGTCACTGAAACATGGCCCAACTGACATATTATCTTAACGGTCAGTTGGGTCACTTCCCCGATTAACAGCAAATCAAACCATGGCGAAAAACACACATTTGGCCAGCCTGCATTTGATGCCACTGCTCATTTGCCGTTAAAGGTTCTGTGGCAATGACTGTCACAATATCATCAGGGGTCGTTTCATGCTTAAAATCGACTTCGACCTCAGCATCCTTTAATACCGCTCTATTAAAAGGTGCCTTTCGCGTAACCCAAAATAATTTTGTACTACAAAAGCAGTACAAGTACTTTGAGTCACTCATCAACAAGTTGAAAACGCCAAATTCCTTTATCGCAGTACATAGCTCATTTAGCTCTCGCCACAGTGTTTGAGGTCTACGAGGCTGCTTGGTAAAACGCCGGCGTATCTCACTTAACATCCAGCAAAAAGCAAACTCACTATCTGTGGTACCAATGGGTTGATAAAAGTCTAACGTCAATGCTTTCTTAATACCTGGCAACTGACCATTATGAGCAAAGGTCCACTGTCTACCCCATAGTTCGCGGGTGAATGGGTGGGTATTTTCTAAACAGACGCGCCCTGCATTTGCACGGCGAATATGACTAATGACAATGTGACTTTTGATGGGGTAGCCTTTAACCAAGCGCGCTATTTCAGAACCCACACTGGGCCTGGTATCGCGGAATTCTCGAACCGCACGCCCCTCATAAAAAGCGATACCCCAACCATCTTTATGTGGTCCTGTACCTCCACCTCGCTGCATTAAACCGGTAAAACTAAAACAAATATCCGTTGGCACATTCGCGCTCATCCCAAGGAGCTCGCACATATTCCTAACCTTACTCCTAAAAACTATTAGTCCTCATATACTCCTCATCACATTGTGGCGTAACTTCAGAAATGAAACTATGATGTTTTACTAATAAATACCACCTTTTCCTGGAAACGTGCACTAAGTGCCGTATTTTGAGTAAAGCGATGTATAAATATCAAGTCTCAGGTTTGGAGTCTGATGCGTTACCGTTTTCTTTACCCACATCTACTTTTTCTTATCACTCGCTTTATCAGCTCCACTTTCATCAGCATTGTCATCAAGCTTATCCAGAGGCATATCCAGGTCAATATCATCTTCTTCATTAAGATCTATATTACCAGCATCATCAACATCTTCTTTCGACGCAGCTGACTTATCATCCGTAGGAGGGGCATCAGAAAAAAACCTCCTATAAGCCCAATATAATCCCCCTGCTAATAAAATATTTCCAAGAATCAAGCCCCCATATAATAGCCAGCTACTGTCGCTTTCCTTTTCTTTTTCATCAACAGCTTCATCAGTTATCTTTTCTTCTGTAGTTGGCGTAGGCTGTTCTTCTTGCTCACTAACCCCAGGGTTAAAGTTTTCAGGAAATTTAAAAACCAGTGGTTCCAGCTTTACTGGAATGTCATTGCCATTATTATCTTTTGCATTTACGCCAAATGCCACACGATATATGCCATGTTGCTGTGGTGTAATTGATAAAAGCCAGCTTTTCTTATCTTCCTGCAGGGGAATAACTAGACTAGAAGGTTTACCAACAGGCGGTGCTATGGTTGCTTTGATGACCGTTGCTTCCGTATCCAAAAATAAACTCTGTGGTTTTACCAGAATAACATCTATTTCTTGGTCTTCTTTTGTTATACGTTCATGAGATACAACAAGTGGCTCTCGAACAGAAAGCGCCTTAGACACTTGCCGTAAAAATGTTTTGCCATCAGCTTTAATAGTTAAGGTATATTCACCGACAGCCCTCATTTCTGGAACCTTGAGTGTAAAAGCACCCTGATCATCTTGAGCCATTTTTGCCGTGTAAAAAGCCTCTTCAGCAACTGTATTTTCTTCCTGGCTAAGCGTTAATGTTAGCTTCATTATTTGAAATAATTCTTCGTTCACCAGTCGCTTTGTATTTTGTTCAAACCAAATTCGCGCTTCTGCTTGCTGTCCTTGAAATAAATTGCTTGGCACACCAGAAAACTTCATTTGTAAATTACTGACAATCGTTACTCGGTTATTGGGGTCTGTCTCTGCCTGCAGCTGCCACTCCCCTTCGTACGGTTGATCGACGGTAATCAAATCATAATGTGGTGTATTGAACCAGCGTAAGTCCTTAACTCTACTCCCTTGTTTATAGGTTTTACCATCAGGTGAAGACAACTGAACCACTTCATCCGATTTTTTTTTAAAAACCAGCAAGGTAAATTCTTCCACCTGGGAATCAATCAGAAAACGATTTGCCTGCAAAGGCACCTTAGGTGCCTGATCTGCTTGCTCCAACGCTTTTAAAAATAGTTTACTTAACTCCTCCGCTGAGTTTGCCGTTGAAGACAAGCCATCCGTATTAATCGCTAACTGTTGTAAGAGCTCATGATCAGCTTTATCTGAAAGGGCTATAGTGTGTATGACATAACCATTCTGCTTCAAGCGAGGGAGTTGACCATTTAAAATGTGTTGGCGGGCTTCAACATTTTTAATAGGGTCTTTTGCAACATCAACCATACCATCGGTTAATAAAATAATATGCCGGGCCATATCTCCTTGACGATGGCTATCAAACGTTGCGACCTCCAATGCCTTCCCTATATCTGTAAATAATCCTTTTGAACTAATTTGCTTACTATTATTAATGGCTTGTTCACGCCAGTTATTGTCAATTAAATCGTAAACCGCAAGTGCTTTAACTGATTGATCAAAAGTCCAAATACCCAACTTGCTATCATCAGGTAAAAGCCTTATCAACAAATTGACTGCTGGTTCTCTTAAATTTTTGGGATCATTGACTTTCATGCTACCAGAGGTGTCAATCAGCAGCCTAACATCAGCCTCCTTGGTATAGCCAATACCAATATACCCCAGAAACAACATGACCATAGTCCAAAAGCTCACCCCCCGTAATATTAAGTGAGCCTTGGAATATTTCACATTAACAATAAGCTTCATGGTATTTATTGTTGAAGTAATAAACGCCGTCCTCTTTCCGTAACAAACCAACGCTGCCCCACTTTACTGGTAATTTTTCCTGCTAGGCCCCGGCTTGCTAATACGTGCAATGTTTTTTCCAAGTTGACTTCATCTAGCTCGGCATCTCGACACAGCCCTGCTACCGATCGGAAGATATACTGACCGCTATTAAGTGTTTTAAGTACTTTACTTGCGGTCATGTCCAGCTCAAAATCTTCTGAAATAGGTCCTTCATTATCCCCTTGATGCTCCTGTTCTATTTCTAACTCAAGTAAAGGCACGACCTCTTCTTGCAAGCGACGAAACTCATGCTGAATAGACGTCACCTGTTGTTGTGCTAACCGTGCTTCCGCCAGCAAGCGCTCAGTATGAGATGTGCTGACAAATCGTGAGCAAATTGCAGCGATTAAACAAAAGCCAGTAAAAATTAATAAGCGAGATGGATCATTTTGACTGTCAATAACCAATGAGCTGGATAATAAATCCAACACCACAGGGACCAGAAAAGAAGCACCAATACCAAGAATGATACAGCGCAGTAAGTGAGTTAAATCATAACCTTGCCGCTGATACAAATAATAGTTGACCAGGCCCCCAAATATGCCTGCCATTAGCATTACAACGGCCAGCAATAAAATATGACTTTCCATATTACATCCCTATTGTTGTTTAATCTGGTCCATGGGAGTTCAGTTGAGGCTGTAGCTCACCTTGCTACTTTGTATAAAAACCAATAACTTACTAAGAACAATAATTTACTAAGAACAATAATTTACTAAGAAAGAGTAGCGTGTTTATTCCCTTTTTGCGTATTAATATCCAATCTCTATACCCATCATAAAGGGTATTCATCCCTAACACATCAACACGCCCTTCTCTTTCCAAACATAACACAGTTACTGATAACTAGCGATGCTTGGACAGCGTCGCTGTAGTACACAAGAGGTAATCAAAATGGGTAGGGATTCAGTTTATTAAGGTGAAAGGCACAGTCCAATGTGCCATATATTAATGTGCCATGTATTTTTGTACTTTACAGTGAGCTCTACAAGTAAAGTATGGGGCTGGTCAAAAGCGAGTAGTGTTTATTTATAACGTTGGTGTAATTCGCTCATCATCATTATTAGCTACCTGTTTTGTACGCTTTTTGGGACGAGACTCAGGTGCTACTTTGCCTTTAGGTTTCTTTTTAGGACGAACAGCCGGCGCAGGAATTAACACCAATGCTAAAACCCACAGTACAATCATTACTGCCAGAGCCGCGAGCAGTACATGACCTGCCCTCATGATAGCCTCTAAGCCAAGCGTTAAACCATCAAACCCAGCAATAAGAAAGGCGGGACCTAAATAATCCTGCTCAACATTGACATACCAAGGAGTAAACAGCAAAACTAATGCAAATCCTCGTAAAAACCAACGTAGCCATCGCCAACAGATACGCGTCATACGGTACCAGACCAAAAAACAGCCGGCCGCGCTGGCTAGGTAGATCATCCAAGCATATAAATAGTGGGTTGCATCCATAGTGTCAGTATCAACAAGCCAAACAACAAAAGCCCTATACTAGTTTAATCTCAAGAGTAAGTCAGCCTTTATGGCGGAACGGAGCCTGTAAGTGCAAACCAGACAACAGATTATTCCCCCCCAAGCTAAACGTGAAGATTATTTCCATACACACTCAACTGACCCCCGCTTTGACCCTTACCATTGGTTAAAACAAACGTCATTGCCTGAGACCCAAGCCTACCTGAATGCAGAAAACGATTATGCCGTCTTCCAAATGGCCGACAGCGAAGCATTACAAACGTTAATTTACCAGCAAAGCTTAGCGCGTATTGTTGAAAATGACCGCTCTGCTGCGTACACATGGGGCCCTTATCAATATTACAGTGAAAGCCGACAAGGCTCTGAATATGCCTTTTATTACCGACAGTATAAGCAACAGCCACCAGAATTATTACTAGACGGCAATCAAGTCGCCGCATCATATGACTACTGTGAAATTGGCGGTTTAGCGATCAGTCCTGATCACAAGTTCCTGGTATACAGTATTGATACTGCAGGTGATGAACAGTATCAGCTAATTATTAAAAATCTCTCAACCCAAGAAGAGATAACCCTGCCACACAGCCATACTTCAGGTGATGTTACTTGGACCATGGATGCCAAAGGGTTTTACTATACAACTCTTAATCACCTGCACCGTACTGACCAGCTGTTCTATCATAGTCTTGGTAGCAACATCGCTGATGATCCACTGCTGTTTACGGAAGATGATGAGCAGTTTTATGTCTCTGTTTATCGCAGCCAGTCAGATCAACTGATTTTTATTGAAACCTCTAGTCAGGAGTCAACTGAAGTCTTTTTTCTTCCCGCTGACAGTTTTCATAATTCCAAGCAGTTTAATCAGCAACTATGCTGTATTGCACCTCGTCAGCCTGATCATGAGTACTATGTTGATCACAATGGCCTACAACTTATTATTTTGACCAATGACCAACATGAAAATTATCGCCTCGTCAGAGCTGACTGCGAATCCCCCCAGCCAGCTCATTGGCAACCGCTTATTCCCCCTAAGGCGGATACTACCCTAGAAGATTACTTGGTTTTTCGCCACCACATTGCACTTCTATCTAGAACCAAAGATCTGCTTCAGCTCTCAATTTGGCATGATGACAAACTTATACCTGTAACCTTTACTGACCCTATTGCCCAAATTAGTTTTGGTGATAATGTGTGTGTTGATACACAACACCTGCGTATTCACTACGAAACATTTATACAGCCTGAACAAGTTTTGGATATTGATCTTAATACACTTCACAGAACGTGTATCAAAACCCAAGAGGTTAAAGGTGGTTACCATCCAGAGCACTACCGATGCCAGCGCGACTATATTACCACTGAAGATGGAGAGCAAATCCCTCTCACACTCATTGGTAAACAACAAACCTGGGAGCATCCTGCTCCCATACTTTTACAAGTTTATGGCGCTTATGGTCATAGTTTGGATCCAGAGTTTTCAATATCACGACTCAACCTGCTTGACCGGGTAATGTTAATCGGGTTTGCCCATGTACGTGGTGGTGGTGACTGTGGTGAACACTGGTATCGTCAAGGTAAGCAACAGCATAAATTAAATACATTTACAGACTTCATGCTATGTGTTGAGCATTTATTCAAGGCTCGTTATACCGACCCGCAACAGTTAATGATAGTTGGTCGTAGTGCCGGTGGCATGGTAATTGGCTATGCACTGAATAATGCCCCTCAATACTTCAAAGGCGCCATTATGGATGTGCCTTTTGTTGATTGCTTAAACACTATGCTAGATGAGTCTCTGCCACTCACTATTGCGGAATACGATGAGTGGGGAAATCCAGCCTCGCCAGAAGTTTATCAACGTATAAAGTCGTATGCCCCTTACGAAAATATTAAACCACAAGCTTATCCGGCCTTATTAGTACAAGCAGGATTTCATGACACACGCGTGCATATTTGGGAGCCTGCCAAATGGGTTGCAGCATTGCGCTACCATAATACGGGAGACCAACCGATTATTTTTAAAACCAGCTTTGCCGCGGGGCATGGAGGGGCTTCAGGCCGTTACGAAGCACTTCAAGAAATGGCTTTTGAACAAGCATTTATTTTAAAAACCTTACAGCTTGAATAGAAAGACATAACGCTAACACTCAGTAATAGGTGCCAGGTGTTGTATTTACTGGCACCTATTAACCTTCGCGAAGACTACAGACTCATAAGGCCCTAGCTAATGTGTGTTCCACCTTTTTGGTAGCCACTTTCAATTAATCAGGTAACACAGGGCACTGGGGAACGGCACATATTGTCTTCTTATTTTTGGTTAAAGTGTTTTTTGTCTTTGGCTGCTTGCCTTTAATCTGTAGTTCTTGCCACGAGCTTTGAATATTCGTGTCTTCTGGAGCGAGCGCATAGGCACAACGTACGGCTTTATAAGCCTGAACGGGACAGTTAAGCGCTTTCAAGGTATAGGCCAGGTTATTCCAGCCCTGACTATGACTAGGTTTAGTCGACACGAGCTGTTTAAAGTAACCTGCTGCTTGTGGGTATTTTTTTGCTGCAAACTGAAAGTTTCCCATGGCAAACAATGCAACTGGATGTTCAGGCCATGCTGTGAGGGCTGTTTGATAGGCCTGAGCAGCAGCCTGTTGCTGACCGACCTCTTCTAATTGCTGTGCTGCTCGTAAATAAGTGAGTGGCTGAGCAGACACAGGTAATTTATTTGGGGGTAAGATGACTCGTGCCCAGTATTGACCTCGCGCCCAAGTATTTGCAAAAGCCTCAAACGGCATCCGGTAGCGTTTTTCTGTTCCAGAGCGGAGAATTAATTCTCGCTGTTCTAAATCATATCCAACGACAACCGCAAAGTGCCATTGTGGATACCAGTCAAGCCCTAGATTAAGAAAGACTAATACTGGAAATCCTTGCTCTATCTCTCGTAATAAATCTTGAAAATCTCTCTTAACAGGATAAACAATCATGCCATACTGACGTGCAGTCGCGACCATTTCAATTTGAAAGCTGCCTTGTTTTTCAGGCACATAGACTTTAGCAACTAAATCATCAGGTGTGACAGGCACTTGCCAATAAGCTAGTACTGTCGCCAAGGCAGCAGGTCCACATTGAAACTCTTCTTGAGGGAAGAAAGGAACTTGACTCAACTCCATGGGCTGAAGACCTGTTTCATCCAGTGTATCCAGCTGATGAAGTACAGGGTTTGTGGTACAACCTGAAAGTACACTCAAATAAATAATGCCCAGCCAAAGCTGGGCATAACGTCTAAAACTCATATTCAACCAATGAAAAAATCTTCAACATTAGTATTACCCTGCAAAGAGGGTGTATTTCAAAAGGTAGCTTTTAGTTAATGCAACGTACAAATGAGAAGATATCGGTTGCACACAACATATCAGTAATCACGAACACTACAAGAAATAACACAACAACTTCAGCAACACCACTACCAGCCGGCATTTCTTCCATTTGAGCATTAAACTGCGCTAATTCACTTGGGGTTAGAGAGTCGATACGTTTTTCCACATCGGCTTCATCAACACCAAGGCTAGCAAGCTTATCTTTGACAGCTTGCTCAGCCAGCATTGCCTTTAATGCTTCTTTATCTACTTGATGCTGCTCTGTACTAATGACATTATCAGTAGCAACCATTGCAGCCTGAACTAAGCTAGCTTGAAAACCAAATATAACCAGCCAAACAGATAAAAGCAGTGCCACAACGCGTTTAATATGACGATAACTGAACATAACAGCTCCCAATAAAATATTTAAGTTCAATCTTTCTGAAGTCTAGAGAGGGCAATTAGTAGGGTCAAATCGGTTTATTCTTTCCGTGAGCGTTGTCATTCCTATAAACCTATCAAGCGCACAAAAAGGTGTTTACTGTTGTTTTTTTAATACTGATAGATCCAATAGGTCCAATAAGTACATCAATGTTTAAAAAAATCATCACTAAGGTTTAATACTGCAGCAGTGGTAGGAGTATGAGGCTTTGACTAAGCTGATACTGAGCTGATTTTCAGGTTATATATGGTGCACTTTCCAAGTAATAAGCTATTCATTTTGGAATGTGCTACCTACAGCAGTTGTTGTGGTGTATAGCTAATTACTTCACGAACAATCCTTTACCCAAATCACTCACCAGATAATTATTTCCATTTTCAAAGGATAATGAAATGGCCGTTCAAGCGCATTCAACAGAAGTGGTACTTTCTCCGACCAAAGTAATCGCAACTGAATTTGAGCTGGTTTTAGCACTTCAACATGGTAACCCCGTATTAACCATAACTGCTGAAGGGTATGCTGAGGGAATAACTGGCGCACATGTCGTTGCTGTTGACCTTAATTCTAAAATACCTGTATTTAAAGTGGTAGCTCATACAACAACCGCTATAGGTTACTTCCCCTATACTGCAAAAAACAGCTTTGAAGGTGTAAACCCAGATTTACAAGAAATTGCAATCCAAACATCTGTAGGTATTACTAAATATAAAGTAACACACTTACTTTCTAATAATGAAACACAAGCTGTTCCAGCATCGGTTAAAGCTTTAAATGAAAATCAGGTAGTTGGATACGCCCATAACCAAAGCAATCTTGATTTAGCTTTTAGCAATGCGGTAAACCAGCTTTATACTAAATTTGCAGGGCATATTTCGGCAAAAGTTGTTGACTCAGGTTTTATCGCTGCCGGTTCTCCCGTAGGTATTGCTTACACCTATGTTGTGGTTGAACAGCAGCAATAAAAGTTAGTATAAATAAAATTATATATCTGTAACGTATTTTTAGTGTACAAAAGATATATATTATATTTTTACATCATCAAGTATTTTAGCTAATTACTTGATGATATACCCAATACGAACGATTTTTAGAGTTTGTTGCACCCTAAAGGGCATCGTAATCATCGCTCTTGACGGCCGCGCCTAAAAATAATTCGCTGCGGGTATAGTATTCAGCGACTCACAACTTAATAATATTTTTCTTTAAGGAGAAAGAAATGGCTAATACCAACCAACTAGTTGGCGCATATGGACCTTTTTCATCGAATATTGATAAAGAAGCTCAGGTTGCTTTCAGCGAAGCTATGGAGCATTTCACTGGTGTGAAATATCAACCAGTAGCAGTCGCATCTCAAGTGGTTTCAGGTGTCAATTATGCGTTTTTCTGTAATGCAACACCCGTTTATCCTGGTGCCCCCACGGTCCCAGCAATGGTTACGATCTATAAGCCCCTAAATGAGCCAGCGTGCATTACTCATATTGAAAGACTGCCTTATTAATTAAAGCCATTTTAATATTTATGACGGTCTGTTAACAGGCTTTGGTTGCAGGGTATTTTTCCCTGTAACCAACTTCATTAAACTATTTTCTTCAAACTTATCTTTATAACAATACTGTGGACACTTTTTGGCTGAGAGCCGTAGGTTGTACCAAAGATAGAAACTGCGAGAATGCGGTTATCAACGTCGTATTGTCACAGGAATCTATCTTTGGAAAGCATAGTAAAAACGGTTTTACGCTCAATGTCCAACGTTAATAAACCTCAACGCACATTTATAGCCGCATTGTTGACGACATTAATCGTATTTCAAGGCAAGGCAACCTATAGAAATATGAACCGTTACAGTGATATGAGTGAAAAACGTTTTAGCCGTTGGTATAGCCGGGCATTTGATTTTGCCCTGTTTAAT
>NZ_AUAF01000032.1 GCF_000428585.1 Zooshikella ganghwensis DSM 15267 | reverse complement strand
CTATACCCTTCACGAATGATTTCTAGGTTTTGTTATCTTCACTCCTCACCCCAATCACCTATTAATATAGGCTCATGGGACTTCGTCACTCGATGGTCGCACCTAAAAGCCCTTCGTATTGGGTATCCATCTCAATATCCGCGCAAACCTGTTTATATCCACCTCCAATCTCGTTGAAATAAACATTAATGATAACGATGTACTGCTTAGCAAGATAAACGCTGGGTAATGTTCGTTGAACTGTTCGCAATAACTAAACCTTTAGGAAGGTATTTTAGTGTGTTTAATATCTCATTAATTATTTTAACTGCCTTGTTATTTATAAATTGATATTCCATAAACTTATAAAATGATGATGTTATGCTTATGACTTTGTCACGCAAATATATGTTTAACTTCAGTTTTTAGATGTGCTTTGATGCTTTCTATATAAGTCGACTGGTTTGCTTAATGGATTGGTTCTTGTTTTTAAGGCGAAATAGTTTGTTTGATTTTTTTGAATGATGTTAGAGAAATAGATATTCACTGTGCAGTCTGCTGAATTATTTGTTTAAATTGTAATAAATAAATGTTGTTTAAATGGATTGGATTGAATCCGTTTTAATATCGTGAAACAGAGAAATATAATGGTTGTTTTATTTCACGTTTTTTATATAAAATATAATGCGTTAAATATGCTTAGCCATAATCAAAACAGTAAAGTGTCCTGCTTTTTTATTTAAAAAATCAAACCTTATTACGAAACATTTTTATAAATACAAGCATGAGTACATCAGGGTATTTGAAGTGGTTCGTAAGGGGCAATACTAAGCGTCAATGGAATAGCTGACAAGCTGTAGTTTAGCTGTTGTATAGGTATATTTTATGAGAAAAACACTTCTGGGTCTTTTAATTACACCATGTTTAGTCGCCCCAACAGTGAATGCAGACGATGCATTCTCATTGCCTAAACGAGAAGGATTTTATGTTGGTGGAGGGTATGGCCTAGCGAAATATCAAGATGGCTGTGATGGAGTTGACTCTAGTTTTGCGTCGTCTATAACGGATTGTGATCGAAAAGATCAAGGTTACAAAGCATTTGCAGGCTATCGTTTTAATGATTTTTTTGCACTGCAAGGTGGCTACTATGATTTAGGTGAAGCCACTGCTGATGCTGAAAATGGCTATAAGGGTAGCTGGGAAACAGCTCATGGTTCACGGGAAATTAAAGGTTATGCCGTACAGTTAGTGACACTATACCCGGCAGATGAATACCTGGATATCAAAGCAATGATAGGTGCTTTTCATTGGCAATCTGAAACTTCAGCAACAGGCTATTCTGCAAGTCAGGCTATATTCTCTTATGACAATGATGAGCGTGGTACAGACTTAATGTATGGTGTAGGGGTTAATATTCATTTAACCAATCAGCTGTCGCTTGGCATTGACTATGAGCGCTTTAACAACGTAGGTGATGATCGTTACGTTGATGACGATGATATCGATTTTATTAGTGGTTCAGTTCAGTATACGTTTTAATATATTCAGTAACCACAAAAAAAGGCACCTAATGGTGCCTTTTTTAATGGGGTGAAATTATTGTGGTTGAGGATAAAGTGAGGGAAGAATATTACCCTCATGTTGAGGGGGATTTGACCTAAGCTGCTTTATTTGCTGGAGCAGTTGGTCATAAAGCTGACTGGGATCTTCTGCTGAATTACTTTTGCCATAGCGTGATTGCTGTAGACGATTAAATAATTGCTTCAATTTTTCATCATGCCAAAGATGTAAGCAGTTTACCAGAGTTGCTGCCTGTGGGGCTTTTAAATGCAGTTGGCTCCAGGCTATAAAAGTCTGACAAAGTGTTGGGTAGTCCTGTTGTTGGCAGGCGTTTTTTAATGCTTTGAATGCAGATGATTCTGTGTCGTTTTTGTGGTTAACGGTTAAGGCGCTGTCAATATTACGAACTGCAACCTTGGCTTTAAACCACCAAAGGATAAGTGTACAGATCCATAACAAAGCAAATAACAGACTTAACCACATCCAGCCTGTTGCTTGGGGTTGATCAATAGTGTCAGGAGACGAATGATCATTGGGTAATTGGCTTTGGGCTGTGTTACTGTCATTTATTTGAGTAGACGTTGAGGTTGCAGGGTTTGTACTTGCTGGTTGTTCGGTGGTGGTTTGACTACCCGGGGCCGCAATCACCTTAAGCGTTCTTGCGGGTAGCTTAGCTGTTCTCGTGCGTTGTTGTGCGGTGTCAAACCAGGTGTATTTAACAGCAGGCAAGTTGTATGTGCCTGGCTTAGTAGGTACTAGGGCAACAGACTCTTGTCGACGCCCAACAATGCCATTAGCTGTTGCCAGGTTTTCAGTTTTGGTTTGATCAGGATAGGTCTTTAGTCCAGGCATATTTAAAGAGGGGAGGGGTGGAAGTTGCGCAGCACTCATTCCATCAGCCGTAATGGTGATTGTTCGAGTAATGGAGTCACCTACCTGTAGTTGCTCACGTTCACCACTCCATTTTTCTTTTAGGGTTATATCGGATGCAGGTAGCCAGGGTTGATGCTTAGGGTAATCACTTGGTGCAGCGAGCACCATTAAGTTGATAGGTGCCGTATTGACCTGGACAGGTTTACCTAGCGTGCTGTTAAAAAAGCGGTCAAAAGGCTGCTGGCGAAAAACTTTTGTGGCAGTAAAGGTTTGCTGAGGAATGGTGATTTCACCACTTTTTTGCGGAAAGATCGCATATTGTAGCTCAATCACACTGAAGCGTTTGCCATTGATAATGCGGTCAAAAGAGCGAGGTTTTCCAACCGGTTTGACAATAGCATCTGCAATCTCTAATTCTGAAATTTCACGATCACTGTATAGTGGAACTGAATGAAATATCTGTACTGTTAATAAAGCCTGCCCTTGAACAAAAACTTCTTCTTTGTCCAGTCTGGACTCCATGAATACATCAACATTGCCATTGTTGACATTTGCGTTACCTTTTTTGACATCAAGAGTGATAGGTTGGCTACGTTCTCCATCTAACGTGATAGGGGGAATAATCACATAACCCCTGCGCTTAGGTTTAATGGTAACAATCCAGTCTGTCCAGGCCTGGCTTTTACCGTTAACTGACTGAAACTGGCTACGTTGCTGGGTTGATAAGATACTGAAATGTTCTTTAAGGGGCGTTAAATCAGGTTCGTTAAAAAACTGTTGCTTATCACTTCGCAACGTTAACTCTACTGTTTCATTTTCGCTGATTGTAGTGCGATCAACGGATGCCGTCAGTGTCGCATAAGCAGGAAGAGTCACTCCTCCGACACAGCAAAGCAAAAAGCATAAGCGAAGGTATAACCAAAACACGAAAGGGAAGTCATGTTTTACCATAGCGTGTCATCTTCCTGTTGCTGTTGATTGCGCATGCGCTGTTGGTACAAAAATTTACGGCGTAATAAGCCACTAGGATCATCTGGAATTTGGCGAAGCCAGCCTTCTATTGCTTGCTGATTTTCGGTTTGCCCGTCATCAGCTTCAGCATGTTGAGGGGCAATAGCCTGGCTGTTTTCACCCTTGGCATTATCAGGTTGTGGCGAGCTGGGCTGTAGTTTTTCATTACCTTTGGCTAGCTCATTTTCTTGCTTTTGGGTTTCAGGCTCAGTGTGTTGGTTATCTTTAGCGGCTTTGGATTGCTCACCTTTTTTTGGGTTTTTTTCTTGTGAGTTGTCTTGGTGATTCGATTGCTTCTGTTGTGTTTGTTGGTTACTAGGCTGTGAGCTGGTATTGGACTCACTTGCTTCAGACTGGTTATCCATTTGCGGTGATGGTTGCCCAGCGTTTTTTTGGTCTTGGGATTGACCCTGCTGTTGGGATGATGAATTCTCTTGTTGCTGTTGCTGTTGCTGTTGCTGTTGCTGTTGCTGTTGCTGTTGCTGTTGCTGTTGCTGTTGCTGTTGCTGTTTTTGCAGTAATTTTTCCAACAAAGCTTTATTGTGTTGAGCATCATTATGTTTTGGCTCAAGCTTTAAGGCTTTTTCATATGCATCAATAGCCTCCTTAAGCTGGCCTTGTTTAGCCAGGCTATTGCCCTGATTGAAAAAGCCTGTAGCGGTCTTAAGCTGGCCAAATAGTTCGGCAGCTGTTTTATAGTCCTTGCTTTTATAGGCTGCTGTGGCTTTCCAGGCAGGATCTTTGAACAGTGCTTGTGCTTGTTTAGGGTTATTCTGTTGTAGTGCTTTGGCGCCTTGCTGATCAGGGGTTTGCCACAAGTCTTGCCAAGCAGCGGCCTGTGTAGAAGGAGATTGCAGTGGTAGATAAAAACATAATAATAATGAGACTAGCCATCCACGACGAAATGCAAGCAACGCAATAGGCAGAAGCATAAGGGTTAACCAGACTCCTTGGTCTTGCCATTGGTCGAAGCCTTGCTGAGTAATCTGACGCTGCTGTGTGCGATTATTTTTAGGCAATACATTGTGTAAATCATTGTCAGTCAGCGTCAAGTTACTATAAGTGCCACGATTTTGATTGGCTAAACGTGCGAGTCTTTTGCTGTTTCGCTTGGCAATAATAATGGCACCATTATCATCTTTTAATAAACCCTGGTTGCCAAGCTTGATGGGGGCACCTTGATCAGTACCTACACCAATAACACTCAGTGATACAGGCTCATCAGCTAGCAGCTGACTGATATCTTTTAAGGCTTGCTTAGTAATACCATCAGTCATTAATAACAGGTGCCCTTGGCCTTTGCTTCCTTGTTGTAACAAGCTCAGTCCTTGTTTGATGCCAGCAACTACATTATTGCCGACACTTGGCATGATTTCGGGCTGAAGTGCTTTAGTGAGATTGGCGACAGTTTTAGTATCTTCTGTGAGTGGACTGACGACAAAGGCATCTCCTGAATAGGCGACAAGTCCAGTGAGCCCTTCTGTTCGAAGCTTGAAAAGGTCTTGGAGTTTTCGTTTGGTGGCAACCAATCGACTGGGCTTAACATCTTCGGCATACATCGAAAGCGTTTGGTCAACCACAATAACCAGTGGTGTTTCACTTCGGAGAACAGGGACACTGATTTGCTTCCAGCTTGGGCCGGCCAGTGCAATGGTGGCAAGAAGCCAGCCAAAAAATAAAGCAATAAGTGGCCAGCGATGTTGGAAGTGTTGTGATTGTTGACCTACTAAGTAGGGTAGCAATTCTGGGGCAATGACTTGCTGCCAGGTACCACGTTGCTGTTTGACATACCATAATGCAATGGCCAGTGGAATCAGTGCAATGAGCAGTAATAGCCAGCCTGGACGTAAAAAGTGAAAGTGGGTCAAGATATCCATTTAAGACTTCCTCATTGACCTCCGCTGACTGGATTGGGCAAGGATAAATCCTGCCCAAAGCAAACTAATTAACAAGGCAAAGCCCAATGGCCAGTAGTGCAGTACTTTAATTGGACGGAATAATTGCGCCTCTTGTTCAACGGGTTCGAGTTTATCCAGCTGTTGATAGATGTCTTCAAGCTGTTCTGTGTTTTTGGCTCGAAAGTAGCGACCGCCTGTTTTTTCAGCAATGGTTTTTAGTGTTTTTTCATCTAAGTCACTTGAAGGGTTTACTTTTCTTCGGCCCAGAGGAGACCCTAAAATGCCTGGCTGAATCATTTCCTCAGCGCCTACCCCAATGGTATAGATTTTAATATTTTCTTTAGCGGCTAGCTTAGCAGCCTGCAAAGGTTTGACCTGGCCTGCACTATTATTACCATCAGTCAGTAAAATCAGTATCCGACTTTCAGCAGGGCGTTTTCTTAACTGTTTAATGGACAAGCCAATGGCATCACCAATGGCGGTATAGCTGCCGGCCATACCGATAAAAGACTCTTCCAGTAGAATACGTAATGTGTCTTGATCAAAGGTTAGCGGGGCTTGTAAATAAGCTTGGGAACCAAACAGGATAAGTCCTAAGCGGTCCCCTTTACGGCGGGTTAAAAAGTCATCCAGTACAGACTTAACAACCGTCAGTCGGTCAACATGTTGGCCATTGAGGGTGAGGTCTCTTATTTCCATACTTCGAGATAAATCGACAGCAAGCATAAGGTCTCGTGCATTGCTTGATATGGGGACAGGATCTCCCACCCAACGAGGCTGACTTGCCGCCAAAAGTAAAGCTATCCAAATCAGTATGAGAAAAAACAACGACCAGCGTCGTCTTACTGTTGTTGATGAAGATGAGCTATCTGTTAGCTGGGTAATCGTTCGGTAAAAAGGTACATGTAATGCTGATTCCTCCCGGGGAGCTGGTCGGAATAGCTGATAACAAAGCCAAGGCAATGGCAATAAAATTAATATCCAGGGCCAGTGTAATTCAACCATGATGCTTTTTTGGTCCAGTTAATTAACAGCGCATGCAAGTGTTCAGTATTGCAGAGTGGGTTAGGTTGATAGCTTGTCACTCCAAGGGCTTGACCAACACCTTCTGTAAAGGCTTTGGATTGACTTGCCTGATCAAGGATTTTTAGCCACTGCTGGCCACTGAGTGAGGCTATATTCGCACGTGACTGTGTTTGTAGCAGGGTTTGTTTTAAATACTGGTTAGCCTGGTGCAAATAGGTGCTTGTGGCTTGATGCTGTTGATAGTGCTGCCAAATTTGATCAAGCTCAGCCAAGAGGCGCCGCTTATGTTGGAAACGCTGCCAATACCGAAACAGATGCCAACCACAAAAAATAATAACAGCAATCGCCATTACCGCTAATATCCACCAGCCTGGTGACAGAGGCCACCAACTGATGGGCGGAGGCTCATGAATAGGCTTTAACTCGGACAGGGCTTGTGTTAGCTGAGGATTGAGGGCATTCATACAACACGTTTACTCCAGGGTGAATGAAATACCTGTTTTAGTTGATCAATGGCTGGCTGTTGAGTTGTCAGGGGGTGAAATGCCATCCGGTAGCGACGGCAAAATGAAATTAAGGTTTGCTGATGCTGTTGAGCTTGTTCAGCAAAGCGTTGACGCAATTGCCTTTGCTGAGTATTGATTGAGCAACGTCGTTGACCATCAGTAAAGGTATAGTAACCTGGTGGTGGTAATTGACTCTCCAGAGGGTCCTGAATATGAAACATGAGCACATCATTATGACTGGCAAGCCGCGATAAATACTGACGTGCACGTTCAGAAAAGCGTAAAAAATCACTAAAGATAGCGACAGTTGAACCCGGTTTTATCAGTCGGCAAGCATGACCCAGCACGTCAGCAAAGTAGGTGGTAGAGGGGGGCGTAGGCTGTGTCGTCATACTAAGCGCATGATTATACGCATGTATATTATGTAACAACTGCAGTACAATTTTCTTTTGACGCCGGGGTTTGATTTCTTGATGGTTTTTCTCAGAAAAAACGATACCACCCACCCGATCGCTATTGGCCAAGGCTGCCCATGCCAGCGCTGAGCCAGCTTCTGCAGCAATCACTGACTTAAAGTCACCTTGACTACCAAAAAACAGTGACTGGCTCTGATCTACCAGAATAAATACTGGGCGTTCTCGTTCTTCCTGAAATACTTTGGTATGTGGCTCTTGGCTGCGGGCAGTCACTCGCCAGTCGATTGTGCGTACATCGTCACCAGGCTGATAGACTCGTACTTCGGCAAATTCAATACCCCGTCCTTTACGACTGGAGCGGTATTGTCCACTCAATGCACTTTTGGCAATGCGTGGTCGAAACAGGCTTAGCTCCTTAGAATGAAGGCGCAGCTGAATTAAGTCATCTAGTGATGAATAGGCTCGATAAGTCATATTAATTAGGCTATTGGCACCACAGAAATTAATGTGTCTATGACTTGTTGCGGACGAATACCTTCAGCTTCTGCTTCAAACGAAAGTAAAAGGCGATGGCGTAATACATCATGGACAACGGCTTGCACGTCATCAGGGCTGACAAAATCTTTGCCCTGTAGCCAAGCGTAAGTCCGGGCACACCTATCAAGGGCTATGGTGCCGCGAGGGCTGGCGCCATACTCAATCCAACCGGCTAGCTGCTGGTCATATTGGCCTGGATGGCGGCTGGCTTGTATAAGCTGCACAATATACTCGATAACGCTGTCAGCCATATGTAAATCAAGTATTTCCTGGCGTACAGCAAAAATAGTTGCTTGAGATACAGGCTCAGAGGGTGGCGCTGGGGTATGGCTTTTGGCTTCCCCGCGCACTAGTTGCAAGATTTGTCGCTCAGCGGCTGCATCAGGGTAATCAATAAGAACATGCAATAAAAAGCGATCAAGTTGCGCTTCAGGTAATGGGTATGTTCCTTCCTGCTCAATAGGGTTTTGAGTTGCCATCACCAAAAACAGCTCAGGCAGTGAATAGGTTTGTTTACCAACACTCACTTGCCGTTCAGCCATAGCTTCTAGCAGGGCAGACTGAACTTTTGCGGGGGCTCGGTTGATTTCATCCGCCAGGACAAGATTATGGAATATAGGGCCTTGTTGAAACTGGAAGGTACCATTTTCTGGGCGATAAATATCCGTACCCGTCACATCGGCAGGGAGTAGATCAGGCGTAAACTGAATACGGTGAAAATTCGCTTCAAGCCCATGGGCTAGCATTTTGATAGCTTTGGTTTTGGCTAGGCCTGGAGCACCTTCTACGAGCAAATGGCCATCCGCCAGTAAGGCAATAAGCAGGCGTTCAATGAGATGCTGTTGCCCAATAATGACCGTAGCCAGATAATCACGTAATGCATTTATGGCAGCTCGATGACTCATACACCTTATCTCTTTGTAAAACTCATACGACACATCATGCCAACACAGAGTGTCCGGTAATGAATTATGTTTTAGTGTTTAGTCCTGCTAGCTATGGGGGTTATGCTATGGTTTTTCAATAGGACTAAACATTGGTTTTTTCCCTTTACACATTTATACAGCGGGCTGTATTCGGAAAATACGACTTAAGAGGCTTTTGAAAGTTCCCCTATAATTTTGAGACTAATTAGAAAAAGCTGCTGGCTTGGGTGACTGCGCCAACAATACCTTTTGAAGCATACTACGTTATCCCTTGCACACCAGTTATTAATTTTTTAGCTACCTTGTGTAGTGTTTAGCTTCTCTTGGAGTGAGTGGTATGGGCTATATTGCGGCGGATAACAAAGCGGACTTCCTGGCCAAACTAGTCAATGAGCTAGAGTCTCATGTGCCTAAAGAGCAGTATGAGCCACTTGGGGCTTTTACTCAGCAGTTTTTTTCTGTCACGGCCTTTGAAGACCTCGCTCGGCTTAGTAAAAGTGATGTTATTGGGAGTACATTATCACTATGGCGTTATATCCGGTATCATGATCCCGCTCAACCAAAGATAACGGTTATAAACCCTGAGTATGAGCATCATGGCTGGCACTCCACGCATACAATTATTCAAATATTGCATCAGGATTTGCCTTTTATTGTTGACTCGGTGCGGATGACATTAAATCAGCGAGGGTCAACGATACACTATCTACAAAACAGTGTTTTCAATCATCTGCGTGATGCTTCGCACCACTTAGTGCTGTCTGGAAAAAACACAACGGATACGGTTAAACATAAAGAGGCAGTACTTTACCTTGAGATTGATCGGCTGGATAGTCAGTACGAACTAGAAGCATTACAGCAAGAAATAACAGCTGTTTTATCGGATGTTCGTCTGGTGGTGATGGATCATAAAGCTATTACGAAGCGGGTAGTGGCCTTGGCTGAACAAATTACTCAATGGCCTGTGGGGGAACACGATGAGATTGAAGAGATCAAAGCATTTCTACAGTGGTTAATTAAAGATAATTTCACGTTTTTAGGTTACGAAGAATTAAAGGTTGAGCAAAAAGGACAGCGAAAAACCATTAAACCAGTAAAAGGGATGACTTATGGTCTACTCAAATCTGGAAGGTTATCCTCGCAAGTGGACTGTGATTTTTACGATAATGAATCAATCGTTAGTTTTGCAAAAGCTGGAGAGCGGTCAACGGTTCACCGGCCTGCGTACCCCGATTATATTTCGATTAAGCAGTTAAATGAGCATGGCGACGTTGTTGGTGAGGCTAGAATTCTTGGCCTTTATACTTCACCTGTTTATCACCAAAGTCCACACCATATCCCTTTATTACGTAAAAAAGTAAAGCAGGTTATTGCTAGGTCTCGTATTCATCCTAAATCACATCATGGTAAAGAGCTTAATCAAGTACTTCAGGTGTTGCCGAGAGAAGAGCTGTTTCAAATGTCATTTGATGAGCTATACCACACGGCATTAGGCATTTTACAAATTCAGGAACGGCGGCAAATCCGGCTGTTTATTCGACAGGATAAGAATAAACTGTTTTATTCATGCTTAGTGTATATTCCTCGGGATGTGTACACCACACGGTTGCGGATAAAAATGCAACAAATTCTGGAAGATCGATTAAATGTACAGGATGCAGAGTTTACCACTTATTTCTCTGAGTCGGTCTTAGCACGTGTACACTTTATTTTACGCGTCAACCCTGATCACGAGCATGATTATAACTTGCAAACTTTGACAAATGAAATAATACAAGTTGCGTATTCATGGGAGGATGAATTTCGAGACACACTGCTTGAAGCAAAAGGTGAGGTGTTAGGCAATCACCTTATTGCGCAGTATTCTGATGGATTTCCTGCTGGCTATTGTGATGTTTTTTCACCCCGTACGGCGGTTGTTGATATTGGGCACCTTGAGTCTTTAAGTATTGATGAGCCTCTTGAAATCAGCTTTTATCAGTCTATTGATGATGTTGAAACCACACTGCACTTTAAGGTTTATCACTATTTTCAACCTTTACCGCTGTCTGATTTAATACCGATTATTGAGAATTTAGGTTTAAGGGTGGTGAGTGAACACCCTTATAAAATTCGTAAAAAATCAGGGGAAATTTTCTGGACCCATGATTTTACTCTGGAGTATGCGCTTGAGCAGCCAGGTAACAGCCAACAAACCATCAATTTTCAGCAGGTTAATCGTATTTTTCAGGAAGCTTTTCGTGAAATATGGTTTGGTCGAGCGGAGAATGATGGTTTTAATCGGTTGATACTTGGGGCACAGTTAAACTGGCGTCAAGTGGCGATGTTGCGTGGCTATGCACGCTACTTAAAACAGATTCGATTCAGCTTGAGCCAACCTTATATTGAGTCGACATTAATTCAAAACATTGTCATCACTAAGCTGTTGGTTGAGCTGTTTAATATTCGTTTTAATCCAGAATTTGAGGGAACAATTGCACACCGACAACAACAGCAGCAGGCGATTGAATATCAAATTGATGCGGCATTGGATGAGGTTAATGTATTAAACCAGGACCGTACCTTACGTCGCTATGTTGATGTTATCAGTGCAACATTACGGACTAATTTTTTTCAGTCGGTGGATTCAAATACGTCGAATACCAGTAAACAGCCTAAGGCGTATATTTCATTTAAATTTGATCCAACGCGTATTCCTGAAATGCCTCTGCCTCATCCTAAATACGAAATATTTGTGTACTCTCCTCGGGTAGAAGGTGTTCATCTGAGGGGCGGAAAAGTTGCCCGAGGTGGGTTACGTTGGTCAGATCGGCTAGAAGATTACCGTACTGAGGTGTTAGGACTAGTAAAGGCGCAACAGGTAAAAAATGCCGTTATTGTGCCTGTGGGTGCAAAAGGCGGCTTTGTGCCTAAACGGTTACCCACTGGCGATCGAGAGGCGATTATGGGCGAAGGAATTGCCTGCTACCAGCTCTTTATTCGTGGGTTATTGGATTTAACTGATAATTTGCTTGCAAATGAACTCACTAAACCACCACAGGTGGTGTGTTATGATGATGAAGACTCTTATTTGGTTGTCGCTGCGGATAAAGGCACCGCGACTTTTTCTGATATTGCCAATGAAATTGCTCAAGAGTATCAGTTTTGGCTAGGCGATGCTTTTGCTTCAGGTGGCAGTGTAGGTTATGACCACAAAAAAATGGGAATTACCGCGCGTGGAGCGTGGGTGTCAGTTCAGCGTCATTTCCGAGAGCAAGGTATCGATGTCCAGCAAGAGACTGTTTCTGTTCTTGGTATTGGTGATATGGCTGGTGATGTATTTGGCAATGGTATGTTGTTATCAAAACAAATTGCGGTGGTGGCTGCATTTAACCACCAGCATATTTTTGTTGACCCAAATCCAGATGTAGCCGCGTCATTTGTTGAGCGTCAACGGTTATTTAAGTTACCTCGCTCAAGCTGGATGGATTATGATCAGGAGCTGATTTCTAGTGGTGGTGGTATTTTTTCCATAGATGCAAAATCGATCCTTATTTCTCCTGAGATGAAGCAACGCTTTGGTATACACGCACCTAGATTAACACCAAATGAGTTAATTCACGCCTTGTTAAAGTCGCCTGTTGATTTGATTTGGAATGGGGGTATCGGTACATATATTAAAGCCCAACGGGAGACGCATAATCAGGTAGGGGATAGAGCCAATGACTCGCTACGTATTAATGGTATAGATCTGCGTTGTAGTGTGGTGGGGGAAGGTGGAAATTTGGGAGTGACACAACTTGGTCGAGTGGAGTTTGCGCTTAATAAGGGAGCCATTAATACAGACTTTATAGATAATGCGGGTGGCGTGGATTGCTCAGACCATGAGGTCAATATCAAAATTTTGCTAAACAGTATTGTTGCTAACGGGGATATGACCATTAAACAGCGAAATCAGTTGCTGGAAACCATGACTGATGCTGTGGCTGAGTTGGTGTTGCTAAATAATTATCGACAAGTGCAGGCTATCTCTCTTGAGGCATGGCAAGCGCAACAGAAAATAGATGAGTATCAGCGTTTTATTCATCACTTGGAAGCGCAGGGAAAACTCAATCGTCGTATTGAGTACTTACCGGATGATGATACGCTTGCAGAGCGAATAGCACAGCATCAAGGTTTAACCCGCCCGGAATTATCAGTATTGATTTCTTATAGTAAGTCTGATTTGAAAAATGCACTGGTAAGTTCTAAGGTGCCTGATGATCCCTATTTAGCACAAGAAGCGCTTACTGCTTTTCCGGCTGTGCTTGCTGAGCGCTTTGGCGAGGAAATTCCCAAACACCGGCTTCATCGCGAAATTGTCGCAACGCAATTAGCGAATCATTTAATTAACATGATGGGTATTACCTTTGTTCACCGTATGCAGTTGTCAACCGGAGGCGATGCGGCTGAAATTGCTCAAGCGTTTGTGATTGCTCGGGATGTTTTTGCTGTCAGTGATTATTGGCAACAAATTGAGGCTCTAGATAATCATGTGGCTGCAGCACTTCAGTTGCAAATGATGCAGAATTTAATACGTCTGTTACGGCGTGCATCGCGTTGGTTTATTCGTAATCATCGAGCAGACCTGTCACCCAGTATCTGTGTTGCTCACTATGGGCCTCGTATGCGCGAGTTTATTGAAGTGTTTCCAACATTGCTTAATGAAGAAACATGTCAACGCTGGCAAACTGAAACAGACGAACTGATAAATCAGGGTGTTCCTGATGTGTTAGCGGGGGTTGTTGTTGGTTTTCGTCATGTGGTGAGTGGTTTAGCGATTATTCAGGCGGCAGATCAAACTGGATGTCCCTTACCATTAGTCGCACGTGTTTATTTTGCTATGGCTGAACGTTTACACTTAAACTGGTTTACACAAGAACTTGGTAAATTACCTGCGGATAATCACTGGCAATCGTTAGCCCGGGAAAGTATCCGCGATGAGCTGTACTCTTTACAGCGGGCATTGACAGTGAGTGTGCTGTTAACAGATACCTCGGCTAAAGAGGCTGATATTGAGGCTGTTGATATTCCTGCGTTAATACAACGTTGGGTAGATGCTAATGAAGTTTTAGTCAAACGTTGGGACTCTATGCTGGATGATTTACATAGTCAGGGTGCTTCTGAGCTTGCGATGTTTACGGTGGCAAATAGAGAGCTGACTGATATTGCACGATGTGGCTTGGTAGAAAGTTAGTAAGATACTAACGTATACTGGGCCACTAAAAAGGCAGCATTAGCTGCCTTTTTACATAAAAAAACAAATGTATTTTTTAGTGTGGATTGATATAGAGGTATTATATGCCCAATGCGAATGGTTTTTAGGTGCGGCCATCGAGTGACGAAACCCCATGAGCCTATATTAATAGGTGATTGGGGTGAGGAGTGAAGATAACAAAACCTAGAAACCATTCGTGAAGGGTAAACCTTAAAGTTTGATATTGTGAGTATGTCATATGGCATGTTACTTTTACAGAAAGTTTTTACAGAATATCCCTAAAGCAGGGCAGGATATATCCTGAAAAAAAGTATGTGATTTTTAGTGGCTGTTAGTGCGTCAATATTCTTTTTTGTGGTTGTATACCCTTTGCGGAGCAACTTCAATGAAGGAGCTGGTGTAATTATAAATGCTTGCATTATCAACGAATAATAATTTTAAAATAATATTGAGAGTACCTCTATAAAGGCACTTATTACTTAACAATTATAAAAACTATACCCAAAACGAAGGGTTTTTATGTGCGCTATTCATAGTGCACATAAAAATGATTCGTGAAGGGTATACTTTAACAATATGGTGAACATTATGCATCTGACTATCAATTCAAAGAAAGTTATATTTGGTTTAGCGATGGGATTGCTTTCATTGACAGCAACGGCTAGCACAGAAAGTTTAATTTCAAAAGCACCTGAGGGTGCAAAAGTGTATTTTATTAGTCCTCAGGATGGCGAAACCGTATCAAAAACAGTGACGGTCAAGTTTGGGTTACAAGGTATGGGCGTTGCACCTGCAGGTATAAAAAAAGAGGGTACAGGACATCACCACCTGTTGATTGATGTTGATACATTGCCTGATATAAAGCTGCCATTACCTGCGAATGATCATATTAAACACTTTGGCGGTGGGCAAACAGAAACAACGATAACGTTAAAACCAGGAAAACACACATTACAATTACTAATGGGAAATTATTTACACATTCCTCATGATAAACCCATTATTTCAGAGAAAATAACGATTACTGTTAAGTAATAAAACGGTTTTATCTTGAAACAATCTTCTGGCGATTACCATTGTGTAATGGCTAGAAGATGATTAATAAGCGTTCATTTATTTCTCTAGAGAACCATTGTGATATTCTTTATTTATAGGCGCTTAATGGTAGTGAACGCAGTGGTTGCATGCGCAGTATAGTTTTGTGACAGCTTCCAATGAGGGAAGGGGATAATCCAGATAGCACTTGAATGAGTATGCTATACTCATCGCACAATTTTATTTATTGTGGGTAGTGTTGTGTTATGCATGCACTTTACTCTCTTGTATTGTTGAATAAGTGTTACCCTGGCGTTGATGAAGCTGCTGCAAAAGTCAAATTGGCGGGTATGCTTAAATTGGATAAGCAGACGCTTGAGCGATTGCTAGCAAAACAAGAAGTTGTTATTAAGCGTAAATTGGATAAGGAAGCGGCCCAAAAATATAGTGATAGCCTTAGTCAAACAGGCTTTATGGTATCCATTAAAGAAGAAGCCCCACCTATTGAGTCATCATTAAGTCTTGTTGCGAAAGAAACTACAGACAAGTCATCAGAGCCTACCTGTCAGCCAGATGAAGCCCAACCTGAGGCCGGTAATGTTTACCGCTCACCACAGGTTGATGTTGATATTAGTCGTCGAGTTTTTTGTCGCCATTGTGGTGCTCAACTAAGTGCTGAGGCTTACTCTTGCCCAACATGTGGTGCTAGGCAAATTATTGGTAAAGAAAAAAATAAATATGTTGCAGGCTGCCTGGCTATATTCTTGGGTTTTATAGGTGTTCATCGCTTTTACTTAGGTCAATGGTGGGGAATATTCTATATCTTGCTGATTGGGACTGGTTTATCGCTCATTATTTCCATTATTGAAGGTATTGTATTTTTATGCACCCCAAAATCAAACTGGTTACGTCGATATGGTAATGTGCCTGCAACCACACCTGTTGCAGCGATTATCGTGGGTATCTTCGCGTTTATAATTATCGTTGGGATATTAGCGGCTATTGCTATTCCTGCTTATCATGACTACGTTGTACGCGCTAAAGTCAGTGAAGGATTAGCCTTTTGTGAGCGAGCTAAAGAGCAACTAGCGCTCTATATTCAAGCAAATAATAGTTTTCCTGAAAGTAATACACAAGCCGGTTTGCCCGAAACGATGGGTAATGAAATTGTATCGTCCATTCAAGTTTCTAAAGGTGGGGTATTAACGGTTAAATTTCATAAAGAAGTCACTCATCAACCAGGTCAGACAATAAAACTTCGCCCTTCATTAGTCAATGGGCAGGTGGAGTGGGACTGCTTGGGGGGTAATCTAGCGCCAAAGTATAGACCTAGTACATGTCGCTCATCGAGTGACGCTCAGAGCAAAGTTAAAGAAGTTGTATCTGAAGATGGATCCTTATCAGTCACTGTCCCCTCACGTTGGAAAGTGATGGAGCAATCACATGACGAAGCAGTTTTGCAGGTGGGCCACTTAAGAGATGAAAACTACCTTATTATATTGGCAGAGAGTAAAGTTGATTTTGTTGAAAGTGTTGGTATTAGTGAGTATGGCGAGCAAGTGACGGATACTATTTTGAATAATTTAGCACAATCAGCGTTGATCTCTGGGCCAACAAGTCTGGAGATAAATGGGCAACCTGCACTCAGTTATGAAATTGTGGGGCAAGCTCAACGGGTAAATATCTATTACTATTTGGCTGTCGCGCAAAGTGATGAAGCCTATTTCCAGCTTGTCACCTGGACACTTAAATCAAGAACGAATAAAAATAAGCCAACCTTGCAGCAGGTTATTAAGAGTTTTAAGACGCATTAGTGCGCTGGGCAATTGCAAAACAAAGATTAAAAAGTGATATGGGGGATTGTCGGGGAGCACAGCTATCGAAACAATAGATTTGGCGGTGAGGGAGGGATTCGAACCCTCGATACGCTGTTAACGTATACACACTTTCCAGGCGTGCTCCTTCAGCCACTCGGACACCTCACCAGAAGCGTTGCCCAATGACACCGGGCAACGGCGCGCTAATGTATAACAAATACTGATAAAAGGCAAACGCAATTGAGTTATAGTTTAAGTTGATTGTGCAGTGTGGATCTATTGATTATTACTATTTTTGTTCATGAAAGGGCAAGCTAGCGTTTCTTCAGGCTCCATGTACTGGTAGAGCTTAGTACGCCGTTTGAATATACTTTGTACTCAATGCGCAAAGCTTTATATGAGCGTTTGATGGTTGTTATAATTTCTCTTCTTGCAATACCGCCACTTTTATTAACAGTACCTTTTACATCAGTTGTAGTCGAAGGACCTTTTGAGTTGATCTTGATTTGACTATATTGAACAAAGGAAATCTCGTTTTGACTGATGGTCTTAACCTTTACGTCTCCTGCAGTGCGGTTTTTGTTTAAACGTAAAAAGCCGTTACTGGAGAAAAGGCGGAATATTTCTGTACGTTGTTTACGCTGTTCGATAGCGTCCATATCAGCGGTAATTACAATATCTTGCTGGCTGAATACATCAATTTCAGCTTTTATGGTAAAGTTATCCGCCTTTTGACGAGGGTTCTTCTCTGTTCCCAAGCAAAAGAACCCTGTCGCAGTACCACGCCAGTTGCCACGTAAATTTTTAAACATATTACGTATGCTGCTTGCCTGTGTGTTTGTTAGTTTAACGGGCTTTATCTCTTCAAAGGTTTGACCTGACTTCTTTTTTAGGGGGGATGGTGAAAAGCACTCACTTGCCTGTGTGGGAGCGATACTGAGACAGAGATAAAGAGCGATTAGGATTGTTGGGGCAACACGCATAGTAATAATTTACTCTTCTTAGTGTAGGTCAAAGATAGTTCAATATGCTTTATACTGGGCATTATGCATTGTATTTGTAGCTTTTGCTAGAGGGCTATTAGTGGTAATATTCAGGCTTTTAAAATCCTTAGATATCTTTTTTAGGAAGCGCTTTGCGATTCTTAGTTTTAGGTCGTGCTAATTTATACAGGTTCAACTGCTTCCATCAAGTGTTCGTTACCCCCTTAACACTATTGATAATGGCATCGTGTCAGCTTATTGATATATGTGATAATAATTTTAGTTGAAGTAAATAGTGAACAAAATGACTAAAGAGGTAAAAATGAAAACTCAAATGATAAAAGTACTTGTAGTATTGTATGGTTTAATGTTTTTTAGCGTGTGTCAGGCTGGAACGTGGAGTACAGCTGGTCAAGTTACTGAAATTAATTTACAACCAACAGGGGATAATAGTCTGTTTCCAGAACAAATATTTTTCAATTTTCCAGAAAGCTCAATTTCCAATTGCTCTAGTAAAACACTTTATCATTTAATCGGGTAATGAGAAACATATCGATAGAATGTTCTCAATGTTGCTGACAGCGCGATCTTCAGGGAAAAGTGTGAGGATTTATGCAAGTGGTCGTTGTGATAGCTGGGGGGCTACCATCGTTGATGGAATCATAATCCAGTAAGTTAAAAAATTAAGCGGCTAGTACTAAGCCAAAGGAAATTTAATCGTTAGGCGTAGTGTAAATATATTATGCTGGCTGAATTAAGGGGTAAGTAAGGAGTTTTTGTGTTTAAAAGCATGAAGTTAGGACGTTTTAGTTTTATAGTTACTCTTCTCTATTTTAGTTATGGTTATGCTCAAGCAGAGGAAATGAATGAGGCTATTCTGGGGGATTACCAACAACCTAATACAGGTGCGTTTAGAACGAATATTAACGATAATGTCAATGAGTCAATTGATCCATTTACTGGAATATTACAGCGGCATTATATTGACTTGGTAATGCCGGGTAATGGTGGTTTAGATATCAAAGTTCATCGAGTGTATACGAAAAAACAAAGTGAAGACTTAATTGAAGATAATATGCTTGGTAGAACTTCAGTAGGATTAGGCTGGGATATTCACTTTGGTCGGATATTGACAAATGCATTTTTAAATCATTCAAACTCACCATCGAGTTGTAGGAAAAATTATGTTCACTTCAGGTATAACCCAGTTCTTCAGATGCCTGAAGGTGGGCGCTCTGTCTTATTGAATTCTACTTCTAATGAGTATGCATATAAAACAAAAAGTCAATGGATTGCAAAATGCCTCCCACGTAATCATAGTAGAAAGAAGGGAGGCCTAAAAGTTTATTCGCCTGATGGCTTAGAGTATATCTTTGATATATATGGTCGCTTGCCAGGTGGTAAAAAAGTTTATTATGCTTCCAAGATATCAGATACGAAGGGAATGGGCTAACCAAAACAGTTCGCCGAGGTGATTTAACGCAAAGTATTCATTTTAATGCGCTTGGCTTGCCTTATAAGACCCTACAGGCTGGTGGTGGTAAAACCATTTCACAGGTAACTAAATATGATATTTTAGGGAGAAAAACAGCTATTAGTTATCCTGCTTATGGACATAATCCTGCTAAATATATCAGCTTGGGCTATGATCCACTAGGTCGCATTACTCGTAAGCAGTTCCCCGATGGTTCTGTTGAAACCTATACCTATCAAGGTAATACCCTGCAAGTAAAAGATGCGAAAGGGCGGGTGACTAAAACGACCTATGTGGGGTATGGTGATCCTGAACAAAAAGAAATTTCCAGAATTGATGCACCTGAGGGGATGTCGACGGTTATTAGTCGTAACCCACTGGGTATGGTCTCTGCCGTTTCTCAAGGAGGGATAACCCGACAATTTAAGTACAATGCTAAGTTGATGCTTGATCAGGAAATTAATCCTGAGCTTGGTGTGACACAGTACTACTATGATAATGTGGGTAATGTTACCCGTAAACGGGTAGGTGCTGGTGGTACATACCGTTATCAGTACGATAATCTTTATCGGTTAACAGGTTTATATTACCCAACGAACAGTTCAGGCACACCTGATGTACAATATCAATACGATGCGCTGGGAAATGTCACACAGGTAAACAATGAACAAGTTACCTGGCAGTATACTTATGATGCACACAATAATTTGGTTAAAGAAATAGCGACACTTAAGGCCAAGTCTGCTTCAGCAAATTACACAATTCAGTATGCCTATAATGCCAATGATGTATTAACCCAAGTAACTTATCCCAGTGGGCATGTTATAGGGTTGACTCCTAATGCATTAGGTCAGGCGACCACGGTGGGGCATTATGCCAGTCAAATTGCTTACCATCCTAATGGTCAGTTAGCCAGTTTACGCTATGGTAACGGTCAGATACTGACGGTTTCACAAGAAGCCAACCGACAGCGGCTAAACCGTATTCAAGTGAATGGCACTAATAGTGTTGTTGATTTAGCTTACCAATATGATGTTGTGGGCAATGTGGTAAAAATAGCTGATGGAATTTATGGCTTCAATAATCGAACGTTGGGCTATGATGGATTAAACCGTCTTGTAAGTGCCCAAGGGAAATGGGGTTCTGCTCAGTACAGTTACAATTCTCGTAATGATATTACCCGCAAAGTGTTGGGTAATAAAAGCTACAATTATGGCTATGATGGACAGGGTCGCTTACAGCAAGTAACAGGAAGTCAATCCTACCAGTTTTCTTATAATGGTGTTGGCAGTGTAACCAGTAATGGCTCATTAACATTTGGCTATGATGGTAGTGGGCTTAATGTAGCTCGGGCTTGTTATACAGCTAATAATAACTGTCAAACAGATCCTGACTTTTTCTTTCGCTATGATGGGCATAACCGCCGGGTGGCTACACTTAATAAAAGTGGAAATACCTACTACACGTTGTACAACAAGTCGGGCCAGTTGCTTTATGAAGAAGATGCTGTGTCAGGTGATGTGACAGAATATTTTTATCTAGCGGGACAGCAAATTGCTAAACGTCAAACCTGTAGTGATACTGACACTGACCAAGACAAGCTGCCTGACTGCATTGAAAAACACTGGGGCTATGATGCTAATAATTCAGCTGATGGTCTAGCTGATAATGACGGTGACGGTATTTCAAATGGTGAGGAGTATCACCTAAAAACAAATCCTGAACTAGCTGATTCTGATGGTGATGGTATTAGTGATAGTGATGAAATCAAGTATGGATTTGATCCTCTGGTGAAAGATGCGGATAAAGATCTCGACCAAGATGGCTTAACAAATCTTCAAGAGCTTGAACTTGGAACCGATCCTACTGATGCTGATACCGATAATGATGGTCTCCCTGATGGTAGTGATCCTCAGCCAACCTTTAATGTGGCTGTGTTGATTCCTATCCTCCATAACTTGTTGTATTAGTGCAGGGAGTATTTGTAATGATGAAAGCATTTTTTCAATCCTTATCCATGTTTAATTTTGCATTAAAGCAAAAACAGTTAACTTATGGGCTACTTGTTTGGTTACTTACGGTGATGGTTTTGCAGCCTGTTCCGGCTGCAGAAATTATCACTTATTATCATAATGATTTAACGGGAACCCCCGTTGCTGCCAGTGATGAGAGTGGTAATTTGTTATGGCGCGAAGAATATACACCTTACGGTGAACAATTAACCCAAGACAAAAAGTCTGACTCTAACCGTCGTGGTTTCACTGGCCATGTTCAAGACCGAGATTTAGGTCTTGTTTATATGCAAGCACGTTATTATGACCCCGTACTTGGTCGTTTTCTGGCGTATGACCCTGCAGGTGTAAATCCTGAGTTGCCTTTTACCTTTAATCGGTATGCCTATGGGAATAATAATCCCTATGGTTATGCAGACCCTGATGGTGAATTAGCCTTTTTAATTCCTGCGGTTATTTGGGGTGTTGGTGCAGCAATGACTGCTTATGACACTTACCAAACCTACCAAAATGAAGGTGCGGCAGCGGCTGCGCAGTCTCTTGCAGTGGATGGTGCTATTACGGCAGTTTCTGGTGGTGTAGGAAAGTTAGCCACTAAAGCAGGGAGAAGCGTATTTAAATGGGCTAAGCGTTCGCCCTGCGGATGTTTTGCTGCAGGTACCTTGGTTAAGACGAAAGAGGGTTTAAAGCCCATTGAAGAGGTTAAACTGGGTGACCTGCTTGCTGCAAAAGATGAGGAAACAGGTGAAATTGCCTGGAAGCCAGTTATTAAGCAGCATATCTATGAGAATCGACCCTTAAATACGTTGGTGCTTCAGACTAGTGCGCAAAATCCAGTTGAATTGACCGTTACAGATGACCATCCATTTTGGGTAAAAGGAAAAGGCTGGGTTAAGTCTGTAAATCTAAATGTCGGCGATGAGGTTGCTAATTACGAAACAGGTTGGCATAAAGTCGTTAGTTGGACATCTTTAAATACTGCTGGCACAACTTATAATTTTGATGTTAAAGACTACGAAAGTTACTTTGTTAGTGAGCAGCTTGTTTGGGTGCACAATGGTGGACCGTGTGATGTAAAGACGCCACATACAGTAAATACTGGTGGTAAAGCTCCCAAAACCTCAGATCCAAACTCCATAATAGAAAGTCGAAGAGCAGATGGTTCATCAAGTGCCACATATTATGATGATAAGGGACGAGCATTTAGTCGGGAGGATTACGGTCAGCAAAGTACTCATGGTTCATTAGGTCAGCGTGCAGATGGGCGATCAGTAGCTCATGAACACAGGTTTGACTACAATGAACGTGGTTTCCCTATTAAGCAAGATGTTTATAGAGAACTTTCAGAAAGCGGTAAGCCTGTGGGCCCTTGGATAAAAAAGAAATGAGTGAGACTATTATTGGTTATATTAATTCAATCAATAGAAATGAGTTAATAGCTTTGGAAAGTGAGATTCAGCAAGAAACACCTTTTGGTTTTAAGTTTACAGACGATTTAAATTTGTATAACTACCCAAAGTGTTTGTTACTTCGTAATGATATTGTGCAGTTTGTAATATCTGATTCAAATGAATCAAACACTGCGACAATATTGCTTAATGAAAATGATTACGATCCTGATGATGAGTCTGAAAGTGATTTTCAAAAGCAATTCCCTTCATTGTTAAAAGATAGGATTTTTGAAATTACGAAGATTATTAAATTATTGGTAGATAAGATATCGGTTAGAGAGTTAGGGTTTTCAATTAGTTTCTGTGATGAAATAGAGCAAGTAAAACACAGCTCTATAGAATCATTTGAAAGAGTGGTTGTTACTGACTGTATTGAAAGTTGTCCACCAAATACACTCTATATTATAGACAAGTAAGAAATAAGGAGGTGTTTGCCGTTTCCTTGGGGCAAACAGTTCAACAGGAGCTATCCAACCGTTGTTTGTCATCAGTACAAATTGAAATACAATCGGTATTCATTGAGCATGAAAGGTTAGTAAGCTTGACACAAATTTTACTGGCTAGGTAAAAAGGCTGGCTGATTGTCACTGAACCGTCTGCCGCAGGGAGGCGGCAGCCGAGCCTCCAAGGAGGGATTCACGGTGTGTTCAGTGGCAGTTAGGCTGCCTTTTATGAAGGCGGGATTTGTCATTCATAATATTTAAACGATCTGCTTATGAGCAGGGATAAATTATAGAAGCTTTTTAGTGGCTAAAGTGTAAATTTGCACTTTATTAATCAGGTAGTAATCGGGAAATATATGAGACTCTTTTTTAGAATAACTGCATTGGTTTTATCATTAGTTACACTCAGTCTACATGCGTCAGATAACACGCGAGCAAAGGTGGTTTATGCGGGTATAACGGGTGCTGGAACAGTATTTGTTAATGTTTTAACTGTTATCAATGAGCCTGGTTGCGAAAAGAAGTCTCTTTGGATACCTTCAGAGTCAACAGTGAAAGCTCATGTTTTAAGCACTGCACTTGCGGCTTTTGCGGCAAAGCAAGATGTATATGTTCAGACAAAAGGCTGTTATAAAGGTTACCCGACACTGGATAACTCAGATAATTCGTGGTTTCATATTTATCCTGCTGAGTAATGATTAAATTGATGCCTTTGTTTTTTTGAGTATATTTTTTACCCTAAATAGTCAAGGGCATCAATTAGTTTTTAGATCTATTTTCTACTTATTAAAAATAGCTCGCCCTGAATTAAGGATATGTTTTGGGTCCATCCATTGCTTTAGCATTTTCATGGGGCGCCAGTAGTGGCCAAAATGCAGACTCCAGTCTTTTTGTTTCATAGGAATAGCCCCCACAGGATAGTAGTAACCTCCTATTTGTCGTGCACCTTCATAAATATCACGATTCAACACCATTAATTCTCTCGTGCGCTCTTTAGTCGGAGGAGTGGCATTACGCATTAGTGAAAAATAAAAGAAGTGCTTTTCGTTTGGTTTTCTTAACAGTGGGGTAGACATATTACATTGATTAAAGCCTGACAGTAGGATAGGACCTCCTCCTAAGTCTTCAGGTTTTAGGGATTGTAATGTTTTATTTATGAAGCTTTCTGCTTTTGACGCTGGTATTAATAAAGGACACCAGGGGTGTGGATAATCCCAAAGGCCAGTACTACGGAGGTATTCTACAATAGGTGCTAAACGATTCAGGAAAGTAAAATATGGCATATCCTGTACAGTTAAGGCTTCTGGGTTATAGTTAAGTCCTTCCAACAGGGCAGTATTTTCTGGGGGCTGGTCTGAGTTATAGTACTTGGTTGCTTGTAGAATAAATAGCCAACCACCTGTTTCACTGGCTTGCACGCCACCTTGTACACCATCAAAGCGATTGCTTTCAATAAGCAATAAGTTATCTTTACTAAAGCTTGCAAAATCGGTATATACCAGTTGAAAGTATCTTGCCATTGAAAAAGCAGGCTGAAGCTTAAAACGAGCACTTACTATTACTCCAAACTGGCCCAAACCTGCACGAAGTGCATTAAATAACCAACCATTACTTTTCGCTGAACATTGTAAAAGTTGTCCTTGAGCCGTTACGATTTCTATTGACTCGACGATATCCGTCATGGCTCCATGCTTAAAGGACTGAGCACCAAAACCTCCCACAGAAATTGCACCGCCTACAGTGATTTCTAAAAAGTCCACGACAATTGGTAATGTTTTTTGGTGCTCCAGTAAT
This sequence comes from Zooshikella ganghwensis DSM 15267, assembly GCF_000428585.1. Classification (GTDB taxonomy): domain Bacteria; phylum Pseudomonadota; class Gammaproteobacteria; order Pseudomonadales; family Zooshikellaceae; genus Zooshikella; species Zooshikella ganghwensis. Next base: position 19,995 of record NZ_AUAF01000032.1, on the reverse strand, counting down.
GTTGGCATAACATCTAACCAACGGGCACCAGCCTCAACGTGAAGTGTTGTATCGGTGATTGATTGTATTGTGTTGAGTGATGAAGTATCGATCACAACACCCGCTTCAGCTAGCGTCTCACCATCTGTTGAAAAGCCTTGTCCTTTCGCGCTGACAAAGATTGAGTGTTGATTAGCAAACTTCATTAATTTAATGATGTCATGTTTTGATGCAGGGAAAAGTACGGCTTTGGGCACTTTATACTCAATATGACCAAAGTCTTCTGCAGCTTGAGTAAGGGTGTCAGTATCGGTGAGCAGTTGTCCCTCAAAATCAGGGAAATCAGTAGCTAATATGCCATCGGCATATTCATTTGGATAGGTTGCTGTTGTAGCCCAAGTGCGGGTCACGGTATTAAATCCAAGTACGACACTTGCGGTAAGAACGCCTTTGACTAGGTTTCTGCGAGACAATCCTTGTTTCATTTACTGATTACTCCATGTTGAATAGTTTGCGATGAATATTTCTTGCTCAGGGTATAAATACTCTCATTGGGTACAAAAGTGACTGGGTTAGAGTATTAACAATTTAATTATTATTTTGCTAATTGAGGGTGATACAAACTTATACCCAAAGTGAAGGATATCATCATAAAAAAATTAAAAGAAAGAAGGCAATTAATAACGCTGACAGTATGGTCTTTTCCTGACGATCACTGTAAGTTTGTTTTTTAAGCGAAAAATTGAACGAGGATAGGCGTGTGGGTAAGCAGCAACCCCCTGTTATTTTAACGATTGCAGGCTCTGATAGTGGTGCTGGTGCGGGGATTCAGGCAGATTTAAAAGCAATTAGTGCTACGGGGGGCTATGCGTGTACGGTTTTAACAGCGGTTACGGCGCAAAACACCTGTGGAGTATTTGATGTATTTTCTATGTCATCAGCACATGTTGCGAAACAGCTTGATGCCGTATTTACAGATTTTTCAGTGAAAGCAGTTAAAACAGGGATGTTAGTTAATGCGGAAATTATTAAAACAGTCGCGGCTAAATTGAGTGATTATAAACCACAATGGTTAGTGGTTGACCCGGTTCTGGCTTCTACAAGTGGTAAAACACTCCTTGAAAAAGAAGCCATTAACGCACTCAAGGATATACTTTTTCCATTAGCAAATGTTGTTACCCCTAATCTGATAGAAGCAAGCCTCTTGGTAGGGGAAAAGGAAGATGGCTATACAGATGATAAAATATCTGAGCTGATTATTCGGTTACGAGACTTAAACACCAAAGCGGTGTTATTAAAAGGAGGGCACTCATCTAATCAAAAAAAGTGTACTGATGTTCTAGTTTTGCCGGATAAGCTTAAAAACTTTTCTGCCGCAAGAGTTGTTACGCCCAATTCTCATGGTACAGGTTGTACACTATCTGCTGCATTAGCTTGTTATTTAGGCCAAGGGTTAGCACTGGAGATAGCGGTTGAAAAAAGCAAGTGTTATTTGACGGAAGCGCTAAAAAACAGTGCATCCTGGCAGCTTGGTAAAGGGTGTGGTCCTTTAGGGCATTTTTTTGATAGGTAATAAGCTATACCCAAAACGAAGTGTTTTTATACCCCAAGGGCACAAGGGTGCGGCCGTCAAGCGATGAAGCCCCTGGGCAAGTTTACTGCTGTGAAACTTGCGGTAGCCACTTTAATTGATATAAAAGCGCTGCTGGGCGGTTATATTAATAAGTGACTGGGGTGACAGTTAAATGCTCCTCGGCAATTGCTCCTGCTTTGCTCTACTACATGACATCCATGTCATTATGCATAAACTGCATTCCCACCATCCTTGGCGGTCAAGAGCGCTGACAACAAACCCTACTAATGTGTCGGGGACACATTAGAACAGCTTCGCTGGCCCGTTAGGGTGAGCGCTATGGATAGCGCACATAAAAATGATTTGTGAAGGATATATCTAACACGCCAGCGATCTTTATCAGAAACTTTTAAAAAAGATAAAGAGATTAAGTTAAATTAGTAACCTCGATTTTTCAACGTACTTCAGTTAAGCTAAGCACCGTTTCCCTTTCAAGTTGTCGGTGAGTAGTATGCAGTTTGCCGTTGATAAGGCGTATTGTATTAGCCTTAAGGAACGTACAGACAGGCAGGAAATAGCAAAAAAAAATTTGAGTGTGATAGGCAATCCTGTTGAGTTCTGGTTAGTTGAAAAAGATAAAGATAACCCTGAACGAGGGTGCTATAATTCGCACAGAGATATTGCTCGGCATGCACTTGAGCAAGGTTTTCAGCGGGTTTTGATATTTGAAGATGATATTCTTTTTCATAAACAAGCCTCACCGAGTCAGCTTAAACGTATTAATAACTTCCTATGCTCAAACCAAGGTGACGTTTTTTATTTAGGCGGGTTTTTAGGTCGTCTTTGGTTGACTTATCGTCCTAATATTGCAAGGTGTAAGCTGTTTTGCACACATTCTTATATTTTGCAAAGAAGTGGTTTGGAGAAACTGGCAGCTGCTGATTATCATCACGAGCCTATTGATATTATTTATAAGCGTGAGTTTGACTCTTATACAGCATTTCCTATGCTTACCTCGCAGTTACCCTATTCGGTTGTAGCAAGTGATATTGCCAGTCATCGGTTGGAAAAAGATAATGCTGAATTCACGGATGAGCATTGGCATTGGAATCGACGCTATCAATACTGGTCAGCATTAAAAAACATCAAGTACACACTATTGAACCGTCCGAGTTATTGGAAGCGTAAGCGGCAAAGCAAAGAGAACAAGCCTGCCGTTGCAGTTACAGACTGACATCACAGGATGTGAGCTTCATACAACACTTGAATGACAACGTTTTTTGCTTTTATCTGGCAGCTTTAATTATTTATAGCTAAGGTTACTAACATAACTATTGGAAATAGTGTTGTCAGTACCTGTAGCTAAGGGTGCTAAACCATGGAAGGTTCGTTAAGGTGAAAGGAAATGCCTGATTCACTCCAAAGTATGACTCAATGGGCTACTCAAACCCATACTTCTTCACCTGGAGGCGCGAGTAATGCTCAGCTCCAGCAGCGAGCGCGTACCATCTACGACACTCATTCTCCAGGCTCAAATCAACTTAGCCAACCGCAGCAAATGAATCATTTGCTTTCACTGCAACAGTTACATGCTAATCCTAGTATTCCTGTGCAAGTATACCCCCAGGGTAATCGGGGTGAATCACCAGCTCAATATATGTTAAGACGTGGGTTTCGTAGGGCTGCACATAAATTTTCTTACCGAATCATGCCTCTGACTGGGCCAATTCATAGTCGTGCACGGATTACCCTAAATATTGATCCGCAACGGTCGCAACAAGTCTCTCAAGCGATGGCTCAAGAGTTGACAGCAAACACAAGTGTACGTCAAACGAAAATGATGGGACCTGATCGGCTTGGGCAGCGTACCGATGATGCGATTATGTACATGCGCCGTCATAGTTTTGATACTGCAAAAACGACAGCGCAGAGCCTGGCACAAAGAGTTAATGATCCAACGGCTTTTGTACAGCATACACCTTATGGTATGGAACCTATTCCGGGTATGCCAGGCATGTCTTACTCTGAAGCACACCCATCATTAAGTAGTAGTCACGGTACAGCGCGTAAGCAAATTATTGCTAAGGCAGTTGAATCTTTTCGGGCACTGGGGGGGAATAGAGATACGGATCAAGAAAATATGGCAGGCCATGTTGCTTATCATGCCTATCGAATGGGGTTTAACCCTAATGCGCCGGCATTTGTTGTCAAGCGATCCCACAAACGGCTATTGCAGAGTATTCGTGACTATCCAGCGCAGAAGCGTAATGCAAATATTGCAAAAATTACAGGTACCTCAACACTCAGAGCCAATGCCTTTGCGCAGCGAGTATTAAGAGCTCATGGCATGCGTTAAGAAATAAAGCTGCTTTATTTCTTATGTATTCATCGCTATAGGCTCGTTGACCCAGCGTGTTTCACCATCAAGCATTTCCAGGATAATAGGCTGGGTGTTACACAAATCAGCAATTACTTCTGCCAGTGAATATGAGTGCGTTGTTATAAAGAGCTGTGAGTATTTAGCTGCGTGGCCAATCAACAGTGTTAGGGCAGGTAACAGGTCAGGATGGAGACTGGTTTCAGGTTCATTTAAGGCCAGCAGACTCGGAGGACGGGGACTGAGTAGTGCTGCCGTCAGACATAAGAAACGTAAAGTGCCATCTGATAGCTCGCGGGCTTCAAACGGGCGGCGTATGCCGTCTTTTTGCAAGTAAATAGCAAATCGACCGTGGTTAGGTAGAATCAAAAGTCTTGAGTCTGGAAAGGCTGTCTCGATAATTTCATGTAAGGTTGACTCATCTCCGGTTTCGATAATCGTCTGTAAAGCCGCAGCTAAGTCATTGCCATTATGACTGAGTACGGGGGTCAGGGTACCGACTTGAGGTTGACGAACCGCAGCTGGTGGGCCGGTATCAAAATAGTGATAAAAGCGCCATTGCAGTAACAGCTCTCGGAGAGTGAATAACTCAGGATACAAGTGAGGTTCCTGTAACTGAGATAATACTGACTCACTAGGTAAAAGTGTTACTGGGTATTCGTAGCGTTTTCTATCCGCATGAGTTAGCCATACCGAGGTTGCTTTTCTGGTTAGCAATGTGTTGTTTTGACGACGTTTCGCTTTCAGCCAGACGTATTCTTCCCTAAATACTGGGTCAAATTCAAAGCAGGTATTTGCGGGGGTTTTGGGCGTTAGCCCTGCATGTAACTCGTAGCTCAACTCTTCAAAAGAAACAGCAAGCTTGATCCGGCGAGGTGTTCTTTTGGTATCACTGTGTCGTTTTTCGCCAGCCCAAAGTGCTAATGGCATACCGCCTTCATAAATGATGGATGAAGCAAACTCACCTTTTGCAGCTTTTGATAATAAAAGCAGGGCACGGTATAAGTTTGTCTTTCCGCATCCATTTGGACCTACCAATACATTCACAGGATGGAGTGGCAGTGACAGCTCACGTATAGAACGGTAGCCTTCGATATGAATTTGTTTGATCATCAGCTTAATGTTAATGACTGCATCAAAATCGAGAAGATGCTTTTTAGCTTAGCATCGAATAAGTAACTGAGCTTGACTTGGGTGTAACTCCTAGGTTTTAAAATTGCTCTGAAAGTAGAGCGGAGTTTTAGTATGCAAGCAAGTCACTTAGCAAAGCGGGTAGGTGTTACCGCAGAGACAGTCAGGTTTTATACGCGACAAGGCCTGTTATCACCCCAGCGTAATCCGGCAAATGGTTATCATGATTACGGTAGGCATGATGAACAGCAGTTAAATTTTATCTTGAAAGCAAGAACACTGGGTTTTAGCCTAAAAGAAATCATGCAAATTTTACAGCATGCAAAACATGGTGACTCACCTTGCCCTATGGTGAGGGACTTATTAGCTCAACATATCCCTCAGGTTAAACAGCAAATTACAGAGTTAAGTACATTACTTACTCGAATGGAAACAGCGCTGAGCCAGTGGGCTGTTATGCCTGATGGTGTCCCCAAAGGTGACTCAGTGTGTCAGCTGATTGATAACTGGCAACAAAATGAATGAACAGACTGCTTTTAGTAACTCGTTAGTAGTTATAAGCGGTGAGTTTGTATAATTCAGTTTCTTATAAATAGCCTAGGGGTTGTTCAACTATAGTAATTATTATGCGTAATGAGAGTGAGCTTGTTAAATATCAAGTGTGCTTCATTATGCTTACAATAAAAGCATTATTTTAAGTAGTACCCATTAATGCTAATTAAAATGGCATAGGAAGGCAATTATGTGGGGCAATTCATTATCACTATTGTGGGGGCAGAGAAATAGGACAAAACGAGTCTCCCCTATATGTCGTATAAAACTTATTGCCTTTTTGCTAATGACTGTAAAGATTATGGGTTGTAATACTAAAGAGTCATTAATGGGTGAGGAAAGAGCTGAGCAAACTAGGGTGCCAATTGCAATTGGGGTTATGGCTGGTGAGCAATATAGTAACTTCTGTAATTTTATGCTGGAAAATGATGCCTATCTTTTTAACCCTAGGCAGCCACACACATGGAAATTTATTTTTACTCGTTTTGCTAGTGGTGCTGAGGCAAAAATGATCATCAATGGTCGACTAAGGACGTTGCAACTATCAGAGATTCGTGATCAGTTTGAGAAGTTTACGGTGCGGGACGAACCCACAATCAGTGTGGAATTGATAAAATCTAAAACGAATAACACCATCAATCATATGGAATATCATGGTCAGCTAACAATACGTCAGTTTGCAGAGCAGCTTTCATTTGATGTGGTTGGTTCATGTCATGTTTAGTGCGATCTACAAATAACATAAATATACCCTTCACGAATGATTTCTAGGTTTTGTGATCTTCACCCCTCACCCCAATCACCTATTAATATAGGCTCATGGGGCTTTGTCACTCGATGGCCGCACCTAAAAACCATTTCTATTGGGTATATTTGCAGCAGTGGGCTGACTATCCCTCCTGCTGCAAACAATTGATTTGCAAAGTGTATACTTGAACTATAAAGGACGTCTAATTAAGTCTTCGTTGAATTGTTTTTGGTTATCACTGTCTTGCCCTGTATGACGTAACATGACCGAAGGCACTTTAGCTTCAATACCAGTCCATTGCTTTAGCATTGCAAAGGCTTTTTTCTGATCTTCTTCACTTACCGTTAAAATATCCGTGCCATGATTTCCATCCTTAACCCAAAAAGAATGAGTACTACGCCTGCCTGAGTTAGGTAAAAAGAAGGCACCTGCAGTCCAAGGATCAATGTCACCGTAAAATAACATCAGATTGCTGCTTTTTAATACAACGAAATTAGCGATATCCCACATCGCTCGGTAGTCAAAAGCTTGAGAAGGCCACTTCGAAACATAAGGACGATAGTCGTTAGGGTCATACTGCAGCAGGTCTGTTATATGCCCTAGCATAAGGCGAGGATAACCGAGCTGGGTAATGGCCTGATAAAAGTATGGCTCATAAGTTTTTCGGCCAATGTCACTCAAGAAATAGAGAGGTCCCCAATCTACCATAAACTGAAAAAGATCTGCGTCTGAGGCATCGTTTGTGGGAATATCTTTACAGTTAGCAATATCACCATATTGCCAGAACTGAAAATACAGTTCGCCTACGGTCATATCCAGCACTTGATCTAAACCACCTTCAAGACTGAAATTCATACCTTGCTCATTACTATAACGCTGAATATAGGCTTTCATGATATCCCGTCGTTTTAGTAATTCTCGCTGATACTGCTTTAAAGCGGCGCGACAGCCAGCAGGCCCAACCTGTTGTTGGAATGTGACATAACGCGGATCAAGACGGCCAAAGCTTTGAGGAGCCACATTCGCCACCGTACCATCAACATCATCAGGGTAAAAACGACGATGATAAATTGCGGTCATTCCTCCTTTACTGCTGCCACGAGAAATCCATTTTCCGGTATAAAAGGGGCGTATTGCTGTGACAATTCGGTGGTGGTCTGCAGCTGCTTGTTTAATGGTTAGATATTGCCAGTCTTTGGGTTCCGGGGTGGATTCAGCAAAAAAACGATGCTCTATTTTCAGTTGGTTGGCATTGAGTACTTGGGTTAAGTTATATCGGTATGTGCTCACTGCAATGGTATAACCATTAGTGGCTAAGACCATAGGGGCATTTTGGTCTTTATGGAGTAACACCATTCGTTGTTTAAACGAACCTAACCAAGGACGCTCATGGTCAATGGGCTGACTATATCGTATTAAAATATATCGATAGCCAGAGGGGGGATTATTAAGCTCTTCTGCTTCCATGCCGGGAATAGCTTGCAAATAGCTTAATATATCTTGAGATGCATGAGCCAAGAGAGGTTGAGCTGAACTCCAGCTAGCCCAGAATAATGTCAAACATAGCAAAAGACTGCGTATTATTATTCTATTTATTCGCATAAAGTGAGTTATCCTAATCCATGGTGAAAAATATACCCTTCAGTACAGGTATAGATCTTGGGGTTAAATTAATTGCCGAGTTACGTGAACAGCAGCAAGAATTGATAGATTCCCAAAAATAGTTTTTTAATGCAAGGACAACACCTGTTGTCCTTGCATCTTAAGTTTAGGATTCGTTTTAATCCGAGTTTATTGTACCCAATAGCGTGCTTGCCAACCTTTTCCACTGACAATGTCATCGCTGGTAAAATGGATTAATAAATTGCCACTCTGGCTGGTAATCGTTGTTGGGAGGGAGGATCCATGGTACCGGCCAAGCATGGGGGCTGCAGTTGTAGTACCATCATAAATAGTGACAAAGTCATGATTTCTTTCAGTATTAAATGACTGAAATTGCAGCTTTAACTGGCCTGCTACATTTGGTTGGAGAATAAATTTACAATCACTGTTTACGGGATAATTCCACTGCTGACTGCCATCACTGATCTCTCCTTGGTTAGCGGTAAGGTACTGCGTACTTTCGCAAAAAGGAATATGGTTTAAAGATGGACGAGGTGCGGCTCTTACAAAAGCCATACGTTGATTAAAATTATAATTTCCTCGCGGTGCTGGCGAGGTTAACTGAAAGTAACCATTCATGTTTCCACCCCAACCCCAGTTCATATGAAAGTAGTCATGACCATCATAACCATCGACAATCCATGCATGACCGGCGTTACCACTGAGTCCCGTTAAAATGACGACACGTTTTGCCTGTAACTCATGGATAATAAGGTCGCGCCAGGCGGGAAGGTTGTCAAACTGGCTGACGTACTCAAAGCCATTTGTAATATAGTTAAAGTGTTTTTCTAGTGCATTTGGGATAAAACGCATGGGGGCTAAAGATAAGCTTGAACCATAAAGTGTTTTTACCGCCGTACCACTGTGGAACATCAGTGTGGCAACATCATTATTCGCGGCTAACAGCTGGTCTGGCATATTATCCCACTGATAATAGGTTGTACGGTAATCGGTTGAGATAGTGCCTTGATCAGAGTAGGTGTAGCTATTATGACTGTAACCGTGTTCAGGGTATTGATGGTATTTTAGAAACTGAGCAACTGCAGTCGCTACACAGCCTGTCAGCGACTCGTTGGGTATTAAATCATTATAGAAACCATTTTGTGACCACTTTGTTGTTGTTAAGGGGGCAACGGATGTATTTGTTGTAGATCGCTTGCTCCTTGCATTACGTGAGGTCGCAGGCTTGGTATTAGGTGCTGTATAGTCAGTCAGCCAGTTCATGAGTGGTGAGTGATTCTGTAAAAATGTCATCTCACCGTGAGTATTATTATAAGCCAAAATTGGATTGCGTTGTTGTTGTGCTGCGACAATCACAAAGCCTTGGTGATTTATTTGAAAAATATAAGCTTTTGCTTTGTTATTGTTATCGTATTTAATTTGAGCATGAGTTACATCAACAGTATTTGTAGCATACTTGTTTTTAAAAAACTGGGTAGCAAGGGTTTGGGCGGAAGACTGGCTAATGTCTGCAGAAAAAGCGGTTGATGTAAAAGATAATAAAATACAGGCTGTAAACTTAGAAACTTCATGAGTGGTCATTGCCTTTTTAGCAATGTTATTGGATATACATTTAAACATAACACCTTTCCTTGGAAGATACACTTTTAGTGAAGGGTATCTTTAATCAGTTGTTTAGGGCCTGTTAACACTATTTGAATCACCACTGCCGTAGACTATTTTTTCGCCTAGCAAGGCACAAGGAATGCTGTGTAGTCATTCTACATAAATGACTTGTAACACTGCTAGGTGGAAAAATAATCACGGCCCGAAGGGTTATGACGGTAAAAGCACTACTTGTTGTTGCTCATTGTTCATTTAGAACAACTAAACTTCACTCTTCGCGCCTAGATTAGTGCTTTTACCGTCATAACAGTGATATTCAAGTAGTGTTAACAGGCCCTAGTTAAATAAGTTTTTTGGTTAAATAATGAGTACTTTAAAAAATCACAATTTTAAGAGATGCCCTAAAAATAAGTACGGATGTGCTCTTTTATAGTAAAGTATAAGCGACATGAATATATCAAACTACACGAATAAATTCAGCAAAAAGGATACACTTGGTTTTTACTGAATTTATTCAATAGCGAACTGCTTTATGCGATCTTCCCGTTATGTTTAACTAAGCTTTCATACTATCTCATATAAATTTTGCTCGATGTGAATTTTGTGAGACAAAGGTGCTAAGAGTAAACGTTTATACGACTTTAATCTTTACTCATCGTCAAATAATTCTAAGCGCCAATAGTTTAAAGTACCGGTATAGCGTGAGAATACATCTTTCACATTGAGCTGCCAGATACCACCTTGTTGCAAGTTATCTAGTTTTATTTCGTAGCGTGCGTTGAGATCTCGTTGGCCTTCTTGAGACATATAAGGTTTCAGTAAAAAGCGGTGTCCGTTAGGTGGCGTTACGCTGATTGCAATATCACCAATATCTGGATGAGTAATATCTACGGTTATTCTAGCGCGAATCACGGTATTACCTAAGCCTACTTTTATATCACTATTAACCCCCTCAAAATCTCGGTCAGGTATCGCAACAGATGTATTGTTGCGGTAGTCTATAACGCGCATTTCATAACTACCTTGAAGAGAGACCTGCTGGAAAGCTGTTTGTCCATAAAGCATTAGGTAGTAAGTACCAGTCTTAGGTTGATCAATTTGACAAAGTTCTTCATTGGTATTTTTAAGCGGACGGCAATCCCAAATAAAACGAGTTGGTTTGTCTTTGTGGCGCATATAAAGATCGACGTTGCCAGCCCCGCCCCAAATTTTAAATGTCAAATTATGCATGCCAAAAGGAACAGGCATTTGAAAAAATAAGGCTTGTTTTTTATCTGCTGATAGTCCTGGTAGCGTTTTTTTATGTTCTATTTTAATGACCGAGTCATTGGGGGATTGGCAGCTAGCATTAACCCCCACTTGTGCAAATGCTGACTCAACATCATCAGCATTGAGTTGCAAGTCTTTTGCGGCTTGAACAACACCACAACCACCTTCATTGAATTTTGTTTCAGGGCGCCAATAAAGCTGGTTTGCCAGCATAAAGGGGGTGAAGGCTTGGCGAACATCCCAGCCTGGGGTGGTGGCAAGTAAGTAAAATGCCTTATTAAAAACACCGGATGTATAGTGTACATCCAAACCCCAAGTATAATCATCAGCATGGTCGATAGAACGGCCATCACGAGTAGGGTCTGCAAAATAACGTAAAGCACCTGAGGTCTTCGTTATAGTACTACCTACCATCCAGTCATTTTTTTTATTGAAGTAATACTCAGCGACTTCCCCTGCAATGTCTGAGTATGACTCGTTAATGCCACCTGGCTGTTTGCGATAAATTAAATTTGAGTGTTGCTCGGTAAAACCATGTGCAACTTCATGGGAAACAACATCAAGGCTAACTAAAGGGTAAAAGGATTTATAACCATCTCCAAATGTTACATTACGTCCATCCCAGAAAGCATTTTCATAATGCTGACGGTAGTGAACCTGAATAGTTAAACGCATGGCTAAAGGAACAATTTTAAACCACTCTTCATACATGTTGAGAATGGTTGTGCCAAAAAAATGAGCATCGTTTAGTGGAGAAAAAGCACCATTAATGGCTTTATAGGTGTTATTAGCGCAGGGGAATTGATGCACCTTGCCACGTGCAGTATGGTGGTTGAGGTCAACGGTATCAATATAGGGACCTGTCATACGACAGTCGTCGCTTACAGTTAAGAAACCATAGTCTGACCCGTAGTGATAAATACCTGTTTTTTCATTACCTCCCGGTCCTGTTGCTTGGCGGGTAGTTAATCCTTGCCAATGGTCCAGAATGTCTTTACTGTGCGCACTAATAATGTAGAACGGTCGTTTTGGTTTGATGGTATGAGCCACAGGGGTATGAGCCATAAATGATACAATATAAACAAGTTGAGCTTGACCTTGTTTATCAAGATAAATGTAAAGCGTTGCTTTTTTATTAGTGATAAGTGTTGGGTTTCTTTCATTTGTTGCAGTATGTGAAGAGCTTTGATGAAGGAAGATATTTTCTGCCGCTAAAGCAATGTTGAGTGCTTGTGGGGATGAAAGTGAGGGTTGTATTGATTCTATATCTGATTGAATATCTCTCAGCAAAAAACCTGAAAAATTCAGTAACTGATTACGATGGTTATAACTGGCAACAAGGTTTGAATTCCATACAGGAATGCCTTGATAGTATTGTTGATAGCGATGTTTTATAAGTTGTTCACTCACTTCAACTTTGGTGATCAGTTGTAAACTTTCTGATGACGTTAAATGAGTTAATGTCACAAGCGATTGAGAATCTGATGGATGGGTTATTGAAATAGATTCCATTGTGGCGCAGAATGCATTAAAACTGTACGGTAGTGCATAAATTAAGAGTATACTTAAGATTATTCGTTTAATTGTGCTGAAAGCACAGAAATGGAAGTGTGCATCATTAAGTAACATGTCGTATGTCTCCATGACAGATAGCGTCCTAGTGCTAATGACTGTAGACTTGTATTGGTAAGTTGCCAAATAACAAGCGTGGCTTATGATTCGCAGTCTCGTTAATGAGCAGCAAAAAATGGATTGTTTTTAGTGTTGACCATGTATTGAGCTTAGGTATTAATTTGGATTACTTAAATAGAGCGATAAAGTAAATAATGAATAAAACGATTGGGAACAAAGTTGTTTCACATTGTCCAGTCTGTACTGCAGAAAGTTTGCAGGTTTATCATCAGGATAAATATCGAATTTATTTACAGTGTGTTACTTGTAGTTTTATTTTTGTGCCATCGGATTATCATTTAACGGCAGATGAAGAAAAACAGATTTATGACCAGCACAAAAATGCTATTTATGATCAAGGTTATCGACGTTTTTTATCGCGCGTAGTGGAACCATTAGTGCCTAAGTTAGCGGCTAATGGGCAAGGCCTTGACTTTGGTTGTGGACCAGGACCTGCGTTGGCAGCCATGCTAGAGGAGAGAGGCTTTGGTGTGAATAAATATGATTTATTTTACTACCCAGATAAATCAGTACTTAATCAAACTTATGATTTTATTACGGCTACAGAAGTCATTGAACATTTAGCTGATCCATTACACTACATTAAATTATGGTTGGTGATGTTAAAGCCTGGAGGTTGGTTAGGGTTAATGACCAAATTAGTGACTAATCAACAGGCTTTTACCCATTGGCATTATATTCGGGATTTAACACATATCTCGTTTTTTAGCCCCCCAGTGTTTGAATATCTGAGCACTTGTTTGCCCATTTCATTTGAAATTATCGGGAGCGATGTGATTCTTGTTCAAAAAAAACGCACTATGGACATAAAGCCAAAATAGCCTGAAAAGCACCTATAGCTAAAGTCTATATAATAACCTTCGAATACGCCGTGAATCCTTCCTTAGAGGCTTGCTTGCCGCTTCCTTGCGGCACTATGCTTGATGGAGATTATTCATTCTTTGTGTCGTCTATTATAAAAACGGCAAGTACTTTGGGACCATGAGCGCCATAGGCTAATGTTTGTTGAATGTCAGCGGTTTTAGATGGGCCTGATATAAATACGATATTTGATGGCATCACTGAGGGCCAACATGTGTGGTTAAGCAGGGCATCAAAACTCTGAACAATTTGTTGGGTATAAAGTACGACAATATGAATAGGGGGAACCAGTGATAGGGTGCGTGGTTCAATGGGGGAGGGTAGAAGAACAAGTGTTCCCGTATCAGCAATCGCAGCTAGGCAGTTAGTGATGGCTGCATTGCCTTCATCAAATAAATGATTTTTCCACTGTTCTATTGGTTGTGCATAAGGCTTAATTGTGCGTGGAAATGGTGCAGTTAAGGGGGAGGTTGTGGTTAAAATGTGGTTAATATTTTCAGGAATGGGATCTCCCGTGAGTAAGCAATTAACTTTTTGTTGGTTAAGAAACGTTAAAAGCTGTTGTTGGCAGTCGTAAGCTCCCCCTAAAACAACATGAGCATGTGCTTTCTCTAATTGTTCTATCAATAATTTAACCTTATGCCCTGGGTTGGTGATTACCGAGGAATTTGATTTATCAATTGTTTTGTTATTTTTATCTTTATTATCTGTAATCGAATAAAGAGGTTGTTTGATTTTAGCCTGATGTAAACGATTAAGTATTTTGGTGCGTGCATCCATGACTTTATTTTCTAATGACATATTTTTTAATTAGCAAGTTATTTATTTTTTAGGCGCTGGTGTAATGTGCTTGAAGCGGGTCTTGGTGGTGTTCGATAGAGGGTCCAGCCACCTAACTGTCGAGGTAATAAAATACGCCACTTGGTAACTAAGTAGGTCATAAAATAATAGAGCTTAGGGTGACAGTTAATCCAACTCCACGTTTTCCAGATAAGGTGTTGTCCACGTGAATACTTTAGGCCTGTAATAGGCGTTGGTTGTTGGGGAATAGTCGTATGATTACAATGGTTCGTTTGATACTGTTGTGTGGCTTCTTGTCGCCATCGAAGTAGTAATTGTGGGATGGGAATGTTAACAGGGCAAACTTCACCACAAGCGCCGCATAAACTGGAAGCAAAAGGTAAATCAGCTGCATTATCTTGTGTTTCAAGCTGAGGTGCTAATATTTTACCGATAGGGCCAGGGTAAGTTGTGCCATAACTATGTCCTCCTACGCGGCTATAAACGGGACAATGGTTCATACAGGCACCGCAACGAATACAGCGAAGAGTATCGCGTAATGAGGCATCTTGCCAAAGTTTGCTGCGACCGTTATCTAACAAAATAACATGTACTTTTTCTGGGCCATCTTTTTCTCCCTTTCGTCGTGGTCCTGAGATCATGTTGATATAAGTTGTAATAGATTGTCCTGTAGCAGAGCGGGTGAGTAAACTTAATAGGGGGGGTAAATCTGTCAAAGAAGCAATGACTTTTTCGATACCCATCAGTGCAATATGGGTTTGGGGTAAAGTGGTACTCATTCTGCCATTACCTTCATTTTCAACCAGCACCAGAGTGCCTGTTTCGGCCACAGCAAAATTAACACCGCTAATACCTACAGTTGCATTTTCAAAGCATTGTCTTAGATACTGACGAGCCTGCTGAATTAGGATATCTACATCATCTTGGTAGATACCAGAAATGTGTTCTTTAAATAGCTGTGCAATTTCTGCCTTGTTTTTGTGAATGGCCGGCATGATGATATGAGAAGGTGTTTCTTTGGCCAGCTGTACAATAAATTCACCCATATCGGTTTCTAAGCAGGGTATGCCTTGTTGTGCAAGGTATTGGTTAAGATGTATTTCTTCGCTCACCATCGTTTTGCCTTTTACCACAGGTGCTGGTGAGAGGTCAGGGTTTGAACTGGTGGTTTCTTTAATGAGTCGAGTGATAAGTATATTAGCCTCATCTGGCGTTTCAGCCCAGTGGACTTGAATACCATTGTTAATTAACTTGGCTTCTAGTTGTAGTAATAACTGTGGTAAATCGTTCAGCGCAGCGGTCTTAATTGATGTACCTTTTTGTCGTAAGGTTTGCCATTCTAATGGGTCATTGAATTGTTGCTGACGACGCTTTATTAAATAGTCCATCGCATTACGGTAGCTGTGTTGTAACTCCTCATTTTGGAGCACAGAGGATGCTTTCATTTCGAATGGTGATGATGGCATATACAAACGTCCTTTGTTGCAATAATCATTGAGCGCTGTGTTAGGGTTTCCTTGGCTGACATCGTTGCCGTAAAAAGCTGGCTAAATGTTCTCCCTGTAGTGGTGTTTTTTGGCGCTTTGCCAAGCAGCCATTAATGTTAAGTAAGCAAGCACAATCAGTACTGATAAGATGCTGAATATTGGTTGCCTCTAGTGCTTTACACTTATCATTAACCATTGCACCTGAAATTTCAGTAAATTTGACTGAGAATGTTCCACCAAAACCACAGCATTCTTCTTCATGAGCTGGTGATACCACTGAAACATTATGCAGTTGAGATAATAGCTGCTGACTACACTGGAGGGTATCCATCTCCCGTCGTGCACTACAAGCTGTGTGTAATGCAGCGTGTACTGGTTGACCATAGTCAGTGAGGGTAATTTTTAAGTGGTGATATAAAAATTCGCTAAACTCGACGATACGTTGGCTAAACCGGTGAGCTTGTATAGATTGAGGGTGATTATCAGGGAAAAGGTGTGTGTAATGATGTTTCATCATGCCTGCACATGATCCTGATAGTACAACAATTGGCCAGTTTTCTGGGAATGCTGCAATTTGTGTAAGGGCCACCTGTTGGGCTTGTTGAGGATAACCACTGGTATAGGCAGGTTGCCCACAACAGGTTTGTTCAGGGGGAAAATGAGCTTTGATATTGTATTGTTCTAGAAGTGTAATGGCATCAATACCGGCCTCAGGAAAAAATAAGTCAATGGTGCAGGTACCATAGAGATAGACATGTTCTGTCGTGGTCACTTAAAAACTCCTTTTCAAAATTTACCACGATTTATACTTTGTGCTGAAAGCGTAGGGTATATCTTTCGGCACGAGTTATATAATAACGCATATAATGGCTGATGTAGATAAACAGATTAATCACTCGAGATTTTTTTTAAGGTGTGCAATACGATTGAGTAATCGATCAATTTCTTTTTTGCTGTGTTGAAAATGGGAAGATAAGTGAATCTTATAGTAGTTTAAATTCTCCAACTGTTGCTCTATGGTTTTAAAACTGTTTTCAACACTTTCTGTTGCCGATATTACGTTTTTTTCATTTGATGTTAGGTCAGAATCAATATTATTGATTAAAGCTTTATTAAAAGGAATATCCAGAGATTGTAGTTGGGTTGTAAGAGGGAAATCATTCTGCGTTGTTGACTTAGACTTTTTCTCGGAAGTTAATTGATATAAGTTGTTAACGGCATCAACTAAGCAGTCAAGCTCATCATAAGCTTTTGTTGGGTTTCGGGATAACGTTAAGGGTTCAATCAGTGTGGCATTTTCTTGTTCGTTAATGTAACGGGCAATCGTTATGATATGTTTGGTGACCAGCTGCCAAAAAACAATTAGCAGCACAAAAGCGACAATGGCAGTTTTGGTACAGTTGGATAAAAAAATAACAATAAGCTTCTCCCATAAGCGCCGGTAGGTTTCACTTAAGTCTGCTACAACGGTGAGTTTGCCGAGTTCGACTTGCTCTGAATTCCATGGCGTAATGGTTAGAGGGAATGTTTGTTCTGTTAAAAAACGCGAGGATTCGGGTCGTTGACCAATCACTTGTGTTGTATCGCCTGACTGCTGTACTAGCTTGACCAAGACGACTTCAGGTATTTGTAGTAAAGACTGTAGTTGAGTATCAATCTGTTTTTCATCAAATGACCATAATGATCGGTTAAGGTTAGGTAAGCTTGACTTTTCAATTTGCAAAAATATTTTATTGACGCGCTGAATGTCTTCAAAGTAGTCATAACTTAATTGAATAGCTGTGGTACCAACAGCAATCATGGTGCTTACGCTGATGACGACGACCAGTAGTTTGCGTCCAATTGGGCTATAAAACTTAAATTTTCCCATAGAGGTGGTTTTAATGCTTGTTAGTGTCGAGCTTATTTTTTACTTTTTTTGTTGAGATAAATCTACATCCTACCTTTAATGGAATCCAATATGTAAATCGCTTTATAAGGTTTTGTTCATAAAAGCAAAGACTCAATAAAAAAAGCAGCAACATAAGCCTCATATGAAATACCAGAATAATTTCACTCCCCAAGCAATAGACTAGTCCAAGATGCTTCAACTGGCCTGTCAGTCTTTCGGAGGAAAGAGCTTTGTAGTTGTTAAAGACTCAAGTTATGATTGGGTATAAGTATTTTTCCGAGATTGACATTAATAATGGTTAATATGCGGCAGTTAAGGGTAATCAGATATGGGTAAGCACACTCAAAAAGATTTTTTTCCTCTTTCTATTGCTATTTTGACGGTATCTGATACGCGAGATGAGGCTACAGATACATCAGGGCAGTATTTGGTTGATGCAGTAAAACAGGCGGGCCATACATTGCACAGTCGATGTATTAGCAAGGATGATATTTATCAATTAAGGGCTATTGTTTCTGGCTGGATTGCTGACAGCTCTGTACAAGTTATCCTTGTGACAGGTGGTACTGGTTTTACAGAGAGAGATTCGACGCCTGAAGCTCTGTTACCCTTATTTGATAAAACAGTTGATGGCTTTGGTGAGCTATTTCGGCAAATATCCTTTCAAGAAATTGGTACATCTTCACTACAGTCTCGTGCACTGGCGGGTTTAGCAAATCATACCTTAGTGTGTTGTTTACCTGGTTCGACGGGTGCTTGCCGAACGGGCTGGGAAGGCATTTTGAAGCAGCAGCTTGATGCTCGTCATGGGCCTTGTAACTTTATTCCACATTTAAACATGATGGCAGCAAAGTGTGATACACGAAAGTAAAAAAACATTATTAGCTTAGGCTGAGCACTTTAATATAAAAGCGGGTGAGTTAGAGAAGGGGATAACGGCTGAAGGGAACCAGCCGTGAGTTTGCTATATTACTTCACATCATATGATGCCTTAACACTAATATTTTCATAGTTCGAATAACCATTAATCATGATGTAATAGTTGTTTGCGGGTGGTTTTTTGAGTGCGCAAACTTCTTGCTGTTGAATCATGTATGGTCGGCATGCCCAGCTTGTTAAGGTTGGTTTACTTCCTATTTTAACATATAAGTCAGCATCACCACTGCCATCGTCGAGTACAATGGAGAGATTTTTTGCATTCTGAGGTACTTTAACGACGAAGTATTTTTTTGCACCTTTTTTACCTGAAATACTCGTAACGGCCTTGCCATTTTGTAGAACATCGACATCAGGATCTGGGTTCGGGTTCGGGTTCGGGTTCGGGTTCGGGTTCGGGTTCGGGTTCGGGTTCGGGTTCGGGTTTGGATTAGTGTCAGGAACACCTGGATTACTTATTCTGGACCAGGCGCAGTAACGCTGTCCATGTCCTTCCAGCCAAAAGTAATTACAGTCGGAGTCGTAACTGTCCCGCCCGGTATGTACTTTATAACCGGAAAGCTTTGCCCCATTTAAGTGTATAAAGCTACCGTTGTGTTTTAAGCTAAAGTGTTGGTGTGGCCCAGTGGACATTCCACCATTACACAGCGCTTGTGGTTTATTATTTGCTTAATTTGCCAGTCGCTGATTGCGCTCAACAGTTTGGCCACTGTTAACAACGACATTGCCAAGGTGGTAGTAAGTGGTGGACCACCCTCCTTCATGAACGACCTCAACAAAGCACGATGAGTGCTTTTTGACCTTTCCACCTGCTGAAGCAGTAACCCATTTGTTCGAAGTATCAGAACCCCAGCTACCTCCATTATTTAAATCCAATGAGGATTGAGGGTAGCTACCACTACCGGTATTGGTATGACTACCGCCAATACGCCAGTATTCACCTTTTGGGTATGGAAGTTGTAAAAGGTTATCTGGTGGTAGTTGGGCAAAAGGATAACTGTTGTTATTGGGGTTGTTGGTAAAAAATTGTGCTGAATCGGGTGCTGTGTTGGCTTGTTCAATTGGGGGGAAAAGCCGCTGATACGTTTGATAGAACTGATCTGCAGTTGGGTGGGCGGGTGCGCTATCCATTACGTCATCAGTAATAATGATGGCATCATCTTGTTCTGTTGCATTATCCTCTTTGGGGGTAAATTTAAGGCTCTATATGGATTCCTAGGGGGTTATATCAATAGCTCTATTAGATCATTAAGTAAGCTTTTTCCTCGGCACTTTATATTGTACACAAACTCAAATAATGCTAAATAAAAAGGTAGTTTTTCTTGAGAAATACCTCGATGAGGTCTTAACCATGAGCGTAGTAATGACCAACAACCTTCAATGGTGTTAACATGTACTTCGTGAAAACCATCCCCATCTTCATCACGAGCATACTCCCCTTTCCCGTGACAAACGGTTTTATGTTGATAT
>NZ_AUAF01000031.1 GCF_000428585.1 Zooshikella ganghwensis DSM 15267 | reverse complement strand
CCAGTGCATAAAAGCAAAAAAGTACGCCAATTTGTAGCAAGACAGCAAGGAAAAATAAGCATTTTTCTCTTGCCACCCTATGCCCCTGATCTTAATCCTGATGAACTGGTATGGAATTACATTCGACAGACAGGCACTGCTCGGATGCCACTTAAAAAGGGGGAATCACTGCTAGAAAGAACATTTATCGATTTAGAATTGATTGCACAAAATAAAGCATTAATAAAATCATTTTTTAGAGAAACAACGGTATCCTTTGCTAGTGACTAGGTAGTAAGTGAACTAGTTTCTTTTTTAGTGTATTTTTTGTGAACTATACAACAAATTTTGTCTTTAGGGCACTTCTAAGAATAGTGACTTTCTGAAAAAAAGTAAGCAGCTGCATAGAGAGCCACAGTATATTGCCTAGCGAAGAGTGTATAAGAAAACTCATAAGGATTAGCGTTCAGCACTGACACCGTTATCTAGGAAGAAGTGCATTTTTTGAGATACCTTTTAACTAATTTATGAGAATTTATACCAAGTAAGTAACCACTGAATAAAGTCAGCCACTTTAGGATTACTTTGTTGCTTTTTAGTAAGGACAAAGTAACGATAACCTGATTCATAGGTAATATTGATAGGTTGCACCAGTCGCCCACTTTCAAGGTCATCTTTCACTAGAAAGTCTGGTACTAGAGCAATCCCCAGCCCCTCACAGGCAGCTTGGATAAGCATAAAAAAATGCTCCATACCTATCCGCTGAAATTGGGGTTTATCAATATGTTGTGCATTAAACCAGCGCTGCCAGATTTTATCCCGCGACGTATGCTCTAAAAGGGTGTACTTCATTAAATCAGCGGCAGTGCTAACTTTCTCTTTGATAATATCCTGATGACAGACAGGAATAAGTTTTTCAATAAAGAGTTCGTCCGCTTGCATACCAGGCCAGCCACCCTGCCCACTACGAATAACGACATCAACACCTGGAGGAAATAACTCTGTCTGGTTATCTCGGGTAATGACATTAAGGACATAGTGTGGGTAATGTTGCTTAAACTGGTTTAACCGTGGAATCAACCATCGTGTACTGAGTGAAGGCAATACACTAATAGTCAACAGCTCACTGGGTCGATGAGCACTGATGACACTCTGAGTGGCATCACTTAAAATATTTAAGGCACTCGCAATCGCTGCTTGATATTGAAGACCTGCTGCCGTCAGAATTAGTTTTTGACCTTGCCGAGCAAATAAATCAAACCCTAAATAAGCCTCCAGCTTTTTCACTTGCCGGCTTACTGCACCTTGTGTCACGCATAACTCTTCTGCTGCTAGCGTAAAGCTCTGAAGTCGCGCAGCCGATTCAAAAGTTTTTAATGCATTAAGTGGTGGAAGTTTACGTGCCATGCATCAACCTGTTATGAGAAAAACTCATGATAGCCCTAAGTTTAATCGTTTGCTTATTTTATGCTAACTCGTTGTAATCACCATGTTTTACAACAGTAAGTTTAATCACTGAAATCACTTCAGACTTACTCTATTCTCATTACTTAGAAGTACATAGTTATGGTTAGTACCGGTTTTTTAATGACCAAAGTGAGCTTCCTATTCATTTTGGTGATGATTGGCTTTACCTTGGGTAAGCGTTTCACTATCGAGCTAAAAACAATTTCTACTTTATTACTTTATTTGCTCTCCCCAATTGTGGTGTTCAGTGGCATTGCTCAAGCTAAGCTCTTACCAATGTACTCACTCATTCCCATCTTCTTTTTCCTTTTCAGCCTGACAATGGCGCTCATAGCGCTTAAGTTTGGTCGCTTGTTTTGGCAAGACAATACACGCCACCTATTTGCTCTATCATGCAGTACCGGTAATACCGGCTATTTTGGTCTACCTGTTGCCATGGCGATTCTTGACGAAACCGGTGTAGCACTGGTTATTTTTGCCATGCTTGGCATTACTCTCTTTGAATATACAGCGGGCTTTTATATCACTGCACGAGGTCAGTATGATGTGCGCAAAAGCATACAAAAACTAATTAGACTGCCCTTCTTTTATGCATTTTTAGCGGGCTTGCTGATAAACCTGACACGATTAGAACTGCCCTCAATCATTACTGATCAACTACCCATTTTCAAAAGCAGCTATACCATGCTGGGGATGATGATGATTGGCTTTGCGCTGTCTTCCGTAACACGGAAGGATATTGACTGGAAATTAATCGGCCTGACCACCCTAAGTAAATACTTACTTTGGCCCTGTTGTGTCATTTTAGTGATATTGCTAGACCAACATTTCCATCAGTGGTTGGATGACATTATGATTCAAGTGATGCTACTAATATCTGTTGTCCCTCTGGCTGCGAATACCATCGCGCTTGCTGTTGAACTCAATGTGCATCCCCAAAAAGCCTCTGTTGCAGTACTAACCAGCACCGCATTGGGTGTACTCATTATTCCTGTATACCTTTCTACCTTAACGCAATGGCTCATCTAAAAGGTAAACCCAACTACTGACACAAAAAAAGCCCTGCTGTACTGATTCAGCAGGGCTTTTGATCATTCTATACCCTTCGTTTTGGGTATAAGCATCTCTAGCCACTTTGACTACAGTTGAGTTGCTAATTCTTCAACTGTTTTGGCTAAGTGAGAAACGTCATCAACTGTAAGCTGTTGGGTCGCAACACGATAACTGTTTTGTGGGTTGGCACAGACTAGCAATACAATAAGCCCCTGTTGCTGAAGGTACTCAGCAATACTCATCATGGACTCTATTTCTGTATCGGGTAAAGCCTCCTGATCCAGCACCACAACATTACGTCCTTGATTAAATAAACGCCGCTCTAAGTGCTTAGCAGCAGTCTGGCGCTCCTGGCCAGTAATTTCAATAATCTGAGGCTGTTGATCAAAGCGTGCTGCACGCTCTTGTTGACTAACAGGCTTCACCTGTTGTTCACCAATACCTTTGACCATACCAGCCCCAACAGTAACATTGGTCATTCGGTCAATTAAAATAAAAGCTCCCGTTCCTGGGTTAGCCTGGTAATTATCTAGAGCAACCGCTTTGTTTAACGCAAAATGACACTGTGCAATCTCATTGAGTTGTAGCTGATGCCCTTGTTGTTGCTTAAGGGTGTTAACATCTGTTTTGTATTCAATACGGGTTAATGTAGCAATAGCCTTATTTGTCAGAAACTTAATATCATACTGTTTGCCCGCCTGAAGCGCTGCCTCCGCCATCCACACTACCGTAGCCTGTATATCACTTGCCACCAATGGCAGGTTGTCAGGCTTAACAAGTAAGTCTCCACGACTGATATCAATTTCATCTGTTAATGTCAGTGTAACCGCTTGCCCTGCAAAGGCTTCAGACAACTCTCCGTCATAAGTCACTATTGCTTTTACGCGGCTGCGCTGCTGTGAAGGAAATACCACCAACTCATCACCAGTTCGCACAACACCTGACGTGATAGTGCCACTAAAGCCACGAAAATCCAGGTTCGGCCGGTTAACATATTGAACGGGAAAACGAAAATCATCAAAGTTACGATCTGCGCTGATTTCTACTGTTTCTAAAATAGACATCAATGGCTGACCTTGATACCAAGGCGTATTTGCACTTAGGTTTACAACATTATCACCGTCCAGCGCCGAGATTGGCACAAAGTGAATATCTTTAAAGCCCAATTCAGCTGCAAATGCCGTATAATCTTCCTTAATTTTTGTAAAAACATCCTCTGAAAAACCCATCAAATCCATTTTATTAATGGCCACGATGATATGCTTGATACCCAATAACGAGGTCAAGAAGCTATGACGACGGGTTTGTGTTTTTACGCCATTTCGCGCATCAATTAAAATAATGGCTAAATTACAGGTAGATGCTCCCGTCGCCATATTACGAGTATATTGCTCATGGCCAGGGGTATCCGCAATAATAAATTTTCGTTTTGCTGTTGAGAAATA
This sequence comes from Zooshikella ganghwensis DSM 15267, assembly GCF_000428585.1. Classification (GTDB taxonomy): domain Bacteria; phylum Pseudomonadota; class Gammaproteobacteria; order Pseudomonadales; family Zooshikellaceae; genus Zooshikella; species Zooshikella ganghwensis. The sequence continues at coordinate 42,640 of NZ_AUAF01000031.1, read as the reverse complement.
ACGATAGGCTACATCAATCGTAATGCCCTGCTCGCGCTCAGCTTGCAAACCATCAACCAGCAGCGCTAAGTCTAACTTTTCACCCGCATTACCACTTTTTTTACTATCGTTTTTAATTGACTCTAAATGATCTTCATAAATCATTTTAGAGTCATGCAATAGCCGGCCAATTAAAGTACTTTTCCCATCATCAACACTACCACAAGTTAAAAATCGTAGTAGCTCTTTCTGTTCATGCTGTGCTAGATAAGCATTAATATCAGTAGCGATCAGTTCAGATTGATGTGACATACCCAGGCCCCACTTTTAATGCTGCAAATGTTAATACCACACTGGTGGTTGCATTAGTGCTATTTTGGCTAATAAGACGGCAGTTATTGTCCATAGCTTAGAAATATCCTTCTTGCTTTTTCTTTTCCATGGAGCCTGCACCATCATGATCAATCACACGACCTTGTCGCTCTGAAGTTTTAGTCAGAAGCATTTCCTGGATAATATCAGGCAAAGTTGTAGCAGAGGATTCAATAGCACCTGTCAGGGGGTAACAGCCAAGGGTTCTAAACCTGACCATTTTCAGTTCTGGCTTTTCATCATCGTGGAGAGGAAAGCGTTCATCATCAACCATTAAATCCACACCATCACGCATCACAACAGGACGTTTTGCTGCATAATACAGTGGCACAATGGGAATATTTTCTAAATGGATGTATTGCCAGATATCGAGTTCAGTCCAGTTTGATAAAGGAAATACACGAATACTTTCGCCCTTATTCACTTTACCATTGTAGATATTCCATAATTCAGGACGTTGGTTTTTGGGATCCCAACGGTGATTTTTATCACGGAAAGAGTAAACACGCTCTTTGGCACGAGACTTTTCTTCATCTCGTCTAGCACCACCAAATGCAGCATCAAAACCATACTTATTCAGTGCCTGCTTTAAGCTCTGGGTTTTCATAACATCAGTATGCTTGGCACTACCATGAATAAATGGATTAATCCCTAAAGCTTCACCATCAGGGTTTTTATGAACTAACAGCTCCATACCCACTTCGTTGGCACGTTGATCACGAAAACTAATCATTTCACGAAACTTCCACCCCGTATCAACATGAAGCAGTGGAAATGGCGGCTTACTTGGGTAAAAAGCTTTTAACGCGAGATGCAACATGACAGAAGAATCCTTGCCAATAGAATAAAGCATGACTGGATTTTCAAACTCTGCGACCACCTCGCGGATAATATGGATACTTTCAGCTTCAAGCTGTTTTAAGTGGGTCAGATTATTTGCTTGCATCTCAGGCTACCATAGCGATTCTTCACACAGTTAACTTCAAAACGGATAATCGCAGTTAAATTTATTACACGGTTTGTTCCCTTGTGAAAGTCTCAAGGTTACCGCATGGATTATCAGATCCGTTGCCAAGCTTTCATTTATCCCCCTGTCCAGCAGGGTTATGTTACTAGAAACCTACTATACCAAATTAATAATAATTATAATAAGCCGGCTATTTAGACGTTTTTATCATATAAATATGTTTTTTGGGGATAACTGTTGTCGCTGAGGGAGGGGTAGCCACAACCCAATGTCTTCAAACAATAAGCTGCGGCTAAAATACAGAACAATATAAGACAGGATTAAACAGGATTATCGATATCAACAAATACGTGTTCAAGACCAAAATGGCCCGCAAGTGCAGCCCCTAAGGCTTTAATGCCGTAGCGTTCCGTTGCGTGATGGCCTGCAGCAAAATAATGAATACCTAATTCCCTTGCACTGTGTACCGTAGGCTCTGATATTTCACCAGACAAATACGCATCAACACCCAAGTGTGCTGCTTTTTCGATAAAGCCCTGCGCTGCTCCAGTACACCAAGCGACTCTTTTAATGGGCTGATTACCAGACTGGATAACTAAGGGGGAACGTCCCAATACTTTGGTTATTTGCTGAGAAAACGCCTCTACTGTCAGCTCATCAGGCACTTCTCCCACCAAGCCAATGCTGGTATTCATATCAGCATCCATGCCTTGTGTTATCTTCCAACCTAATTGCTTAGCTAATTGAGCATTATTACCTAATTCAGGGTGGGCATCTAAAGGCAGGTGATAAGCTAACAAGTTAATATCGTTAGCCAATAATGCTTGTAAACGCTTTTTCTTCATACCTACAACCGGTTCCGCTTCACCACGCCAAAAATATCCATGATGAACCAGCAGCGCATCCGCTTGTAAACTAATTGCTTGGTCAACCAAGGCTTGACTCGCCGTGACACCAGTCACAATTTTCTTAATATGTGACTTGCCTTCCACTTGTAAGCCGTTGGGACAGTAATCTTTAAATAGCTGCGGCTGCAACCATTCACTTAAAGTATTTATAAGGACTTTACGTTCAACCATAGTGTATATGTCTTACATTAGCAGAATATGGGATGACAGAATAAGTCGTGAATCCGTATAATGATTACGCCCAGGGGGTTGCAACACCTGAATAGCTTGGCCTCACTTTAAAGCCAAAGGCAAATTAATACGAAAGCATGACTATGAAAAAACTAGTGCATTTTCTTACATGGCCAACAATCTGCGGTGTCTTGGTTGCCATCATTCTGATGCAGCAATTCCCCGGTCTGGTTGGAATAAATAATACTGCCGAACAAGATACACCACAGGTTACTCAAGCAGTATACAACAGTAATAACAGTCCTATCAGCTCCACAGATCCTGTCGTGATAAAACAAGAAAATGTCACTGTTTCAGCGGCTAGAACTGGACCCAGTTCTTATAGTCATGCGGTCAAAAAAGCGGCCCCTGCCGTAGTGAATATTTATACCACCAAGATTATTCGAGAACGTCAGCACCCTATCTTTGATGACCCTTTTTTCCAGGATTTTTTTGGTTATAACCAAATGCCTAAACGGAAACGGATGCAATCAAGCTTAGGTTCTGGCGTTATCATGAGTCCTGAGGGATACGTTGTTACCAATAACCACGTAATTGCTGGTGCTTCTGAGATCCTTATATTACTTCAAGATGGCCGAGAGACTCCCGCCCGTGTTGTGGGTACTGACCCTGAAACAGACTTAGCTATCCTGAAAATAGACCTGGATAATTTACCTTCAGTTACCTTAGCCCCCACTCGAAATGCAGAAATTGGCGATGTGGTATTAGCAATAGGCAACCCTTTTGGGGTTGGCCAAACAGTCACAATGGGTATTATTAGTGCTACGGGACGAAGTAAGCTGTATCTAAATACCTACGAGAATTTTATTCAAACAGATGCTGCCATTAACCCTGGTAACTCTGGTGGTGCACTCATTAATGTTCATGGTGACCTGCTGGGTATCAACACTGCGATATTTTCTAAGTCAGGAGGCTCCCAAGGCATTGGCTTTGCTATTCCTTCAGAGATTGCCCGTGATGTCATGCTATCAATCGTTAAGCACGGTAAAGTTATTCGTGGCTGGTTGGGGCTAGAAACACAACAGTTTACTCGTGAGCTAGCGGATGCTTTTGGTCTTCCCCATATAGAAGGCATTTTAATTACTGGCGTATACCGTAATGGCCCTGCCTTTCAAGCCGGTTTAAAGCCTGGTGATTTAATTCTTGAAATAAACAGTATGCATGCGCGGGAAGGGCGCAAAGTGATGTATCAGGTTGCTCAAATGCGCCCCGGTGAAGAAGTTTCCATTAAAATTATTCGTAATGGTATTGAGCAAGACATTAAATGTATTATTGGCTTAAGGCCATCCCTATCAGGCCTGCAAGAGCCTTCTCGCTCAAGGCATTAGTCAAACGTTATCGATCTACTTTTTCAAGGTAATGCATTTAAACACCACTCATCCAGGCTAAAACTAAAGCCAAGATGAGTGTATTTCTGCATAAGCAAGTTTAACTGGCTAACAATGCTGCTAATTCTCTTAACAACACTTCATTTTCCTCGGGTGTGCCAACAGTAATCCGCAAGCAGTTATTTAGTAAGGGATGACTGCCATGAAGTGACTTGATGAGCACGCCTCTTGCCAGAAGTAAGCGCTGGATCTCTGCGGCATCATGCTCCAGCGTGCGGCAGAGTAAAAAGTTTGCCTCACTAGGCCAAACATGAAGATTATCAAAGGCAGACAACCTTTCTTTAAGTAGTTCTCGATCCGCACAAATCTGAGCAGTTTGTTTAAACAACTCATCCACATGTTGTAACGCAAATGCCGTGCTGGCTTGCGTGAGCACATTAATATTGTAAGGCAAGCGTAGCTTATTTACTTCTTCCAACCAGCCTGGATGGCCAATTAAATAACCCAAACGTAACCCTGCTAACCCGACTTTAGAAAGGGTTCGCATAATGACCACATTGCTATAGTCAGCCAGCAAAGAGTAACCATCACTTGAGGAAAATGCAGTATAGGCTTCATCTATAACCACCAAACCAGAAGCGGCTTCAATAATGCGCCGGATTTTTTCTTCTCCAAACACATTACCCGTTGGGTTATTGGGTTGAGCTAAAAAGATTAAGGCTGGGTTATGCGTCTCAATAGCCTTCAGCATAGCACTGACATCGAGAGAAAAATCTGTGCCTAGTGGTATCCCTACGTAATTCATTTGTAGGAATTGTGCAATCATCTTATACATCACGAAGCTTGGCTCAGGTGCTAGTATCGTTCGCTTTGGGCCTGCGACTGCCATTGCCAATAGCTGAATCAACTCATCTGAACCATTGCCAAATAGCAGCTCATAGTCTTCCGCTATATGGAAAGCATCGCGAAAAGCCTGTTTTAACTGAGAGCAATCTGCATCAGGATAACGATTAACATGAATCTGCTGGAGCGCATCAAGCCATGCCTGCTGCATTGCTGACGGCCAATGATAAGGATTTTCCATAGCATCAAGTTTGATGACATGTTCCTCAATGGCCGGTACATGATACGCTTTTAAAGCTTGGACATCGGTTCTCACCCAGCGCTCAACACGAGCGCTTACTGCCTGTTTACGATTATCGCTCGCCATAGGTGGTCTTCTTATTGTTAGCTATTATTTCATCACTCTTTGGTTACGATCCGGTACTCAGCTGAACACGCATGGGCGGTCAGACCTTCAGCTCTCGCAAGTGTTGACGCAATTTGTCCTATTTCACTGGCACTTTCTGCAGAAAAGCTTATCAGTGAAGAGCGTTTTTGAAAGTCATAAACCCCTAAAGGAGAAGAAAAGCGAGCAGTCCCAGATGTAGGTAGCACATGATTTGGACCTGCACAGTAGTCACCCAATGCTTCTGCCGTATAACGTCCCATAAAGATAGCACCTGCATGATGTATTGCAGGTAAGAGTGCTTGAGGATCTTCTACAGATAATTCCAAGTGTTCAGGGGCTATTTTATTACTTACAGCAATTGCCGTATCCATATCTGGCGTCCAGATTAACGCGCCACGATTTTTTAATGAAGTTTCAATAAAGTCCTTTCTTTCCATGGTTGGCAACAAGCGCCGTATACTTTCTTTTACCCTGTTTAAGAAGTCACGATCAGGAGACACCAGAATAGACTGAGCATCTTCATCATGTTCTGCCTGAGAAAACAAATCCATGGCTATCCAATCTGGGTTTGTTTTACCATCACAAATCACCAGGATTTCAGAAGGGCCCGCAATCATATCAATGCCTACCTGGCCAAACACCAACTGCTTGGCAGTAGCCACATAAATATTACCTGGCCCTACAATTTTATCGACCTTTGGTACCGACTCGGTACCATAAGCCAAAGCCGCTATTGCCTGAGCACCACCAATGGTGAACACTTTATCAACCCCAGCAATGGCTGCTGCAGCTAATACCCAGTCATTCACCACATCTTTGGGCATAGGCACAACCATAATCACTTCGATTACCCCAGCCACTTTGGCAGGAATTGCATTCATCAACACCGATGAAGGATAGGCTGCTTTTCCTCCTGGAACATAAATACCCACTCGTTCCATAGGTGTAACCTGTTGCCCAAGTAATACACCCTCTTCTTCGTATTGCCAGGAATTTTGGACCTGCTTTTCATGATAACGCCTAATCCGTTCGGCCGCCGCTACCAGGGCTTGCTGATCACCAGCACTCAAGCGTTGGCGAGCTTCTTGGAGTACTTCTGCCTCAAGGCATAACTCAGCTATCGAGGTGATTTTGCGTTGATCAAAACGACAGGTGTAGTCAACTAAAGCCTGATCTCCACGATGTCGCACATCACCAATAATAGACTGAACAGTGCTTAACACCTGCTGATCAGAAACAGCCTCCCAGGCAACCAATGCATTTAAGCGGGTAGAAAAATCTTCTGCTGTGGCATCTAGCCACTGAATATCAAGAGACATGAATCCACTCTCCAACCAAGACTGCTGCACGGTATTAAATAAGCAAAAATATTTGGCCTGTTACAGCACTTCCTGCTTATTAACGGCTGACTCCAGGTCTTGAATCAGGGTCTGCAATAACTGATGCTTTATCTTCATAGCTGCTTTATTAATGATCAGCCTCGCGCTGACATGAGCAATCAACTCTCTAGGCGCTAAGCCATTTGCGCGAAGTGTATTACCCGTATCAACCACATCCACAATTTCATCAGCCAACCCTACCAAAGGTGCTAACTCCATAGAACCATACAGCTTTATAATTTCTGCTTGCTGCCCTTGAGCAGCATAAAAGCGCTTAGCTATGTTGACAAATTTGGTTGCCACTCGTCGTCTGCCAAATTGTGGTCTTTCATCCACAGGCCCAGCAGTCATTAAACGACAGCGCGCAATTTTTAAATCCAGAGGTTCATAAAGACCATGGGCACCATGCTCAAGCAGAACATCCTTGCCAGAAACACCTGCATCAGCTGCACCATATTCAACATAAGTAGGAACGTCAGTGGTACGTACAATCAGCAAGTTAACATGAGGGTGATGGGTGGGAATAATGAGTTTGCGACTTTTTTTAAGATCTTCTGCAGGCTCTATGCCTGCAGCTTTGAGTAAGGGCAAGGTTTCATCGAGAATCCGCCCTTTAGATAACGCAATCGTAAGTTGATTTTTCATTGTTTTAGTAGCATATGCTAAGGTACACGTCTGATTTTTGCGCCTAATAATTGCAGTTTTTCTTCGATACACTCATAACCACGGTCAATATGATAAATACGATCAACCACAGTATCGCCTTCAGCAACCAAGCCGGCGACCACTAAACTGGCCGAAGCGCGTAAGTCAGTTGCCATAACGGGCGCAGCTTTAAGCTTTTCAACACCAGTGACAATAGCCGTATTGCCCTCAATAGTAATATTTGCACCCATTCGCATCATTTCCAGGGCATGCATAAAGCGATTTTCGAATACAGTTTCGGTGATACTACCTGTCCCTTCAGCCACTGCATTTAGTGTGGTGAATTGCGCCTGCATATCAGTTGGGAAAGCAGGATAAGGTGCTGTTTTTAAGCTGATTGCTTTCGGGCGCTTGCCATGCACATCCAACTCAATCCAGTCATCCCCTACAGTAATATCAGCACCCGCTTCTTTTAGCTTACTCAACACTGCCTCAAGGATAGAAGGATCAGTATCTTTCACTTTCACCCGGCCACCAGTCACCGCAGCCGCTACCAAATAGGTTCCAGTCTCAATCCGATCAGGCAGTACCGAGTAAACACAGCCGTGAAGCTTTGGCACGCCATCAACCACAATCGTATCACTACCGTGACCTGAGATTTTCGCTCCCATTTTAATCAAGCAGTGCGCTAAGTCGACCACTTCTGGCTCCCGAGCCGCATTTTCAATCACCGTCTGCCCGTCAGCCAGGCAAGCAGCCATCAAAATATTTTCGGTCCCAGTAACAGTCACCGTATCCAAAAATATGTGTGCACCTTTTAAACGGTCTTTAACACTGGCTTTGATGTAACCATCTTCAACTTTTATATCTGCCCCCATGGCTTCCAGACCACGGATATGCAGATCTACAGGTCGACTGCCAATTGCACAGCCCCCTGGCAGAGCGACTTCAGCTCGACCAAAGTGCGCTAGCATGGGTCCCAGCACGAGAATGGAAGCCCGCATGGTTTTCACGAGTTCGTAGGGAGCACTTAAGCTCTTAATTGAGTTTGCATGAACTTCAACGTTTAGCTTTTCATCAACCACAAGCTCAATGCCCATCCGGCCAAATAGCTCAATCATGGTTGTTATGTCATGCAGATGTGGAAGGTTACACACAGTCACTGGCTCATCAGCCAGAAGCGTTGCTGCCAGGATGGGTAAGGCGGCATTTTTCGCTCCGGAAATTCTAATCTCTCCATCCAGGCGACTACCACCGGTAATAATCAATTTATCCATTAATTATTCCTCAAGCACTTACTAAATACTGAGCCAGATCGACTCTGACAGCACAAGGAGTATTTTATTTCTATTGCTGTCCATTTTGTTGGAGATACTGTTGCCACTCAGCAGGCGAGAAGAATTTCATCGTAACCGCATGGATAGTGCCATCAGCGATAAGGTGGTTGAGGTGAGCATAAACCATTTGTTGTTTTTTCACTGGGGATAAGCCTGCGAACTCATCACTGACAAGTATCAGCTGAAAATTACAGCCTTCACCCTCAACAATAACGTCAGTGTTTGTCAACTTAGCTTCTAATAATGCTTTTATTTGCTCTGGTCCCATCGCTACCTCAACATAAAATGCTGAAAAAAAGGGGGAGTATGATATAAAAAAAAACGCAGCGGCGAAACCTTAACTGCGCTTTAATTACCATAGCAAATTTGACTTTTTACTCAATTCCTAAGGGAAGCACACTATCAAGACCACTTACTCTGGCTAAATCAAACAAATCAGCCGACATGTTTATGAATTTAAGTTGGTATGAGTTTTTCTTAGCAAAGCGCAGCCAGCAAAGTAAGACAGAAAGCCCTACACTACTACAGGCAGTGATTCCACTAAGATCAATCTGCCAGGCTGCAACTGAGTTGTCACCACTCATTAAATCCCGCCCCTGCAGCTCAATAACAACAGCATTGGCGGCTTCAAGACTACCAGCAACCTTAAGCGCACCTGGCTGAATAAGCTCTACTGTTGCAGTTGTCACAGCTTAAGCACCTTTAGCCTGAGTCTTTTCTTGAGCAGACTTCATGATATTAGACCAGTCATCAATCACTTTTTGAATGTTTCGCTGGTTTTCACGCATAGCTTGATCAAACTGAGACTGGAAGACTTTCCCAATATTAATGCCATTAACAACAACATTGCGTAATTTCCACTCTCCAGCACCATCTTTAAACATCGTGTAAGTTAAAGGATAAGTTGTTCCATCAGCAGCATAAATAGTCATGTGCACGGGCACACGAGGCTTACTGAGTTGGTTTGCAGGGATAGGTTTTACATCAATACGCTGGTTATCATATTTAAGTAACGCTTTCCCATAAAACTCAATCATGCTGGTTTTAAACGCTTTTTCAAACTGCTGTAATTGAGCTGGTGTCGCTTTTTTAATGTGACGAACACTCATAACACTACGGGCAATCTTATCGAATGCAACAACGGGCGAGAGCACTGTATCCAGCTCATTAAAAAAGCGTTGTGGATTAGTTTTATAGTTAGGCTTTTCTTTTTTGATAACCGCAATCATGTTTTCAGTGGTTTGCTTCACCAGCTGATCTGGGCTATCTGTTACAGCAAAAGCACTTGAGATAAGCAAGCATTGCGCAAATACCACGGCTATCGCTTTAGTAAAATTATTTCGCAAATTCATGAATATACCTTCGTCTAGCTAATCCTGTTTATCTTTATTCAACTTCTTTGACTGATTGTTTAAGGAACTTTCCAATCAAATCTTCAAGAATTTGCGCTGGTTGGGTATTCCATATCTCCCCACCTTCCTGCAAAGTCTTTTCCTCACCACCTAACGTAATACCAATATACTGTTCACCCAAAAGGCCAGAAGTCAAAATGGCTGCTGTGCTATCTGTTGGAATATTGTTAACCTGGCTGTCAATTTCCATAACAACTTTGGCACGCATTTCCGCTTTATCATAGGAAATAGAAACTACTTTTCCTACATTGACACCACTAATAGCCACCTTGGAACGCACTTTCAGACCACCAATGTGATCAAAGAAAGCATGAACATGATAAGTACTTTGGGCTGTCTGAATGGATAATCCACTGACTCGCAAAGCCAACAGGATCAGCGCAAATATGCCTGCCAGCATAAAAACACCCACGCTGATCTCAACGGTTCTCATGCGCACCATTACAGTTCTCCGAACATCACTGCCGTTAAAATAAAGTCCAAACCCAGTACAGCTAATGACGAGTAAACAACCGTTCTTGTTGTTGCTCGACTTATACCTTCTGAAGTGGGCAAAGTATCGTAGCCTTGGAAAACGGCGATCCAGGTTACGACAAAACCAAAGACAAGGCTTTTAATCACACCATTACAGACGTCATCCGCAAAGTTAACGGACTGTTGCATGTTTGACCAAAAAGACCCTTCATAGATGCCAAGCCAGTCAACACTGACCATAGCCCCGCCATAAATGCCAATCACACTGAAGATTGCAGCGAGTAAAGGCATTGAAATAAAACCTGCCCAAAAGCGTGGTGCAACTATTCTTTTTAGTGGATCAACACCAATCATTTCCATACTGGACAGTTGCTCTGTTGCTTTCATCAAGCCAATTTCTGCTGTAAGCGCAGATCCTGCCCGCCCAGCATAAAGCAGTGCTGTCACAACGGGACCTAACTCTCGTAATAGCGTTAACGCGACCATCTGGCCAACAGCTTCTTCAGAGCCATAGGTAACAAGTATGTTATATCCTTGAAGGCCCAGCACCATTCCAATAAAAAGTCCTGATACTGAAATGATGACCAGCGATAAAACACCTATTGAGTACAGTTGTTGTAATAATAATTGATAACGCGAGCCAAAACCTGAACGACCAAAGATTGCGAGCAGTAAAAAGACACCTGAGCGGCCTATTGACTCAACCCGCATAATACCAAACTGCCCAAGGCGACGAAGAAAAGTAATGAAGCTGGTTATTAAATCGAGTCGTTGCTGCTTCATAACAGCTCCCCCATCAGCAAATCTTGACGATAGTCTTGTGCGGGATAATGATAAGGCACTGGACCATCAGGTAGTCCCTTCATAAACTGTCTTATTCTATCGTCCGTAGAGTTCATTAATTCACCAGGTGTTCCATGTCCTAACACACTGGCATCACCTACTACATAAATATAATCAGCAATACTGGCAGCCTCATGAACATCATGAGAGACCACAATACTGGTCAAGTTTAAAGCATCATTCAGTAAGCGAATCAGTTGAACCAATACCCCCATGGCAATGGGATCCTGCCCAACAAAAGGCTCATCATACATAATCATCATCGGGTCCAGAGCAATGGCTCTAGCTAAAGCCACCCGGCGTGCCATCCCTCCGGAGAGTTCACTTGGCATTAAGTCTCTTGCACCACGAAGGCCAACCGCATGCAACTTCATGAGTACAACATCACGAATCATAGCTTCAGGAAGCTGAGTATGAACGCGTAATGGAAAAGCAACATTTTCGTACACGCTCAAGTCAGTAAAAAGAGCACCACTTTGAAATAACATGCCCATTTTTCGTCTGACTTTAAATAAATCACTACGCCCTAAAGAGGGAATACTATGCCCATCCACAATAATATCGCCAGCATCAGGCCTAAGCTGGGCACCAATTAGGCGTAACAGTGTGGTTTTACCTGTCCCACTTGGCCCCATAATAGCTGTCACTTTTCCTCTGGGAATGTGAATTGTGACATTGTCATAAATAGCACGACCTGAACGCCTAAACGTTAAGCCGTTAATTTCGACAACATTATCAGAGGCAAACGCCATAACTTATTAACCTTTGTTAAACACAAAACAACATTAACTGTGAGTCAGGTTGGATCAAATAAATACCACACTCATTTTATTTGATTACGTAAGCTTTATTTGAAAATAGTGCACAATTTATACAACCACCTACTATTTAACTACAAAGAGAGGTAACCATCTCTCCCTTTTTTACAGCAGGGAAATGGATCCATAGTTAGGTAGAAGTACTTAGTACTGACTGACAGTATGAGTAATTTGTTACTAGGGCGCGCATTTTAGCACTATTTATGAGGGAAACAAAAAGCAGCTTTTTTATACACCAAACAAGAAGTGAATGTACTCACAAAAACTCAGAACATCTAAAACACTCGTCTATTTTTCACCCATCAACACTACGCACAATCATATAAGCACAATCATATTTTTTAGGTAATTGCATCTTGAAAAATGACCGTATCGATATTGTCTCATTCCGATGAGTACTTTTTTACCACACAACTAACCTAAAAAAAACAGCATATTTAACAATAACGAAACACTTTCAACCTATTTTCATAAACAACATGTTGTGCGACAAACATCAATACCAATATAAATAGAATGGCTATTTTTTACATTTACACATGCGTAATGTAAAAAAACATTACACAGCGTAAACAGTCAACAACAAAAATGATAACTAAGCCTATGTAAGGCGGTAGCAATATCACTTGAAAACAGCTTTAACCTCACCCCTCCTACGTTGAAATAAGGAGGGGTGAGATTATCATTTATGAAATCTTAGTTACTCCACTGCCACTGCTGGTAGTCATTGGATAGATCATGCCAAACACCTATCCAGTCACCATACTTCTCACCAAAGTGTGTTAAGTAAAATTTTGTGTGCTCAGCGTTTTGCAATTTGCCGCCAACCAATGCCCAACGCTGGGTATTATCTGTCGCTTTACAGGCATTCAGTTGAGCCATGTTGGCACCTGTAAACCAAGACTTCATAACCAAACATTGTTTTTCATCTACTTTTGGATGAATACGGCCAGCACCATCCATTTTCCATTTTTGGTTTGCTGAATTATTACACTTGCTTGCTGTTATCCGATTTCCACTTTGCTTATTGACTCCCAAGCAGAAGCCCTTGCCATTTTTTAAAGTCCTATAGGAACCATCGTCCGGCGTGGTCGGATCTGGCGTATCAGGGTCACCTCCAGCACTTTTTGCCAATTCAACAGCAAAAGCCGTTGCTAGCTTGGCAAACTTAATAGCATGCAAGCCATTCCCCCCAGCACTTTCCAGCGTATCTCTTGTGGTATGAATATTATTGTTCGACTCACGCATCTGAGCTTCAAATGGCATAACAGCCGGATATCCATTGCGGTGCCAAGAAGCATGATCCGAGCAGGCATATCCACAACGTCCATAGCCCACACTGATTTCTGGCAGATAGGTCTCGGCCAGCTTAGCCGTAAACTGAGTCAGCTCATTTGATGTATTGTCTTGCATAAAGACAACATCAGCACGTGAACCATTAAAGAGCGTCATATCTAGCTGCATAACCCCAATAACATTGGTATTACCTTGTTTATGACGTGTAGCAATATCTCCTGAGCCTCTTAAACCTACCTCCTCAGCAGCATACCCCATAAACTTTATAGTTCGCTTAGGATTAAAATCACTGGCAAAAAGCACGCGCATTGTTTCAGTGATTGATGCTATCCCTGAAGCATTGTCATCAGCCCCAGGGGCTTTTGCTCGGACTTTATCACCACTACCTTGGTTAATTGAATCAAGGTGCCCGCCAACAACAACAACCTCATCAGGTGACTCACTGCCTTTCCAGGTCAGCACCACTGAAGGCTGTTTCCACTGACTGTGTTTAACCAGCTCAACTGATACATTTTCACGACCTTTGGCTAACTGCTCCCAGTGACTTTTAATCCAGCTGGCTGCCTCAACACCCGTGTCACTTTGATAGTAACGATTATTAAACCGCGTTAAATTATTAATGGTTTCTTTTAAGGATGACTCCTGCACAGAAGGAATAAGCGCAGTAACAACTTCACCTTGATCAATTGTATAATCAGGTTTTACAAAACTATTAAGGGGGGTATTTTCATTCTGCTTTACTAGTGCCAGCGCTTGTTGAAAATCATCATGAACAATAAAGCCTCCACAACGCTTCATCCGCAAGTGGATAAATTGGCTTAATGCATCAATTTTCTTCTCTGAAACTTTGGCGACAGTCGAATTACTACTTGAGAACGCTTCATCTGTTGCCACTGATGACAGATCAACATCCTCTAAAAGGAAAGGCATTTCTGTTCGTATTTTTTCTCGCGTCTCTTTATCGATGGTAATCCAAAAACCATCATCCGCCCAACCAGGAATACTGATGGCAGCTAACAGTGCACTGCTGAGAAACACACGACTTAATGGTAGAAGCTTCACGGCTAAACCCTCGTGATAGAACTAGTTCATAACAACGAATAATTTCGGCTTGTAGTGACTGTACGTAAGGCGCTTAGCTGTGCTGCTGCCCTAATATACCCTTTGCCAAGGGTATACAGCAGATGAATACTTAAAGTTGAAAGTTTTTTATTTATAAGTGTTTTGCAAATAGAAATACCACCTGTGAAAATATCATTACCATCAACATCAAAATACTTCACAAAGAAGGTATAATTAAACCCATTTCAAAGCCTTTTTAGTAGGGCTAATCTGACCTGTTAAGACTAGCGATAGTAACCACAGTTGCTTTAAAGACAAAAAACCTAAAAAAATGATTTGTGATGGGTATAGCAAACACCTGTCGTACAGAACTAAGCCAAGCTTATCAGTTAATGAAGAGGGGGCTGCGGGGAGTAAGTCGCAAATTATTACCACTTACTTACTAAAACGCTGATCTGTATAACATATCCCACCAGAGTAATGATTTTCATCATCGTATTATTGTGAAAGTATAAATAGTGCAAACTATCAGCAAGCTTTACGGCTTAGTATCATTACCCCCCCACAACAAAGCATATATTTATTCTTTTTTCTTTACTTGCATTTCATTTACAGACTTCCTTTAATAGCGCCCAACTACATGAGAATATAAACGAGTTGAATTTATGTCTCTGCTATTAGCTTTTATCGCCGTTTTGGTTGGTTTTGCCATACTCATCTGGAGTGCAGATATGTTTGTTGATGGTGCAGCCGCTTCTGCACGAAATCTGGGCATGTCAACCATGATGATCGGTTTAACCATTGTTGCGTTTGGTACATCAGCCCCTGAGATTTTAGTCTCAATCATGGCTGCAACAGATGGACATTCAGGCTTGGCTGCGGGGAATGCACTAGGCTCCAACATTGCCAACATTGGCTTAGTGTTAGGTATTACTGCACTGGTAGCACCGCTTCCCATAAAGTCCTCACTATTACGCAAAGAAGTCCCTCTATTACTGGCAGTTACTTTGCTGGCTGGTATTTGTCTATTTGACTCAGGCCTAACCTTGCTAGATGGCATCATACTGCTGTGTGGACTAGGAGCAACGCTTTACTTCTTTTACCGCTGGCAGCGCAGCTCTTCAAAAGGTACAGACCCTCTAATTACTGAGGAAGAAGAAGCCATCCCAGAAATTTCTCAAAAAAAAGCTACGGTACTTTTTATTTGTGGACTGGCCCTACTCCTCTTCAGTTCACGAATTTTAGTATGGGGTGCCACAGAAGTTGCACAATGGCTAGGTGTCAGTGAACTTATTATTGGGCTAACAGTTGTTGCAATTGGCACCAGCTTGCCAGAACTTGCCGCCTCCATTGCCAGCGCCAAGAAAAACCATCATGACATTGCAATTGGTAATGTGGTTGGCTCGAATCTCTTTAATTTACTGGCCGTATTACCCATGCCTGCACTGATACATCCAGACCACTTCAGTAGCCTGGTTTTCCAACGAGATTACTTGACCATGTTGTTACTGACAGGGTTACTTGTTGGTATGATTTTCTGGGGTAAAATCCGTCAGTCTTCACTAAGCCGTGTTAATGGCTCCTGTCTGGTTGCATGTTATGTGGGATACTGCGTTGTTCTCTACTTAACTCACAGTCTTTAGTCTGTCATAATTCGCGCCAGCTAATTCTAATGAGCATTATTAGTGATTACTGCCCACAACACATATTAAATAAGCAGCCCAGTTATGCGCCTTTGATTCACTCTTTAGATAGGTAACTTATGACCAAGGCAGATCAGCTTATAGCATCAGGTAAACGCACCTTTGACATTGAGATTGAGGCACTGCAGCAATTGGCAGCCTCAGTGAATGCTGACTTTGTTGCAGCCTGTGAGCTTATTCTTGCCTGTAAAGGCCGAGTGGTTGTCGTAGGAATGGGTAAGTCAGGACATATTGGTAACAAGATTGCCGCAACGCTTGCCAGCACTGGCACACCCGCTTTTTTTGTGCACCCTGGAGAAGCCAGTCATGGCGATATGGGCATGATTACTTCAAATGATATTGTTATTGCTCTGTCTAACTCAGGCAACACTGCAGAAGTCGTTACCCTACTGCCACTTTTAAAGCGACTCGGTACCTCTTTAATCAGCATGACTGGAAACCCTCAGTCAACCCTTGCCAAAGCTGCCGATGTGAGCCTTGATGTATCAATTAAAAGAGAAGCCTGTCCTCTGGACTTAGCACCAACAGCAAGTACCACAGCCGCATTAGTAATGGGGGATGCATTAGCAATAGCCTTACTTGAAACCAAGGGATTCACAGCAGAAGACTTTGCCTTCTCGCATCCTGGCGGTAGCCTAGGTCGAAGACTCCTGTTAAAAGTCGCAGATATTATGCATCAAGATGATCGCCTGCCTGCTGTTCGCTCAGGTACTTCGCTAAGAGATGCCCTACTGGAAATGACTCAACAAGGGTTGGGGATGACCGCCATTGTAGATGCTGATGGTTTACTGCAAGGAGTATTTACTGATGGTGACTTACGCCGAGCACTTGACCAGAGTGTTGATATTCAGCAAGCCACCATTGACAGTGTAATGACAGCAAAGTGCAAAGTCGCTCAAGCAGATATGCTCGCAGCACAAGCGCTCAACATTATGGAAAAGCACAAAATTAATGGTTTGATTGTGGTCGATGACAACCATAAAGCCATTGGTGCACTTAATATGCATGACCTTTTACGCGCAGGTGTAGTATGAACTTACAGCATTTAGCCACAAAAGCCGCTGCGGTTCGTTTGCTGGTATGTGACGTTGATGGGGTACTGACTGATGGTCGACTTTACTTTACAGAAGACGGCCAGGAATTTAAGACATTTCATACTCTGGATGGTTTAGGCTTCAAACTTTTGCAGCAAACTGGGGTCAAAATCGCTATTATCACTGGCCGAAAATCCAAAGTTGTCAGCCAGCGAATGGCTGCACTTGGTGTCGATATTGTTTATCAGGGGCGTGAAGACAAGCTGGTCGTTTTAAAAGAAATCCTTGAACAACTTGAACTCACACCTGCACAAGTGGCCTATTTAGGAGACGACTTACCCGACCTTCCTGCAATCCGTTATGTTGGTCTGGGTCTAGCCGTTGCTAATGCAAATCCAACAGTAAAACACTATGCAGCTGGTGTCACCCAACAGTCTGGAGGCCTTGGAGCTGCTAGAGAAGTATGCGAGTTTATAATGGCAAGCCAAGGTACGCTTGATGCCCAGCTAGCTCCTTACTTATGTTGTTAACATGACGCAACTGTCTTTGACTTCTTAATGCTATGAGCTTTGTTCGCCATGGGCTTAAAACGTATTACTACACTGACATTATTACTCATACTGGGGTATGGCTTGTTTACTTTTTTAAACCAGCCAGATGCATTTAACTTAACCGCACCTAAAAGTGATAAAAAAGAAAATACTGCAGTTTCTCCAGATGTTTTTATGGAGTCTCCTGTTATTACCCAATATACAACAAAAGGTGAGCAAGACTACGTTGTTGTTGCTGAGAAAGTAAGTCACTTTCCTCATAATGATATTTCACTGATTGATCAGCCTGATATTTTGATTACGCGAAAACAAAGTAGCGACTGGCATACGACCTCACGGCAAGGAAGGATACTTCCTGGTGGAGATGTGATGGAACTCTGGGATAATGTCGTAATTAGGGAACAGAAAACAACTGGAAATCCTGGCATGATTATAACCACAGAGTTTCTGACTGTTTACGCAGAACAAAATCAAGCGAAAACCAAACGTCCAGTAACCATTAAAACTGACAACTCAGTTGTAAACGCGGTCGGCATGAATGCATATTTAGATGAGGAGCGTGTGGAGTTGCTATCCAATGTTAGGGGAACATATGAAGTGCAGGATTAACCTTTTCACACTAGGACTACTTTTTAGCCTTATAAGCCAGCAAACAGCCTGGGCTTTACCTGCTGATAGAGAAAAACCAATTCACGCAAAGTCTGATAGTGCTAATGCCGAAAAAGATGGTGTGCGTATACTGACGGGAAATGTTGTCATTACTCAAGGCACCATAAAAATTAGTGGTCACAAAGTCACCATTTATACTGACAAACAGGGAAATATCAACAAAGTGATTGCTCTGGGTAGCCCAGCACACTATGAAGAAAAGCCTGAACCTAACAAAGAACTGATTCGCGCCTATGGCAAGCAAATCAACTATATGATTCCTCAAGAAAAAGTTGAAATTATTGTTAATGCTAAATTATTTCAGGAAGGCAATAAGTTCACAGGCAAGCGTATTGACTATAACATGAAAACCCAAACTGTGAATGCTAAAGGCGACTCTTCAAAAGCTGGCGGCAAGCAACGTGTTGAGATGATCCTGCAACCTACAAAGACGAAGTAACTCTATGCCCGTTCTACAAGCCACAAACCTGGCCAAAAGCTATAAAGGTCGTCAAGTTGTCAAAGAAGTCTCACTCCATATCGAAAGTGGTCAAATTGTTGGTCTACTTGGTCCAAATGGTGCGGGAAAAACAACCACTTTTTATATGATTGTTGGCTTGGTTCGATCAGATCATGGTCAAGTGCAAATAGATGAACACAATATTACACATCTACCCATGCATGGCAGGGCACGTGCAGGAATTGGTTATTTACCACAAGAAGCGTCTATCTTCCGCAAGCTGACCGTCAGCGAAAATATAATGGGTATTTTGGAAACCCGTAAAGACTTAAATCGTCAACAACGAGAAGAAAAACTTAACCATCTGCTTGAAGAGTTTAATGTCACTCACCTCAGAAATAGTATGGGTATGAGCTTATCAGGTGGTGAGCGTCGACGAGTTGAAATTGCTCGTGCACTGGCGACTGAACCCTCTTTCATTCTACTGGATGAACCTTTTGCTGGGGTTGACCCCATCTCAGTAAATGATATAAAAATGATAGTCACTCACTTAAAAGAAAGAGGCATAGGTGTACTGATTACGGATCACAATGTTCGAGAAACACTTGATATTTGTGAGTTAGCCTACATAGTAAGTGAAGGACAAATAATCGCTCAAGGTACAGCGAGTGATGTAATGGCCAACCAAAAAGTCAAGGATGTTTATCTTGGACATCAATTCAAAATCTAAGACAAGTAGCCTGGTCGCGCATATAATGTGTTAATGTATGAGATGCGGCCACTCATCATTATCACTCACTATTTACTGAATAATTAATGTGGCAGCATTATTTCACCACAACGACAGGTAATGTTAGTGGCATACTAATAGATAAACTTTAGCATTTGCTTTGTTGCAGTGTAGGTAAATCAACTAACTATGAAGCCATCCCTAGTTTTAAAAATGGGCCAACAGCTGACAATGACCCCCCAGCTGCAACAGGCCATTAAACTACTTCAGTTGTCTACGCTTGACTTGCAACAAGAAATTCAGCAAGCCCTAGACTCAAACCCTTTGCTAGAACTTATTGAAGATACCTCTGATACTGGCTCAAATAGCGAGTCCAGTGACTCTTCTGATGAACATCAGAATGAGCTTACTCAACAAGCTTCCTCAAACTCCAGTAGTGACGACAACAGCACTGATACAGCCAACAACTCTTCCCAAGATCAAGAAAACGAAAGCAGTGATTCACTCTATGAAGACCAATGGGCTGAGCAAATCCCTTCCGAACTATCGGTAGATACTGCCTGGGAGGATGTGTATGACTCATTACCTCCTTCGACTGGAAACTCATCGTCCGGCTCCGACGAAGACTTTGACTATACCGCTAGAAACAGTACAGCAGAAACTATTCAGTCGCACTTACATTGGCAGCTTAACCTTACCCCCTTAAGTGATAACGACCGACTTATTGCAATAGCAATCATTGATGCTGTGGATGAAAGCGGCTATTTAACCTGTAGCCTTGAGGATATTCATGAAAGCTTTGATCCAGAGTTAGAAATTGACCTGGACGAAGTGGTTGTTGTACACAGATTATTAAAGCAGTTTGACCCGGTTGGTGTTGCCGCGCGTGATTTAAAAGAGTGCCTGTTAACTCAGTTGACGCAACTCAGTGCAGACACACCTTTTCTGGAAGAAGCAAAGCTAATTACCCAAAAGTATCTCCATTTATTAGGCAATCACGACTACAATCAACTTATGCGAAAAGCAAAGTTGAAAGAAGAGCAGTTAAAGCAAGCGATTTTGCTAATACAAAGTTTAAATCCACGGCCTGGCTCTGTTATTCAAGACGAGAACTCTGAATATATTGTTCCCGACGTTATTGTCCAAAAAAGAAGTGACCGTTGGACTGTAGAGCTAAATACGGATGCCACTCCCCGTCTTCGCATCAATGCCAGCTACGCTTCATTAGTGAAGCGTGCAGATAGTAGCTCTGATAATACCTACATTAAAAATCACCTCCAGGAAGCCCGCTGGTTCATTAAAAGCTTACAGAGCCGTAATGAAACATTAATGCGTGTAGCCAGCTGTATTGTTGAGCATCAAAAAGGCTTTTTAGAGTATGGTGAAGAAGCCATGAAGCCTTTAGTGCTTCATGACATTGCTGAAGCGGTTGGTATGCATGAGTCAACCATTTCAAGAGTAACTACTCAAAAATATATGCACACCCCTCGTGGTATATTCGAACTGAAGTATTTTTTCTCCAGCCATGTTAGTACATCATCGGGTGGAGAGTGCTCATCAACAGCAATCCGAGCCATCATAAAAAAATTGATTGCAGCGGAAAATGCGCGAAAACCTTTATCAGATAGTAAAATAGCCAAGCTTCTGGAAGAACAAGGAATAAAAGTGGCAAGACGAACTATCGCCAAGTACCGAGAATCACTTTCTATTCCACCTTCTAACGAGCGAAAACGGTTGGTGTAAAAAAGTGTTACAGGGTGACAAACACCCCAGTTAGCCCCTTTTCAAGGAGGGGAGTGTGGAGTCAGTAGTAGTACACAGTTTCTACTGATAGACTGTAAATCGGATCACCTAGGAGATCGATGCATGCAAATAAACATTAGTGGTCACCACGTTGATATTACCGATCCGCTGCGCCAATATGTCATCAATAAATTTGAGCGTTTGGAGCGGCACTTTGATAACATTACCAATGTGCAAGTCACTTTAAGTGTCGAAAAACTTCGACAAAAAGCTGAGACCACTTTACATACACGAGGTGCAGATATTCGCGCTGAAGCGGAATCTGAGGACATGTATGCAGCGATTGACATGCTTGTCGATCGGTTGGATCGTCAACTTCTAAAACACAAAGAGAAAAACCTTGACCGTTTACAGGGCGCAGGAGCCCGTTAAACTGGCGATTGCTGGAGACTGTAAAAACGCAATGAAACTCGAACAGATTCTTGCCCCGGAGTGCACCGCTTGTGATGTTGAGGGTGGCAGCAAAAAAAGAACGTTAGAGCAAATTGCAGATATCCTGGCCGGATTCCGGCCAGGCATAGGTGCTAGCGAACTTTTTGATAGTCTTATTACCCGAGAGCGATTAGGCAGCACTGGATTTGGCAAAGGTATTGCCCTGCCCCACTGCCGATTAACTAACTGTGATAAACCCATGGCAGCCTTACTAAAACTGCGAGAACCTATTGAGTTTGATGCTATGGATAATCACCCTGTTGACCTAATTTTTGCACTTGTAGTCCCTGAAGAAGCCACCTCAGAGCATTTGGCGATTTTGCAACTTGTTGCCGAACGATTTGAAAATGCCAGCTTCAGAAACCGGTTACGTAATGCTCAAAGCAACCATGAGCTTTTTGAGCTTGCTATTGCTCCTCTTCCCAATTAACAAGCCACACACAACCAACTTATTTTAGCGTTTCGTCTTTATTTACACTAAATGACGGACTTCATTGTAGCTTGGCTACAACAAGAAGCTGTCATTTTGGTGTACACTATACTTGCTGTGTAATAATAATATGGCGCAATTAACTAAAGCCGACTCACTACCAGGGTACAGATTAAAGTCGTATGAAACTTGTTATCATTAGCGGTCGATCAGGTTCAGGCAAAAGTACGGGACTACATGTTCTTGAAGATCAAGGCTTTTTCTGTATTGATAATTTACCCCTGGTTTTACTTCCCGATTTAGCGAAAGAGCTGCAAAAGGCGTATTTAGACCGAGTAGCTGTAAGTATTGATGCTCGAAATATACGACAAGAGCTATCACGCTTTCCGGAAATAATTAACCGAATTAAGCAGCAGCAAGTTGATGCAGAAGTTATTTATCTTGATGCTGATGATGAAGAGCTATTAAAGCGATTCAGTGAGACTCGGCGAAAACATCCCTTAAGCAGCCATAACTGTTCATTGGCTGAAGCACTTAAAGCTGAGCAACAGGTTTTAGACCCTATCTCTAACCTGGCTGATCTCACAATGGATACTACCGGACTTACCCTGCATGATTTACGGGATATATTTAATAAACGGGTAGCCAGTAAACAAGACAATAGTATTGCCCTTTTATTTGAGTCCTTTGGCTTTAAAAAAGGTGCCCCTAACGATGCAGACTATATTTTTGATGTACGCTGCTTACCCAATCCTTATTGGGTGAATCATTTACGACAGTACACGGGTAAAGATCAACCCATTAAAGAGTTTTTAATGGCTGAACCTCAAGTTGAAGTGATGTTTGAGGATATTTATAAGTTTATTGAGAAATGGTTACCTAGCTTTGAAGCCTGCAATCGAAGTTACCTTACTGTTGCCATAGGCTGCACTGGCGGGCATCACCGCTCGGTCTATTTAGCTGAACGGCTTGCATCTTCTTTTCAAGCTAAGTACCGTAACGTCCAAGTTAGACATCGAGAACTTCCTTAATTAAACGTTAAGACTTCAGCCGTCACCATGATAGAAGAGCAACTCATCATCATAAATAAGCTAGGGCTTCATGCCCGTGCTGCTGCAAAGTTTGTAACAACGGCTGCAGCCTTTGGCAGTACAATTCGTGTTGGTAAAGCAGGTAAAATGGTAGACGGCAAAAGCATTATGTCTGTAATGATGCTAGCAGCCAGCCAAGGTACAACACTTGATGTCCTTATTGAAGGCAAAGATGAAGAGCAGGCATTTATTGCACTTAAGGCATTGGTTGATAACTATTTTGAAGAAGGCGAGTAGTTACCACCAAGTCAGCCTCTGCTTTTGCCTCTTGCCAATCTTAACAAACTACTAAGACTACCCAAAAACAAGCAAAAACACACTTAACGGTGCCTATTCCAACCTCTACATACTCTGATTTAGCAAAACAAATCAAGAAGATACTTTGGCCTATAGCAAATTTTCGTTAGAATTTGCGCTCTTATGCTTCCTGTAACTTCTGTACTGCCCAACAGGGGGGGTTATGGCTCAACAACAAAGCAGCATTTCCGATACCCAAATCCAGGTCTTAAATGAGGCACTGGAACAAGGGGTATCCCCCCAAGTATCAATGATGCTGAACAGCCTAACCTCAGCGGACATTGCTCACCTACTGGAATCCTCCCCCCCCAAAGTAAGAACGCTTATTTGGCAGCTGTTGGATAAAGAGCTTGCTGCAGAAGTGCTTCAAGAGCTTGGTGATGATCTGCGCCAATTTTATCTGGAGCAGATGAATGTTGATGAGGTGGCAGCCCTCACTGAAAATATTGATACCGATGATCTGGCAGATATGCTGCAACTGCTGCCAGATACTATTACCCGACAAGTGTTGGCATCCATGGATGCCCAAGACCGTCATCGTGTAGAGCAGGTTTTATCTTATCCAGAAGATACTGCTGGCGGCTTGATGAATACGGATATGATTACTGTCCGTCCCAGTAATACACTGGATGTTGTATTTCGCTATTTGCGCCGCCATCCTGAACTACCAGAAATGACCGATGCTTTACTGGTCGTTAATCGTCGTGATGAATTTATTGGTGTATTGCCCATCAGCAAAATGTTGACAACTCACCCCTCTATCAGTGTACGAGAAGTCATGCAGACCGATATCCAGGCTATTCCCGCCAGCATGTCAGCCAACCAAGTAGCACTGTTATTTGAGCGCCAAGACTTAGTTTCAGCCCCGGTAATAGATGAAGAAGGCAAGCTGGTGGGCCGTATCACCGTTGATGATGTGGTTGATGTCATCCGTGAAGAAGGTGAGCACTCATTGATGAGTATGGCAGGCCTGGATGAAGATGCCGATACCTTTGCTCCAGTGATGAAAACAGCCCGTAGCCGAGCAATCTGGTTAGGGATTAACTTATTAACAGCGTTTATAGCCTCAGCAGTTATTGGCATGTTTCAGGACACCATCGACAAAGTCGTCGCCCTCGCAGTGCTTATGCCGATTGTCGCCAGCATGGGGGGTATTGCAGGAAGCCAAACGCTCACTCTGGTCATTCGTGCGATGGCGCTTGGCCAAATTGGTCAATCCAATGTGCGCTGGCTGTTATCACGGGAGTGTATTGTTGGTTTCCTGAATGGTTGTCTTTGGGCCATAGTCGTCTCCATAGCAGCGATGCTATGGTTTAAAGACCCCATCATTTCTCTTGTGATTGCACTAGCAATGGTCGCAAATTTATTAGTGGCAGCCATTGCAGGTGCTGCGCTTCCCCTATTGTTAAAAGCAATGCGTATTGATCCTGCATTAGCCGGAAGCGTAATACTAACCACAGTCACAGATGTTGTAGGCTTTGTTGCTTTTCTTGGATTAGCCTCATACTTTTTCGCATGAGGCTAGCACCAGAGGAACTTAATAATTAATGTAACTTAAAAGGTAATGATGATTAGTGTCCAGCCACAGTCATTTGCTCAACCAGCAACGAACCGGTTTTAACATTACTTCGCCAGTCAATATCACTGCCAATAGCAACCAGGTTTCTAAACATATCTTTTAAGTTGCTAGCAATCGTAACCTCTGACACCGGAAACTGGATTTTGCCATTTTCAACCCAGAAGCCCGCAGCACCGCGAGAGTAGTCCCCTGTAACGGTATTAACACCATGCCCCATTAGCTCTGTAACTAACAGCCCTCGATCCATTTTTTTCAGCAAATCCTCAAAAGAGTGGTTATTGGGTTCAATGAAAAGATTATGAACTCCACCCGCATTTGCTGTACTCTGCATTTTCAACTTACGGGCAGAATACGTACTTAAGATATAACTTTGCAGCACCCCATCTGCTACAAAATCTTTTGCATAAGTCGCTACCCCATCATTATCAAACGCTGCACTTCCTATGGCACCCTTTAAGTGTGGCTGCTCATGAATGCGTACATTATCAGGAAAAATCTGTTGACCAAGGCTATTTAACAAAAATGATGCTTCGCGATACTGACTAGAACCTGTTACAGCAGAAAGAAAATGCCCCAGTAAACTACTCGCCAGCTCCGCCGAAAAAAGCACAGGCACTTGACAGGTTTCCACTTTACGTGATCCCAAGCGGGCTGCTGTACGCTCAGCGGCTTTAATACCTACCTGCTCAGCAGCTTGCAGGTCATTGCTATTCCGGGCAATGGTATACCAATAGTCACGCTGCATTTCATTCTGCTGCTGGGCAATCATAACGCAGCTGATACTGTGGCGGCTGGATAAATAGCTACCCAAAAAGCCATTGGAGTTGCCATACAACCGGCAGCCCTGATGACTAGCAACTGTTGAGCCTTCTGAGTTACTGATAAGCTCACTTTGTTGAAAGGCTGCAGCTTCTGTCGTTTTGGCCAACTCCACGGCTTGCTCTGGGTTGATACCCCAGGGATGATACAAGTCCAGATCAGGGACTTGCTGCGCCATTTGCTCAGGATCAGCCAACCCCGCACAGTTATCCTCTGATGTATATCGAGCAATATTCACTGCTGCAGCAACAGTATCCTCGATCGCTTGGGATGAGCTATCTGACGTACTGGCTGACCCTTTTCGCTGCCCGATATACACTGTAATGCCAAAGCCTCGATCACAGTTGAACTCTACCGTTTCGACCTCGCCCTTACGGACACTGGCAGATAAGCCGGTATCCAAGCTAACACCGACTTCAGCTGCTGTGGCACCTTGTCGTTTCGCTTCAGCTAGAATTTGTTCAACCAGGCTTTCCAGCTGTTTTTGCTCGACCTTAGGATCGATTGAGTGAGAATGTTGTTGCACAGTCATAAATATATTTAAACTTGTTAGTGTTAAACAGGCTGAGTCAAGTGATCCAGGCTCGTGATTATACCCTTCGTATTGGGTATATGAATCAAGTAGTGTTAACTAAGATGATTCAGGCTACAATTGCGCCATACTGTAACAAAGATTCCTTAGCAGAATGATGACTGACGAAGCCTTACCTGAAGAATTTGACGACTATAAAAGTAAATCCCAGCTCAAGCGTGAAATGCATTCTTTGCTGGCGTTAGGCCAGCGCTTACTAGAGCTAAAACCAGATATTCTTAACCAACTTCCACTAAACGACAGGTTACGCCAAGCCCTGGAAGAAGGTAAACGCATTAAAAGCTTTAATGCCCAAAAACGCCACCTGCAGTTTATTGGCAAGCTGATGCGTGACCAAGATACTGAAGCAATTATTGCAACATTAGACCGCCTTGACAGTACCAGCGAAGAATCTGCACGGCGCTTTCACTTGCTGGAACGCTGGCGTGACCGGTTAATTGACGAGTCTACTAGCCAAGAATCCCTGAATGAATTAATGGCACAGTGCCCTGAAGTTGAAGTTCAACATGTAAGACAGCTGATCCGACAGGCTCACAAAGAAGCGGCAAACAATAAGCCGCCCAGTGCTAGCCGTAAACTCTTTCGTTACCTGCGGGAGCTGGACCTGCAGCAGAACTTTTTAGGTTAAAACCATAGTCCTGCGCTATAGGTATAACTCATAAACAGGGGCTTATGCCCCTGTGCCTCCCACAGTTATTTCTGCAATTTTTAGGGTTGGCTGCCCAACACCTACTGGTACTGACTGGCCTTCTTTACCACACACACCTATACCAGGATCAAGTGATAAATCATTACCTACCATCGTGATGTTGTTCATTACATCAGGGCCATTGCCAATTAAAGTAGCACCCTTCACTGGCCGTGTAATTTTTCCATTTTCGATTAAATAAGCTTCACTGGTCGAAAATACAAACTTGCCTGAGGTAATATCAACCTGCCCACCACCAAGCTGCGCGGCGTAAATACCTCTATCAACTGAAGCAATTATTTCTTCTGGGTCATGTTCACCCGGCAGCATATAAGTGTTAGTCATACGCGGCATAGGCAAGTGAGAGTAAGACTCCCGACGTCCATTACCCGTTGCTTTCATACCCATCAGACGAGCATTTTGCTTATCTTGCATGTAATTTTTCAGAATACCTTTTTCAATCAATACCGTACACTCGGTTGGCACCCCTTCATCATCCATATTCAGCGACCCTCGCCGCCCTGGTAATGTGCCATCATCAACCACTGTGCAGAGAGAAGAGGTAACTTGCTCACCAATTCGACCGGAATATGCAGAGCTACCTTTACGGTTAAAATCCCCCTCCAAGCCATGGCCTACAGCCTCATGGAGCAATACACCAGACCAGCCAGGTCCCAGCACCACAGGCATAGCACCTGCTGGAGAAGGCTCTGCTTCAAGGTTGACCAGCGCCTGACGCACAGCTTCACGCACGTAATCTTGAGCACGATTTTCTTTGATAAATAGCTGGTAATCCGTGCGCCCTCCACCACCAGCAGATCCTCGCTCACGACGCCCATCCTGCTCTACAATCACAGAAATATTTAAACGCACCAATGGCCTTACATCACCTGCTAAAGTACCATCACTCGCAGCGACTAAGACTGTTTCATAGCCTCCCGCTAAACTAACCGTCACCTGTTTTACTCTTGGATCCAGTTGTCGTGCTTGCTGATCCATATCTTTTAGCAGTGTTACCTTATCCTGCTGTGTCATCACATTAAGAGGATTACTGGCAGGATACAGTGCTAACGGGCGTGAACGCTGCCAAGCCTGTACTGACTGAGTTTGCCCTCGTACTGCAATCGACCGAGCCGCTTCTGCTGCCTGATTTAATGCGGGAAGAATGATTTCATTGGAATAAGCAAAGCCAGTTTTCTCACCGCTCATGGCGCGCACACCTACTCCACGATCAACATTGAAGCTGCCCTCTTTAACGATGCCATCGTCTAAAACCCAAGACTCAAAACGCGAGTTTTGAAAATATAAGTCTGCTGCATCAATCTGATGACCCAACATGCCATCAATAATATTGGCAACATGATTTTCTGTGAGCTCAGCAGGCATCAACAGTTGTTCTTTTGCAGAGAGTAATAAATCAGTCATAAATAATAAGAAACCTATTTCTTGATCACAGCCAGTTCATAAGGACATCGATGCGATAATGAAGGCATCTGATCACGAATTTGTTTGACTTTTTGTAAATCAATATCAGCCAGAATAACGGCTTCACCTTTTGTGGTAGAAGCAATTGCTTGTCCCCAAGGATCGACAATCATTGAGTGACCATGGGTTTCACGCTTATCCCCATGCATACCTGTCTGATTGGCGGCAATCACATAACTAAAATTTTCAATCGCGCGAGCTTTTACTAATGTTTCCCAGTGCGCAGCACCTGTAACTGCCGTAAACGCAGACGGAATACAAAAAATATCGACGTGCTGCTCAGCCAGCTTCCTGAATATTTCTGGAAAACGTAAATCGTAGCAAATGACGGGTGCTACTCGACCAAACGGGGTATCAATAACGACAAGATGTTTACCTGGCAGGAACTCCTTTGACTCCCGATACGACCCTTTGCTGTCATCCACATTGACATCAAATAAGTGGATTTTATCATAACGCGCGACTTCGTCTCCCTGATCATTATAGACAAAACAGCTGGCCAAGCAGCGATCATCTGTTTGCCCCTCTGGAAAATAAGGAATAGAGCCTGCTACCAGCCAGATTTTATGAGTTTTTGCCTGCTCCGCTAAAAAAGATCGAATAGGCCCTTCATTAGTTTGCTCCCCCTGCCCTATGGCTAGCATATCAGATGCAGCAAACGCAGCGAAACACTCTGGCAACACCACCAAACGAGCACCGAGTCGAGCGACCTGACTAATTAAGCGCTCAGAATGCGTTAAGTTCTCTGCGACATCCATACCAGAGTTCATTTGTACAGCAGCTACTTTATGTTTCATTTCTTCCCTTTATTCGTCTTTTGTGTGTCAGCACTGAATATTTTATCAAATGACACTTTTGGATCGGTCAGTGTTCCCGTCAAACGATAGCGCGCACTGGCAAACTGTTGGACGGTATTACCGAGTAGCTTATCAAATAAATAAATGGCACCGCCTACTTGGGGAGCACCCATCAGTACTGCAATAATGGGTAAATTGTCCGTCACTGGTAGGGTAACTACCAGAAAAGCATCAACCTTATTCGTAATAAAATTAAGTACTCCATCCATTTGAAAATCGGCTGAGGGTCCCTCGATGGTTACGGGCTTATCAAATGTCAGAATCCCTCCATTAAAACGCCCATAAACTTTGAACTTATCGAAACTCACACCAGAGGAAAATAAGTCAGAAAAATCTAAGCGTAAACGTCGAGCAATTGAATTAAAATTAAGAATACCCAGCAGTTTCAACGCATTGGCAGAACGCTCAGTTTCCACAAAACGACCATGCTCTATTTTACTATCCACTTTACCCGTGAGCGTTTTTAACTCAAAAGCCATTGGTGAGCCGGGCCAATTGACATCAATAGAAATTTTTGTTTTTTTACTGGTCAGTGTCGCTGCATACCCCCAGTTTTCGAGGACTTTGCCAATATCTTTAGCGCGCATCACACCTTTGTAAAACGAACGATGAAAACCTCGTTGATAATTCCACGACAAGTCCCCTGTAATGGAAAGCCCCTGCATATCCCCGACGATATTTTGTACCTGAAGCCCTTTTGGATTTGGACGAATATTCGCGGATAATGAGCCAATCTTTCGCTTGTCCAGTGTTAAATCATGTATTCGAAGGTTCATCGCAGGAATAGACTGCGGCTGTATTGTCGTATCCTGATTGCTTTTGGATGAGCTTACTTTTTTGTCCGCAAGACTTCGAATCACCGCTTTATCAACCCAGATATCCATAGGTTGAGCTTGAGTAAAAGGCATATTGACCTGCCCCTTTAAATCAGCACTATCCAGTAACACTCGCCAATGATCCCTCATCGTCAGCAGCGACACATTGATTTTGTTTAGCTGCTGTTCTGCTGCAATTAACTTATCTATCGCGAAGTTGCGAATAGTGACGGGTTTAATCGATGGCGTTCCCTCATTGTCAAAGCCAACCCATAGCTTTTGCCACTGACTAACATCAAGCACAGGTAACCAGCCCGCCACTTGAATCCCTCTGGGTATAGGCGAAATCAACCCACTGCGGCCCACCAGCAGATTGGCTGAGACTAAACCCTGTTTACCCAGTAATAGTGCTGCACTGAGTTGATTTTGAAGCATTCCCCTCAGCAGCAAAGGCTCTTGAAAAGCAATGCTCAACCGTAATAGGCGCTTCTCACTGGGAGATTTAGCAAAAGGAATAGGCAGGTTTAAGCCAACCCCCTGTAAATCCGTTTCAATGGTTAATTGTGGAGCCTGCTTCTGGGATGCATACACTTTTAGTTCAGCTGTAACATCAGTTTTGCCTTGTACCACTTGCTGAACAGGCTTCGGTGCACCCAACCAACTCATTAATGACTGGCTTTGTATAGGGCCTTGCAGCTGAATAGTTTGCACGGTTTGTTGCTTTTCTTTTTTCACCGCTAGCTTTGCAGCCAATGGACTACCTAAAAACTCTCCCCTTAAATCCTTCGCAACCATGCCCTGCCCAGCTTCATAGCGCAGAGCACCATTAATCTTGTCGAAGTGGATAGCCTGTTTAGGCAATTTTATTTGGCCATTTTTTACACCAATATCGACCGCCCCCGTTGGCTGTGCCTTTTCCTCAAGTGGTATGCTTAAACCTAGATTGACATCATAGTCACCCGCAACAGACCATGGCACATCAACCTCAGCTAACGCTTCAGCTATAGGGCTTTCATGAAGAAGCTTATTTGCATCACTGCCCACCAACTTTGCATTACCAGTTAAATTCAGCACTAGCGGTTGGTTATCTTCCAACGCGGTAAAATCTGCAGTTACCTGCAAACCATCAATTTTGCTATTGGTGTATATCCCCCCCTCTTCGACCTCAACATTCAAGTGATCACTACTGACATGCACCAGTGCTTTCAAGCCGTTAGCCACTGGCCATGCAGGGTCATACTGCAAGGTTCCCTGGCTAATCTTAAAAAACAAACCAAAATTGCTGGCAGAATCTAAATCCTCAGGGTCAAGAGATCCGTTATAAACAAATGCGCCTGACTCAATATCTGCCCGCTTAATACTTTGATCAAGCCAGGCGACCAGTTCTTCAGATATCCCTCCTCGTGCTGGCAAATACTGACCAGTGTACTGGGCATCGCCATCTGTCACGCCAACCGTTAAAGCCACTTGTGCAGGTCTATCATCAAAGGGAAACTGGAGCCTAAATTGCCCTTTAAAATGCCCATCATCCCCTGACAAGGCTACGTCATGGGTATAAAGTTCATACTGGTTATCAAAAATACGCCACTCTAAACGCCCCGCCGCCTGATCGTAGTACCAGGTCCTACGAAACAGGTTTTCCATACCCAAACTAAAGCGTTTAGTGTCCAGCAAAATCACGCCCTGGGCGGGTGTGATCAATGTATAACCTGAAATACCTGAGCCAGAAGGGGCATTCTCCCATGCATCAACACCTACTTGATCTAAGCGTGCACTGGCAACAAAAGCGGATGTGTTAGCGGGTTGCCAGTCCAACCACACCTGTCGTAATTTCCCTACCGGATTTAGCGTACTCAACAACTGGTGTGCTTCTTTGGGCAGCCATTGGGTGGAAAGTGTTATATTCTTCAGCGCAGCCAAATCAATTTCGGAAAGTGCCAAAGTAATTTGTGGTGTCTTAGTCAGGGTTTGATTAGAGCGATTAACAGAATCAGGCTGACTGCTTTGTGTTGTTGCTGTGAGCTGAGCAACATCTCTTTGAGTAGTAGGCGGTTTAAGTCGTGTAACTTCGGTTAGCTGGCTGTCTGCTGATATATATGGCAGCGTTAACAGCGGTTGATTATTTACCGCAAGTGCTAAATCTTTAGCACGCCACTGCCACTGTTGACTGGAAGACCACTGTAGCTGGCTATTGTTAATCTTGAAATGCTGGATGACAGGCAGTTGGTAGTCAGCCCAACGGCCCTTGACCTCAGTCAGATCAAGCTTACTATGTGCATTTAACTGTTGCCCATTCCACGTTATCCATAGCTTCCCATTAAGCTGTTCTACATTCATTTGAACAGACTCAGGAAGAAACATAGCAAACCAGGGCGTTAGGTGAATACCCTCAACATCGAGCATGGCGGACAGTATAGTTTTTTGCCAGGTCTTCCCCCATTGACTTATTTTGGCTGCAATCGATATCTGTCCAGAAGGTTGATCTGCATGACTATCCCGAACAGAGCCAGTCACATGAATCCCCTGACGGGTATTTTCAAATGTCAGCTGAACGTCGCTCAGCGCTTGAGTTGTGCCTTGTAAAGGCTCAAATAAAACAGTGCTGTCCAGTAGATGCAGGCGATTTTGCTGTAAAATAAGCTTCGAAATCAGGCTAAAGTCACTTTCCCCAGTGCGAGTGTCCTGAAAGCCTCGCAAGCGCCACTGCTTTGCACTGTATTCCTGTAGCTGGACATTGGCACCATTCACTTCCAGCTGCTCAAACACTAACGACCCCGCCAAAATGGAGCCTAACGTATCAAAGGATAGGATGATTTGCTTTGCAGACAGTGCATTTTGCTGGGGGGCTTGTGGGCTTTTAACCACAACATCAGTCGCAACCAATGCTGGATTAAACCCTTGCCAACTCCCCGCTAACTGCCCAATTGACACCTCAGCACTAAAGTACTCTGTCAGTGTCTGAGCCAATTCTTCACGGTAGTCTGATAAGTGTGGCAGAAGAAAACGCCCGAGGCTGACATAAAGTGCTACAAGCACAACCAAAGTGACTGCAAGCCACCAAACAATTCGAGAAAACCAACGGGTAATCCAAAGCATTTAGCTATCCAAAACACCAAGCCTATATCCCAAACGAAGGCTCGTTAGGGAATATAAAATTACACGCAACTTGCTTTATACCAAGACAACATCAAATTGTTCTTGGGTATACATAGGTTCAACCTGAATACGTATATTTTTTTCAATAAATTCTTCCAGGTCAGCGACATTACCAGAGTCTTCCTCCAGTAGGCGATCCACCACAGTTTGTGCCGCCAATACTAAGTAGGTATCGCTATCATAAGCCCTTGCTTCTCTAAGGATCTCCCGAAATATTTCATAACAAACGGTTTCTGGAGTTTTCAATGAACCGCGTCCCTGGCAAGTTGGACAAGGCTCGCACAGCACATTTTCCAGACTTTCACGCGTCCGTTTACGGGTCATTTCCACTAAACCTAACTCGGAAACCCCTGTAATATTGGTTTTCGCATGATCACGCTCAAGGTTTTTTTCCAGCATACGAAAGACTTGTCGTTTATGCTCCTCATCTTCCATATCAATAAAATCGATGATGATAATGCCACCAAGATTGCGCAAACGGAGCTGACGGGCTATTGCTGTGGCTGCTTCTAAATTCGTTTTAAAAATAGTCTCTTCCAGATTACGATGACCAACAAAAGCCCCTGTATTTACATCAATAGTCGTCATCGCTTCAGTCTGATCAAGAATCAGATGGCCGCCAGATTTAAGTGGAACCTTTCGGCTGAGCGCACGTTGTATTTCATCCTCAACACTGTATAAATCAAAAATGGGACGCTCGCCAGGATAGTATTCAACACGATCTTCAATTTGCGGGATTAATTTCTTAACAAATTTAAGTACCTTTAAGTAGGTTTCTTTAGAGTCAATACGAACCTTTTCAATGATAGGCTCAACCAGATCTCTTAAAGTACGCAAATAAAGAGGAAGATCTTCATAAACTGCAACAGGTGCTTTAATGGAAGCAATACTTTCTGAAATTGAATCCCACAAGCGGTGCAAGAAAAAAATATCATTTAGTATTTCCGCTTCACCGACACCTTCAGCCGCCGTTCTAAGAATAAAGCCGCCTTTATCTTGAAGCCCATGCTCCTCAAGGAGCGTTTCCACCATCACCTTTAACCGCTCACGCTCCTGCTGATCTTCAATACGTAACGAGATACCAACATGGTTGGTGTGAGGCATAAACACAAGATAACGAGCAGGAATAGAAATATGAGTTGTCAGTCGAGCACCTTTGGTTCCCAGAGGATCTTTGGTAACCTGAACCACTATGGATTGACCTTCATGGACTAAATAACTGATGTGAGGTTCAGTGTCATTGCTTGAGGAAGATTCAGTCTCCTTCGCATCATTATTTTTAGGAATAATCTCACTGGCGTGTATAAACGCAGCGCGCTCTAAGCCAATATCGACAAACGCTGCCTGCATCCCTGGCAATACCCTGACTACTTTGCCTTTATAAATATTACCAACAATACCACGACGTTGAGTGCGTTCGATGTACACCTCTTGCAGTACACCGTTTTCTACCACAGCCACCCGCGACTCCATGGGTGTGATATTCATCAGTATTTCTTCACTCATCTGCACGCTCTAGTTGTTTTCTCCAAGATGAAAGCCCTGTGGGTACACCCATTAACTGGAGTAACTCAGCCGTTTCAGCCAAGGGCAGTCCCATCACTCCAGAATAACTGCCCGCTAAATGTTGCACAAAAACTGCACCTAGCCCTTGTATAGCATAGGCACCAGCTTTATCTAAAGGTTCACCACTCTCTATGTAAGCTTGTACCTCTGCCTCTGTCAGCGCACGAAAAGTAACATTGCTGATGCTCAAGCGGGTTTCCAGCTGGTTGCTAGATTGCACGGCAACTGCCGTTATAACTTGATGCGTGCGATTGGCCAAACGCATCAGCATTGCCTGCGCATCTGCTGTACTTTTGGGCTTCCCCATAATACAGCCATCGACAATGACACTGGTATCTGCCGCTAAAACAAAAGGGCTATTCGCACTGTTAACTACGGCATTCGCCTTAGCCTGCAATGTGTGCCACCCAGCATCTGCTTTTTCCTTTGCCATCCTCAGCACATAGGCCTCTCCAACTTCACCAGCATAGGGAGATTCATCAATTGCAGCTGAAATAACCACATACTTAACACCAATCTGCTTTAACAGTTCCTGGCGCCTTGGCGACTGAGAAGCGAGGTAAATCATCAATGCCTCTTTGTGCTAGCACAAACAAAATCCACAAGGGACTACACGAGTGGTATAAGACTAACCAATATAAAATAAGATCGCTCTAGCTAATTCATCGCATCTCACTAATTCAGCACATACCGTGGCAGTAAACAACTAACCCCGCTCAAAAAAGGGCCAATACTGAGGTAGTACGCTAATAGACTATAGATTTAACGCGAAAGTAGCGGAAAGAACAACTAGCAATGTCCCCTTAGGCAATACTAAATGTACCGTATAACTAGCCTTAGCAATGCTAACCCTAGCGTTGCAAGCTGTTTGCTAAGAGGACATAGTCACAGCAAAAAATATACTTAGGACACTTTGTAGCGCCTTCTAATATCTCGAAGAATAATAAATAACCAGGGCCACAATACGGCACTCACCACAGCAGGCATCATAAACAACAAATTAGGCGGCATACGACCGACAACCGATCGCGCCCATAAACTAATCAACTGATAAATACCCACTAGTACCAGAATAAAAAGCGACTGCTGCAATAAAGGAAAAACCCGAATCCGGCGATGCAAACGTAATGCAACATACGCCACAACCACCATACCCAATGCATTTTGTCCTAACAGCACGCCTTGCATAACATCAAGCAAGATACCCAGTGTCCAAGCGGTGAAAATGCCCATACGCTCTGGCAGGGCCATTCCCCAATAAATGACAACCATTGCTAACCACTCAGGTCGTCCAATGGCTAGCCAGGAAGGCATCGGCAGTAAACACAACACATAGGCCATAAATAACGTGACCCAAATTATCCAAGAGCGATTAGCTTTCTGCAGCGTCACGTTGGTCTTCCTGTATAATCTCATCAGTCAACGCTTGTGTTTGATGATGGGTAAACACCAACAACACATGTCGACTACGATCTAACTTAGCGGCAGGTCTTACTTTAATTACAGCAAAGGGTTTACCTGGATCATGGACAACTGAAATAACTTCCCCCACCGGATAACCCACCGGAAATTTTTGTCCCAACCCCGAACTCACCAGAATATCACCTTGACGAATGTCGGTAGTATCCGGCACATGCCTTAGTTCCAGCTCATCCAGCTTACCTGTTCCCACTGCAATAGCACGAACCCCATTACGATTAACCTGAACAGGAATACTGTGGTGAGTATCAGTAATCAGCATAATACGACTGCTAAATGGGCTGACAGTAATAACCTGCCCCATTAGCCCCTTAGCATCCAGTAGCGGCTGGCCCACATAGACACCATCCAGTGAACCTTTATTGACAATAATCTGGTGGGTGTAAGGGTTAGGGTCAATCCCCATTAACTCAGCAATAAGTACTTTTTCATCAATGGAGCGAGATGAGTTTAGTAACTCACGTAAACGAATATTTTGTGCCGTCAGCGCTGCCAGTTTTTGCAGCTTTCGTTCTAGTATTAAATTTTTGGCTTCCAGGCGAGCATTTTCTTCCAGTAACTCAGCCCGCGTTTGTAGTGCATTATCCGCCATGCCCCACATTCGCGCAGGAATGTCAGCCACCCACTGAATAGGCGTCACAATCACTGTTAACCATGCACGTACAGTGTCCAAATAATTATATTTGTGATCAACGATCATTGATGCTACAGAAAGCACAACACACAAAAACAGTCGTGTAGCCAAAGACCGCTGTTTAGCAAATAACGACTTAATAGAAAGACCTCTTATATGTCACAAAAAAATAACAAATAAAGCCCAATACCGCATCAGAAGGTATTGGGCAATTCATTTACAGAGATGTGTGGAAGCCAGATATGTTCATCAGCCCCACTCAAGCATGCAGCTATATTTTAGTGTTAACAGGCCCTAGCACTATATATCCCAATGATGAAGGGGAATAGCTTACAAGCTAATCAGTGGATAGCAAATCAATTGCATGTTTATCCATGATTTCAAGCGCTCGACCACCACCGCGGGCAACACAGGTCAGTGGGTCTTCTGCCACTACCACAGGTAAACCTGTTTCTTCGCTAAGCAGCTGGTCAAAACCACGGAGTAATGCACCACCACCTGTGAGTACCATACCACGCTCTGCAATATCGGATGCCAGCTCAGGAGGTGACTGCTCAAGCGCACTTTTAACAGATTGCACAATAGCAGACAGGGATTCTTGCAGCGCTTCAAGGATTTCATTGCTGTTTAAGGTGAAGCTACGGGGCACACCTTCGGCAAGATTACGACCACGGACATCTATTTCACGTAATTCTTCTGTTGGGTAAGCACAAGCGATTTCTTGTTTAATTCGTTCCGCGGTGGCATCACCGATAAGACTGCCATAGTTACGACGCACATAAGTGACAATGGCTTCATCAAAGCGATCCCCCCCAACTCGAACTGACTCAGAGTAAACAATACCGCTTAATGAAATAATTGCGATTTCCGTGGTACCACCACCAATATCCACCACCATAGAACCACGAGCTTCTTCTACCGGAAGACCGGCACCAATAGCTGCCGCCATCGGCTCTTCAATCAAGTATACTTCGCGTGCTCCAGCACCTAAGGCCGACTCACGAATTGCTCGACGTTCGACTTGGGTAGACTTGCAAGGCACACACACCAACACTCTGGGGCTAGGCTGAATAAAGCTATTCTCATGTACCTTATTAATAAAGTGCTGAAGCATTTTTTCAGTTACATTAAAGTCAGCAATAACCCCATCTTTAAGTGGCCGAATAGCCGTGATATTGCCGGGAGTCCGTCCAAGCATCCGTTTCGCGTCCATCCCCACGGCCGCAACACTCTTTTGGTTGCCATGATGGCGAATGGCCACCACTGAAGGTTCATTCAGTACAATACCTTTGTCGCGAACATAAATGAGGGTATTGGCGGTTCCCAGGTCTATCGACAGGTCACTGGAAAAAAATCCCCGTAATTTTTTTAGCATGCGTCGCTATCTTCCCAACAAAAAAACTAAAACCAATGCTGCCGAACTCTAACAACGGCAGCAAGTTTGAGCAAGTTCAATACACATTCATCGAGGTATAGACATTTTTCGGCTTGAGATTATGTATTAATACCCCTAAATTAAACTGCTTATTTTGTACTGTATCTGTATGCTTTTCACTTTAGCCTGCAGGTATAATTGTCTATGATAAGCAATTCTCAACCCAATTTGTGGAGATACTCATGGCGCTTGACCGCTCAGATGTGGAAGGTATTGCCCACTTGGCTCGCATCGCGATCAATGAACAAGACATTGAAAACACCACCGCTACCCTCAAAGACATTTTACACATGGTTGATCAAATGCAGGCTGTCAATACTGACAATATCGAGCCTTTAGCCCACCCGCTTGAACTTG
This sequence comes from Zooshikella ganghwensis DSM 15267, assembly GCF_000428585.1. Taxonomy (GTDB): domain Bacteria; phylum Pseudomonadota; class Gammaproteobacteria; order Pseudomonadales; family Zooshikellaceae; genus Zooshikella; species Zooshikella ganghwensis. Next base: position 3,717 of record NZ_AUAF01000031.1, on the reverse strand, counting down.
TTCAGCGCTTGCGTAGTGATGAGGTTACTGAGACTAACCAGCGTGACCACTTTCAACAGCTGGCACCCCAAACCGAAAATGGGCTATACCTGGTGCCTAAAGTTATCGAGTAAAACGTTATCGAATAACCACACCAATACTATTTAACAATACCGCAAAGTATTTACCGCTACACCAAAGATAGATAAACCATCACTTTTTTGCATCTAGCTGTTACATACCCTATTTGTTGGGTAGCTCATAGAGTGAATTCGGCGCTGCCTAGCACTCAATGAGAAACTGTTCCAGACAGCTAATGATTAAAGGCTAATGGTTCAACAGGATATTGCTGCAATGCACGAACTGACAATCGCTGAGCTGGTTCATGGGCTGGCTGATAAAAAATTCTCCAGCGTAGAACTTACGCAACACTATATCTCCAGAATTAATCAACTTGACAAAAAATACAACAGTTTTATTACGGTTAACGAAGAAGACGCTTTGAATCAAGCCAAACAGGCAGATCAACTCAGAGCCAGTGGTCAAGCGAATCAATTTGCAGGTATCCCTATTGCCCATAAAGACATTTTCTGCACCAAGGGTATAAAAACAACCTGTGGCTCTAAAATGCTGGCTAACTTTATTGCGCCTTATGAGTCAACCGTCACCGAAAAGTTCAGTCAAGCCAACTTTATCACCCTGGGTAAAACCAACATGGATGAATTTGCCATGGGTTCATCCAATGAAACCAGCCATTTTGGCTCAGTCTGTAACCCTTGGGATATCAAACGTGTGCCCGGAGGCTCATCCGGTGGTTCTGCAGCAGCCGTAGCAGCCCAACTCACACCCGCAGCCACAGGCACAGATACCGGTGGATCTATTCGTCAACCTGCAGCGCTATGTGGTATCACTGGCATTAAACCAACTTATGGCCGTATCTCTCGCTGGGGAATGATTGCCTTTGCTTCTAGTTTAGATCAAGCAGGCCCAATGACGCGTTCTGCAGAAGATGCAGCACTCCTCCTAAATGTGATGTCAGGTTTTGATAGCAAGGATTCAACCTGTGTTGATCAGCCTGTACCTGACTATACCGAGTCACTTAGTCAGCCACTGACAGGTCTGACGATAGGGTTGCCAACAGAGTATTTTTCAGCGGGTATTGATAGTAATGTCAGCAAAGCCATTCATGCTGCACTTGATGTCTATCGCCAACTTGGCGCAACCATCAAAGAAGTCAGCCTGCCGCATACCGCTTTATCACTACCGGCCTACTACGTCATTGCTCCGGCTGAGGCTTCCTCCAACTTATCACGCTTTGACGGTGTTCGTTATGGTTATCGCTGCGAAGCGCCAAAAGATCTAGAAGACCTTTATAAACGTAGTCGTGGTGAAGGTTTTGGTGCTGAAGTTAAACGTCGTATTCTAGTCGGCACTTATGCGTTATCAGCTGGCTATTTCGATGCTTATTACATTAAAGCCCAAAAAATTCGTCGCTTGGTCAAACAGGACTTTACGAATGTATTTAATGACGTAGACGTCATTATGAGCCCAACAGCACCCACTACCGCCTTTAATATTGGCGAAAAAATGGATGACCCCGTTGCTATGTATGCCTCAGATATTAATACCATCGCAGTTAACCTGGCTGGTTTGCCTGCTATGTCAGTGCCAGCCGGTTTGGTGGATGGTTTACCCGTAGGCTTGCAAATCATTGGCAACTACTTTGCTGAAGCAAAACTACTGCAAGTTGCCCATCAATTCCAACAAGCCACCGATTGGCACCGCCAACGCCCTGCGGCACTTGACTAATCAACAAGGTAAACAACGAGGTTATAGCAATCATGCAATGGGAAGCGGTTATTGGGTTGGAAGTTCACGTACAACTTGCAACTAAGTCAAAAATTTTCTCAGGTGCCAGCACTGCTTTTGGTGCAGAGCCAAACACCCAGGCCTGTGCAGTGGATTTAGGCTTGCCTGGCGTATTGCCTGTACTGAACGCTGAAGCAGTTCGCATGGCCGTCATGTTCGGCTTGGGTATACATGCTCACATTAATCAAACCAATATATTTGCCCGTAAAAATTACTTTTATCCAGACCTGCCCAAAGGCTACCAAACCAGCCAAATGGATTTACCGATTGTGGGACAAGGCTATGTGGATATTCCTTTAGAAAGTGGTGAAATTAAACGCATTGGGGTGACTCGTGCTCACCTGGAAGAAGATGCAGGTAAGTCGCTCCATGAAGACTTTCATGGGATGACAGGTATCGACCTTAACCGCGCAGGTACACCACTGCTGGAAATAGTGTCAGAGCCAGACCTGCGTTCAGCAACAGAAGCCGTGGCTTATTTAAAGTATATTCATGGCCTGATTCGTTACTTAGGCATCTCAGATGGCAACATGGCTCAAGGTTCCATGCGCTGCGATGCCAACGTATCGATTCGCCCCAAAGGCGAAACCACCCTCGGTACCCGTGCCGAAATTAAAAACGTCAACTCATTTCGCTTTATTGAAAAAGCCATTAACTATGAAATAGAGCGACAAATTGATGTACTTGAGGCCGGTAATAAAGTTGTGCAGGAAACCCGCCTTTATGACTCCGAGCGTGATGAAACTCGCTCCATGCGGGGCAAAGAAGAGGCCAATGATTACCGCTACTTCCCTTGCCCTGACTTATTGCCCGTCATCATTACAGATGAAGACTTGAAGTCTATAAGAGATGGATTGCCTGAGTTGCCAGAACAAAAACGCCAACGCTTTATGGATGCGTTTAAACTCAGCGAGTATGACGCAACGATTTTGTCGGAAGAGCGAGAAACAGCAGAATATTTTGAGCAAGTGGCAACGCAGTGTGATGATGCCAAACTGGCAGCCAACTGGATGATGGGTGAATTAGCAGCAAGACTGAATAAAAATAACCTGGAGATTACAGAAAGCCCAGTACCTGCAGATCGCTTAGCCAAATTACTTAGCCGCTTAAAAGATCAAACCATTAATGGTAAAGGCGCTAAAACTGCATTTGAGGCATTATGGGAAGGTGCTGATGATGTTGATGCAGTGATCGAGGCTAAAGGATTAAAGCAAGTCACCGACACCAATGCCATTGCAGCTATTGTTGACGAGATTATTGCCCAGCATCCTGAACAAGTTGAGCAATATAAAGCAGCGGATGATGCCAAACGTAAGAAAATGATTGGCTTCTTTGTGGGGCAAGTTATGAAAGCCTCGAAAGGCAGTGCTAACCCAGGACAGGTAAATCAGCTTTTACAGCAAAAGTTGTCTTAATCGGTAAAGCGTTAATTTTCATCATGCATTAGAAGAGCATCCTGGTTCTTCTAATGCTGATGGTGCGGCCATCGAGTGACGAAGGCCCATGAACCTATATTAATAGGTGATTGGGGTGAGGAGTGAAGATAACAAAACCTAGAAATCATTCGTGAAGGGTATATAAGGAAATAGCACATTATGAGACCCTGTAAATATTTCTGTGTATCCGCCCAGTTTTAAATATAGGGTCTAAGTCGATCCTCAAACTCAATCATAAATCGATTTAACGCCGCTTTCCAATTTCGAATCGGCATTGTCCACTTTTTTGATGCATCCTGAATCGCTAAGAAAATAACTTTTCTTGCCGCATCATCCGTTGGAAACAATTTACGCTTTTTAATCGCTTTTCGGATGACGCTGTTGAGTGATTCAATGGCATTCGTTGTATAAATCGCTTTGCGTATGTCATCAG
>NZ_AUAF01000030.1 GCF_000428585.1 Zooshikella ganghwensis DSM 15267 | reverse complement strand
GTTATTCAGTGTTAACTGATCATTACTGCCATCCAACTGTATAAGTAGGTTTTTACCTTCTTTAATTAGCTGTAATTTCTCCAGCGTGACACCTTCACCAAATACCACAGTATCCGTATACGTATCTTTGTTGTACGTATCATAATGTTTCACCAGATCCTGACCTGATCCATAACCAAATAAAATGCGATCATTGCCGTTACCACCTTCCAGGATATCGTTCCCTTCACCGCCATCTAAAACATCATCACCAGCATCGCCCTTCAGGCTATCATTACCGGCGCCACCGGTTAAATGGTCATTGCCATCGCGTCCAAAAAGCTGGTCATCACCACCTTTACCAAGAATAATTTCATTATGGGATTGTCCATAAAGTGTATTATTTTTATCACTGCCAGAAATCAAGTTCAGTTGTAACAATGACGACAGTGGATTTTCACTTAAAAAGTGTTCGAGCTGCTGAGAAGATAGTTGGCTAATTCGAGAAGCTATTAAGTTATTGAACATTTCTTTATGTTCTGGCGCTATTTCTAGAAGAGTATATGCCGCTAGTAAAACTTTATTATTAACACCTTTTCTACTGGAAATAGCTTTTTGAGAAAGAGCATTGAATATCGTGTCAGCTTGATTTTTCAAATCTAGCTGAACTTTGAGCTTATCTGTCGTTACATCATAGTTAATTCCTGGAAGAATATTATCAAGTAAACCATTACTAACACTAAATTTAACGAGTACATTCGCAAATAATTCATTCCAGGCTTTTTGATATAAATAACCTGTATGTTTGATAACGCCATTTTCACGCCACTGACCATCGCCAATAAGCAAGGTATCTATGCCTGTATATTGCTTAATCACAGCAAGCTGTTTAATATTTAACGTCACACCAGCCAGGTTAAATTTTATATCGCCATTTTCATCAGGTTGTAGTCGTGCATTCTTATCAATATCGTTAATTGTAACATCTTCTACACCAGACCACTGATACAATAATGATGCTGCTTTTTCAAATGCATTATTTACTGTCAAATCAGCAATACTATTCAAAACCGACTCTTTAAGCTCATTATCTAAGCTCATTGCTATATGCAAGTCTGGAATTAAACCAAATCCTTTGATATTACCTATATTTTTTACATCATCACTTACAGTAACATCACCAATATATTTAGAAAACTCTGGCTTAATCACAAATTCAACATCTGCTACCATCTCAGTTGTTTCTGCTAGTGTTTTTTCAGTACCATCTTTATAGACATAAGTACCTTTTCGTACTATTTTACCATCGTTATTTTCATTATCTTCAAACGACTGATGGTGCAAGTTAATTGCTTCGATACTCTTTTCATTCAATGAAGTTAGTTCAGATTTCTGGCTTATACCATCACCATTAACATCCTGCCAAACTTTTAGTTCAGTAAAAAGTTCATCGTCTTTATTAATTACACCATCTTTATTACTATCAAGCTCCGATAATTCCTCAAATCCACTTTTTGTCATGCTACCAAAAAGCTCAGATATATCATTTATTTTCTGATCATTATTACGATCATATACAAGGAGACCATCATCAGAAGAAACCCAGGATGTCTTAGTAGCGAAGCCATTTCCGTCTAAATCAAAATATGCATTACTTTCAGCTAATGACGTTAACTCAACACCATCACCATCTAAGTCCATCACCAGTGGATCACGAGGTATACGACGATTAGCGTTTTGACTACCTTCTGCGGCGGTTGAAGCCGCATTACCACCTTCACCTCCTGAGGTTTCACCCATTGGTGTATCATCATCGATATCCAAGATTCCATCCCCATCAGAGTCTTTATCTATTGAGTTTGGTGCCCCATCACCGTCAATATCATCATCTTCTGAGTTAGGTATTCCATCTCCATCCAAATCATTTGGATTTAACGCCTCAATGTCATCATCCAATGTAAAGTCAAAGGTCTCTTCCAACCAACCATTAAAATCATCAACAGACTGCGAAAGTTTATCTAACATTTCACCTGAGAATTCAGTTGCAGCCTTTGATATTTCAGTTGCTTTCTCAAATACTTTGTTAATATCATCTCCCCAGTAATCTATAACCTCCTGATAATACTCCTTAGTAAATAGCTCTCCTGCTGCATGAGTTGCAAGTGCACCTAAGCCAAAACCTGCAGCGACAATAAGTGCTACTGGAGCTGCAACAGCTGAAGTAACAGCAACAGCAGCATAGCCAGCAGCAGCACCAGCAAGTGTCATAACACTTGCACGACCTAATTGGTAGAGCTCATCATTTGCATCTTTATTTTGTTTAATTGCTTGATACGCTGACCATGCTTTATCCCCCATATCATATATACTTAAAGCTGCAAAAGCATTTCCCAAGTATTTCGCTGCACTGGGATTTCTATACCAAGCATCTTTAGAAATTTTTACATTATTATCCTTTATCCAGCTTTTAACTCGATCCCTAGCCTGTCCATAGTATATTTTTGACTCTAACGTTGTTGATGTTTTAGATTTTGCATCAATTTTTTTAACTATCACTTTGTAAATATCATTTACTTCTTTATCAACAGCATTAAAAAACTGATACTTATCAATAAAGTGCTTATTTTCCAACAATGCTTGAAAGCTAGCTGCAGCGCCATTCCAAGTATCAGAAAAAATATCTAAATAAGTATCCAAAATAGATTTGGAATCATTTTTATTACCAACTTCACTCATTTTTAGTACCATTTCTTTCTAATAACAAAACAAAAAAAAGACATTGGGATAAACAACATAAATAGAAAAACATTAGAAAATACAACTGTTACCCATTCCCACTCAAAGACCAACTTTTCAAAAACACTATTATAATGTCCACTAAAGCTATTAGGTACAAACCAAAAATACGAAAGTGCAGCTATGAAGTAAAACAGCATCCCAAAAACAGTTTGAAAGGTTACTTTTACATTTTTCTTAATAAAATCATGCTTAAATAGTATTAACCATCCCCATACAAAAAAGCATGGCCAAAAGTAAAATATAAAGATAGATTTTCTTGAGGGGCAATCAGACAGCAATATATTTTTTTCTAAAAAAGGCAAAAAAAATATTTTCTTTAGCCAGTAACTATTTAGTACCCATACTCTGCATTCTTCAGTAGAAATAGTAAGGGATAATAGTTTAAAGAAAGTGGCTATCAGCAAACACCATACCATATATCTATAACAAATATGGATTTGCTTCCATCGACTAAGGAAGTACAATGCTTATATCTCCCACTTAAATTATCTTCAACTCCTTGACTTTTTTAGCTTTTCAAAGAAACTGCTAATGTAAGGTAAGCGGCATACGAGTATACTATTCAACTAGTATAATGCAATAGTTGTATACGCAGTTGCTGTTCTTACAAGCCATATATAGTGAATCAGTTGATCTATTAACACCTTACCAGCTAACAAATCAGCACGAAGGTACACAAACAAACTAACAAATACTACTTTGTGAGCTTTAGCGTGCCATTTGATTGTTTATGGAGCAGATGCAGGGAGCATCGGTAGTGTCAGAGGCCAGGGATGGTCTTCTGACACGGGCGAAAGAAATGATCAGATGGCAAAGCGAATAGCACATTAATACCGACAATGAAATCAATACATTCCTATAACTTTTTCCATAACTGCTTAATTAAACTTATCACCAATTGATAACGAGCCGCTAGCGGTTTATGTTTTTTACTGACCAAATATACATCTTCTGCCACAGGTTTATCTAAGGTCACTACTCTGACTTTGTTCAAAAAAGGAGAGGCATCTAACGTTGATTTAGGAATCACAGTAAATCCTATACCTTGAGAGATCGGGAGTAAGATCTGTGCAAGTTGGTTAATATAACCACGCTCAGGTAACTGGTTTACATCACTAAACTCATTCGGAAAGTTTTGTTCTAATAATTGATGAGCATAATGATGAGCACTGGGATGATTAATTAATCCCAGGTTCGTCAGTGACGACCAACTAGCTTGCTTACCTTTTGGCACAATAAGACAGAAATCGTCTGTCCCAACCCATTGTTGCGTTAAAGTATGATCACTGACTTGTTGTGTCACAATACCTAAATCAAACTGGTTATTTTTAATTAACTCGACAATGGTAACATTGGGTGCTGCCTCAACAGCAAACGTCAAGGTAGGAATATCAATCTGTAAGCACAGCAGCTCAGGATATAACTGCATTGCCATAGGGCCTGAGCAGGCTATTTTACACTGTCCAACATGAGTATTATCCATTTCAAGCGCTTGCAATAGCTCTGACTCTGCTGTGAGCTGCTTTGTAGCAAAATCAAACAGTAACTCACCTGCACTCGTAAGTTCAAATCGTTTGCCATAACGGCTCAATAATAATTGCCCTAGCTGTGTTTCCAGTTTTTTAATGTGCTGACTGACGCCAGACTGTGTCATATGTAATTGTTCAGCAGTTCGCGTAAAGTTTCCCGTCTGCACCAATACCCGAAAGGTACGTAAAAAATTTTGATTAACCATAACAAATTCTAATCATTATCATCATTAATGATAATTTTATATTAACGTGCTTCTTTCCTAAACTACAACCACGTATCTCACTTCTTTTAACAGGTAGGTTAATGAAAGCACCTTACCCTCGAACTTTTTCCCATATTGGTATTTCCGTCCCTGACGTCGAACAGGCTGTAAGCTTTTATACTCAAGTACTAGGCTGGTACTTGGTTATGCAACCCACGACAATTGTTGAAGATCAAAGTGCCATAGGCCAAATGTGTACCGATGTTTTTGGGGCTGGCTGGCAATCATTCAAAATTGCTCACTTAGCCACAGGGGATCGAATTGGTATTGAGCTTTTTCAATTTAATAACCAGCAAAACCCTGATAATAATTTTGAGTACTGGAAAACAGGCATTTTTCACTTCTGTATACAAGATCCAGATGTAGAAGGATTAATGGAGAAAATTATTTTGGCAGGAGGAAAAAAACGAATGGCAAAGCCTCGTTATTATTATCCAGGTAAAAAGCCTTACCGCATGGTTTACATGGAAGACCCTTTTGGCAATATTCTAGAAATATACAGTCACAGTTATGAAAGCATCTATGCAGTTGGTACTTACGAATAGCCGATTAAATGGCTAAATCTTCACTGTCATCATTAATCACAACTGGACCCTGGTGTTTGGGAATTGTTTCAATACCCTCAAACCGGTCCAGTGCATTTTTCGCAGCCATACGCCCTAAATCAATAAGCTCTTGACTGCGATAAAATTCATAAAACCGACAAGCATTTCGAGAAATACCCACTAATACATCAGGAGGATAACCAGCAATTTTGTATTGCGCTAACGAGCTTTGCATCGTTTCTAATGACTGGTTGATAATTTCCATCATACCTTTTTTTAGGACATTATCACCTGTTTCATTAATGATACTGGAAAAGTCGTCTTTTTTATTACCATTCTCAAATAAACTTTGTGTACGCTTCCGAAGCTGACCAAACCAACGATCAAAGGGTCCTCTGCTTTTACCTTTGGACAGTGTTTTTTTGGATTTATTATTTTCTGGCAGTTCATGGTCAGGTTTATTACTACTTAAATCCACAGCAATAATGATATCTGTATGAGCTGATATTGTAGGTGCAATTGGCAGAGGGTTTAACACCCCTCCATCAACAAGAAAACGATTACCTTTGATAACTGGTGTAAAAATACTTGGAATAGCAATCGAAGCCCGAATAGCATCTTGTAATAAACCTCTCTGAAACCATATTTCCTGCTGTGCAACTAAATCTGTTGCTACCGCTGTATAAGGAATAGGTAAATCCTCTATACGCGTGTCTCCCAACATACCACTAATGACTTCAAAAACTTTATTACCACGAATTCCTCCCAAGTTAAAACTAACATCCAGCAAACGGATCACATCAATATAATCAAGGGAGTTAATCCACTCTCGATACTCTTCTAGTTTCCCTGCCGCATACAGTCCACCCACTAAGGCTCCCATAGAGCAGCCTGATATACAATCAATTTGATAACCCCGGTCAACCAGTTCATCAATAACACCAATATGCGCATAACCTCTTGCACCACCACTGCCTAATACCAGCGATACTGTTATTGGTTTTGATTCATTGCTGATCTCGGAAAAAACCATATTAAAATTTTTAAAATACCTCTACTGTTGTTTAATAATTCGAATAGCTGGTAACGTCTGATGCTTAATACTCAACGCTGGCCCCGAAGTCATAACTAATGCATCTTCGGCCGCCACGCCATCAAGCACTAATTGTTGTTGTATTTTTTGAGCATATGCTTTTCCCATTTCGAGTGATGAAGCCAGAGATGCTTTTGAATTCACCTGCCAGGTTCCTTGCCCAACGATGACTAGCCGTAATGAGTGCTCCTTAACAAGCTGCCTCAGTACCTGATAGCTATCATTAGTCGCTATCTGTTTTGCGTCATCAGGAATACCAAAGACATCAGCAAAGCCCTGTTCATTTAATTGCGCTAATAATGCATCCGCATTAATAAGAAGTGGTTTAGCCGCTTTCTGCTTGGGTTTAAAGATTTCAACCATAGCATAGACCCGCCGATTTCCCCGACGAATCGTATAAAGCGCAATGTAATACAGTTGTTGCTGGTCAAAATACTTTGCAACCTGATAATATTGCTCTCTATCAGGACCATAAAGCTTAGCAACCTCAAACACCTGATTTGCCCACAAATTACTGCTGCCACACCGCCTTTCTTCACAGCGAAATAAGACAGTTGAACCACTTTTACTGACTTGCTCAACAAAGTAATCAAATGCCTCTTTATTGGAGTGTCCTGTTGGTATTTGATATAAAACACGGTGTAAAGTGCCATCCAGCCAAAGCTCTTTTTCTGCCCTAAGCAAACCATTGACTTTACGAACAGCACTCAACACGACCTGATGATTAGTCACATCCCTTTGCTGCTTTTCTTCAATCTTTGCGTTTGGATAAGGCGCTATACCAAGCAGATCCGCTTTAGCCGTCAACATATGGAACAGCAAGGCCAACACCATCATGGCCTGATATTTAACACAACACATGTAGTTAACTAACCCTTGTCATGTATACTGTTAGTTTAGTAAACCTCTCAGTCATCAGGTAGTCACTTTATGGTCTTTTTAACAAACGAAGCCAATACTCTGCTCCATATGTTGTCTACCTGATAGTTTCACGAGAACCTTTATAGACTCATTGATCATTAAGTACATCTGGCTCACTGTAGTGATGCCAAAACGCTCGAAGCAAGGGCGCCAAAATCACCGCGCCTTCAACTTCTAAATGAAAGTGATGGTGTCCAAGCACTTCTGTCACATTAATGCTATTTAATTTTGACATTTTTTCTTGTAAATAAGGGTACTGCAGCCACAAACCATTGGAGGCTAAAAACAAATGACTTGGTCTATCCAATTGCTGGATAAACGCCTCAGCCTGGGCATCCGTCAAGCGAACTGGGGAAGGCAGTGTTAACCGTAAATCATTCCGCCACTGCCAGCCTTCTGGGAGTTTTTGCAAACCTCGCTCAACGATATGCTGGACTGCTCGCAATGAAAGAGGCGTATTTCGCTGCCTGGCAGTCAACGCTTCGTCAAAACTCATATAGATCGGCATACGTCGCTGATGGTGCTGTATTTGACGCATCAACGCTTTACGCAACTGGGAGGGAACGTCCTCTGGTTGACTGGTAAGTGGCCATAACCCATCAATCAACGCAATCGACTTTACACGCTCAGGGAATGTGACAGCCAATAACATCGCCACAATCGCCCCCATAGAGTGGCCGAGCACATGACAGGCGCTGCAGCCGATTTCACTCAATAGCCCTAAAATATCCGTTATATTGTCCCAAATATGATAGGAGACACCAGCAGGACGATGATCAGATAAGCCATGTCCGGCAAAATCAATGGCGAGTATTTGAAAATCTGATAATAAAGGTGCTAACTCATTAAAAGTCGCGGCGTTATCTAACCAACCATGCAGTGCTAATACTAGTGGCTGATGCGACGCCCCCCAACGTAAACCAGCCAGCGTTAAACCTGAAGGCAGCTTAATTGATAGCGACTCAGGCGGAGACTGCATATTCACCTCTCATTAACAAGTGAGAAATGACATGATGAATTTGCTCTGCCGTTTCCTTTGGGTGTTCAAACGGAAACATATGTCCTCCTGAAACTTCCCTGACCAGTGCCCGGTAACGCCCAGTAATCATACGCCGATGTCGATGGGCCACAACACGGCTATGTTGTCCAAAAAGTAAAGCCGTTGGTACAGTTAGTTTTGTTCTGAGCGGCAAGTGAGGAATGGTACGATAAATTTTCAGCTCTGTTGCTACATCATAGCGCAACGACACCCCTTGCTTATTCTCTTGCAAACCATATGTCAAATAATCATGCAAACACGCAGGCTCAAAATATTTAAATAATGATTTACTCGCAAAATATGCCTGAGCCTGATCCCTGTCAGGCCAACTTGAACGACGCCCCTGTGTCCGGCCAGCCGGGGTTATACGGTCAATAAAACCTAATCTTTTTGCCAACATAACCACTGTTTGATCCATGCGAGTCAGTAATGGAGAGTCAAGCATCACCACAGCACGAAACAACTGTGGCTGCTGACTAGCCGCTGACAATGACAAAAAGCCGCCCAGCGAATGACCTACAGCAATCACGGGTTGCTGGTATCGTTGCCGCACTGTATGAATGAGCTCTGCAACTAAGTGCTCCCAATTATCATTTACCGGAAAACGCGGGTTATGACCATGCTGGTCCAGATAACCTATGTTATAACCATGGTCCCCTAGGTGTTTAAACAGTTGACGATAGCTTGGGGCAGGAAAACCATTAGCATGTGAAAAATGAATTTGAGTTGATGACATGTTTAATAAATAACATACGAATAATAAAGTGGTAAAACAATCCTGTTTTATCCAAACAGCCAAGAGCAAACTGTTAACCCTAACAGGCTCATATCCACATAAACTGTTGCATAAATATGGGTACTTTTTATTTTGAATTTTATGTGTAAATTCTTTTACACGGGAATAATAACACGATCAGCTATAATGAAAGAAGACACAATTATACTTTCATCATCAAGTGTTCACTCACCTACGCAAGACCTTGCATTGGATTTAGCATCGCGCATCTAGCCACTCAGTTCACCCTAAGCGTTGAGCATACTAAGCAATGATGTGAATCCTTTAATTAGCCTTAACTTGGCGCTAAAAAAACACGCTCCAGTTCAGCAACTCCAGCGGCCAGATGATCCGTATGCAATACTGCAACGGTCGCCGTCGGAAAGGCAATTGGACTCATACGAGAGCCCTCAAGTAACCAACCCGCCAGCTGGTCCACTAGAGGCATGTGACTGACTAGCAGTAAAACTTCTGCCTCCTCACTTGCCAATGCTTTGAGCACACTTTCAGGCTTATGCTCTGGCGCTAACTCTGTCAGGGTATCCACCGCTGGCAAGTTTAGTCCGGTCGCCATCAGCGAGGCGGTTTGCTGTGCCCGTAATAATGGACTCGCTATTATTTTTGACACAACATACTCTTCCGCAACCAGCTCAGCAACCTGGGTTACTTCATTTATACCCTCTTCTGTCAAAGGTCGCTGTCCATCTGAAAGAGCAGTAGCCTCTGCTTCCCCATGACGCATTATCATTATTTTCATAGACACATCTTAACCCGTTTATTTATTAAGAATGCAGAAGAAACTCAACATCATCTTTTTGCTCTCCCAGCATGAGCTGACGAATCACTCGTGCAATCGGCTTCTGCTCCACTAAAATCGCATAAAGTCCTTGAACGATAGGCATGTAAACACTCAGCTCATCCGCTTTCACTTTAACTAAACTAAGCGTATTCACCCCCTCTGCAACCTGACCTAGCTCGGCCTCAGCCTCATCCAGTGACTGACCTTTGCCCACGGCATAGCCCACCCGAAAATTGCGGCTAAGTGGTGATGTACAAGTGACAATTAAATCACCGACACCTGCCAGGCCTAAAAAAGTTAGCGGGTTGGCTCCCAGTGTTACCGCAAAGCGGCTCATTTCTGCTAATGCACGTGTCATGAGCATACTTTGTGTATTTGCACCCATGCTGAGAGCACTCCCCATACCACAGACAATGGCATAAATATTTTTTAACGCACCGCCTAACTCAACTCCGTATCGATCTGTATTGGAATAAACGCGAAAATAATCAGTATGCAATAGTTGCTGTAGGGTTTGACATAAAACCTCACTGTCACTTGCAACTACAGTGGCCGTCAGCGCTTTGGCAACAATTTCCTTAGCCAAGTTAGGTCCACTAATCACACCGACTGTTGCTGTCGGCAGCTCTTCCTCAAGAATTTGACTCATTAATTTAAAAGAGTCCGCTTCAATGCCTTTAGTGGTACTCACAACCATTTGCTGCTGAACAAAAGGCTGCATTTGGCGTACAACCGTTCGGAATGATTTACTGGGAATCGCAACCAGAATAACGTCAGAATCTTTAAGGGCATAGGATAAGTCAGTGGTCGCTTCAATGGCAGGATGTAATGGATATTCAGGCAAATACTGGTTGTTGGTATGATGTTGGTTTATTTCATCCGCCTGAGACTGACTGCGCATCCATTGCCGAACGCAAAACTTATTTGCTGCCACAATATCTGCCAACGCACTGCCAAAACTACCGCCTCCCACAACAGCGACTTTATATTCAGCAATCAACTGCTTACTGCCCATACCCTTATCACTCATGCCTTATTTTCCAACTGATTGAATTCAAAGCTTATATATTACTATTTATACCATACTATAGAGGGACGACAGATTTCGTCTACTCAGAGATGCACACAATGTATTTATTTGTTTCACTCAGCTCACTTTTGTTCAACATCTCCTAGTATGACTAATAACTCGATTCCGAAGTTTTTAATGCTTGCAAAACTAAAAGCTCCAAGGATCAGTGTATACATAGTTAGTAAACACTTGTTGTTACATGGCAGCCTATTTCTATAACTTATTGATTTATTCAGCAATAAAAAAGTCAAGAAGAAAAAACTTCGGAATCGAGTAATAAGCTCCAAAAGATGGGGCTTATCTCTGCAAAAGGTAAATATAATCGCGTAACACAGGTTAAGTGACATGCGACAAGGACGCTGGACAATCAAGCATCAAGCATTGTTACTCGGTATGCTGCCTTGTGTCGTCATGTTTATTTTACTCACCAGCTACACCATCATTTCTAACCAGCAACTGTTAGATATCAGTATATCTCACCGCCTACAGTCGCATGCCTTGCATATCGCTCAAGCACTCGATCATAGTCCATGGCCAGAGGTTCAAGAAAAGCTTAAATCACTGATTGATAACGAAATACTTTGCTATATCCGCATAGAATACCCCGATGGCTCACCACTCATATCTCTCGTAGAAAGTGACTATGAAGAATATGATGAGCGCACTGAGTACCAGCTTGCTCTAAACTATTCTCCTGCATCTCCACTTTACCAAGGCCAAATCATCGTTGGCCTTTCTAGAGACTATGAGCATACTGGACAACTGCCGTATCTAGTTAGCGTGATTGTGGCTGGTAGCATTACGTTATTGATTGCCTTTCTGATGGCAAATTATCTGGCTAAATCTATTACCCTGCCGATCCAGCACATTACTCAAACCCTCCAACACTTTGAAGCCCATCAGTTCACACCAGTTCAACTTACCTCACAAAAAGCGGGCGTACTCCAGCCCTTGGTGGCGGCAGTGAATCATTTAGGGACAGCACTAACACAGGCAGAGCAGCAGCGTCAGCACTTTACCAATGAGCTGATCGAAACCAGTCACCAAGCAAAAATGGCCAGCCAAGCCAAAAGTGACTTTCTAGCCATGATGAGTCATGAGTTACGCACGCCAATGAATGGGGTTTTAGGTATGCTGCAACTGTTAGATTGTACTGAACTCAACCACGAGCAGCGGGAGTATATCAAGATTGCCAGTAACTCCACTGAGCATTTACTGAAAGTCATTAACGACATTTTAGACTTTTCACGCATTGAACGAGGACAGCTCACACTTGAGCAAGATATATTTAACCTGCATGAAGCATTAAAAAGCTGTGCCCGCATATTTCAGCACCATGCAGCTGCCAAAGGTCTACAACTGATTACTCAGTTTTCAAATATTTCCCCTGGGTTACAGGTCTTTGCTGATGCTACCCGGCTGAAGCAGGTAATCATCAATTTAATCAGCAATGCCATTAAATTTACCCACCAAGGCTCTATTACACTCGAAGCACATCTTAAAGAGCAAACCAAACAGCCGACAGTTTTTACCTGTCGTATTGTGGATACGGGGATAGGCATTGCGAAAGACCGTCTAGAACATATTTTCAATCCATTTCAACAAGCAGACACTTTTAGTGTTCGTAAATACAGTGGCAGTGGACTTGGACTAAGCATTGCAAAAACACTGGTTAATATCATGGGAGGCTCACTCAGTGTCGACAGCATAGAAAAACAAGGATCAACTTTTAGCTTCAGTATTCCTATTCAGCTTAACAATACTCAAAATCATTCTTCCCTTCCCCTCATACAGCCCTTACCCTCTTCCCAAGAAACTACTATTTTACTGGTTGAAGATAACCCTATTAATCAGACTGTTATAACAGGTATGCTGGGGGTAATGGGTTTTCAAGTGAAAAGTGCAGAAAGTGGTGTAAAAGCCGTCAATATAGCCACAACACATCACTATGCACTGATCTTAATGGATCTCCATCTTCCCGACATTGATGGTTTCCAATGCTGTCGTCAAATAAAACAACTACTGGCTAGTCGTCAGCAACAAACGCCTATTATTGCGCTGATCACCGAATTTTCGCCTGAGATAAAAAAACAATGCATCGCATGTGGTATGGATGATTTCTTGAGTAAACCATTTACCCGCAATCAATTAAGAGACAAGCTAGCTCAGCACTTGAAAGACTTTTATGTGCATCAACAAAACAAACGTTCACATTACGTCAAGCCGTCTAATGTTTGAATTTTGTTAAAAAATTCAAACAGCCATTAATCGCTTCTTAGTTTAATGATATAGTTGCCGGCTTGGTGCAATGAGTCGGTGTTTTTGTTCTATCCGTTACACAATCACGTCACCCCAAACCTTGCACACTTAATAAAACTTAGCAGCAAGGTCTCATGCGTTGCATTGCAACATGCACTATCTTGTTATGTGATTCGACTAGGAATAACTGATGACCCGTAAACACGCTTTTACTCGTGAAGAACTCCTAGCCTGTGGTCGAGGCGAGATGTTTGGTCCTGGTAACGCGCAGTTACCCATCCCTGATATGCTGATGATTGACCGTATCTCAGATATCAATGAAACCGGTGGTGAATTCAAAAAAGGTGAAATCATCGCAGAATTGGATATTAATCCAGATTTGTGGTTTTTTGCCTGTCACTTCCCAGGAGACCCTGTGATGCCTGGCTGCCTGGGGCTTGATGCCATGTGGCAGTTGGTAGGCTTTTACCTCGGTTGGAAGGGGCTACCAGGCCGTGGACGTGCATTAGGCAGTGGTGAAGTCAAATTTACCGGACAAATTTTACCAACTCACAAAAAGGTCACATATCATATCCATATCAAGCGTGTCATATCACGTAAACTTGTACTGGGTATTGCTAATGGTATAGTCAATGTTGATGGCAAAGATATCTATACGGCAGATAATTTGCGTGTAGGTTTATTTACAACGCCTGACTCATTCTGAATGCACAACGAAAACAAGGTTAATTGTCAATGAAACGTGTAGTTGTTACAGGCATTGGGATCACTTCCTGTCTGGGTAATGACAAAGCCTCTGTACTGGCTTCCCTTCAAGCAGGCCAATCGGGTATTCGCTTTAACCCAAGCTATGCTGACAAAAACTTTCGCAGCCATATCTCTGGTACAGTCAACCTCGAGTTAAGTGAGCATATAGACCGTAAACAATTGCGTTTTATGGGACAGGCCGCCGCTTATGCTTACCTGTCAATGAAGCAAGCCATTGAAGATGCTGGTCTGTCTGAGGCTGAGGTATCTAATCCTCGTACGGGACTTATTGCTGGCTCAGGTGGTGCATCTTCGGAAAATATCGTCGAAGCGGCCGATATTCTTCGAGAAAAAGGTATCAAACGCGTTGGCCCCTACCGTGTTCCACGGACAATGGGCAGCACGGTTTCAGCTTGTCTTGCAACCCCTTTCAAAATCAAAGGCGTGAACTACTCAATTACCTCTGCCTGTGCGACCAGTGCACACTGTATAGGTAACGCTGTTGAGCAAATTCAGCTAGGCAAACAAGACATTATTTTTGCCGGTGGTGGTGAAGAAGAGCATTGGTCTCAAACAGCATTATTTGATGCCATGGGCGCACTTTCAACCAAGTACAATGACTCCCCTGAAACAGCTTCTCGCCCTTATGATGCAACGCGTGATGGCTTTGTTATCGCTGGTGGAGGTGGAATGCTGGTACTGGAAGAGCTAGAACATGCGAAAGCTCGTGGTGCTAAGATTTATGCTGAAATCGTGGGCTATGGTGCAACATCTGATGGCTATGACATGGTTGCTCCATCAGGTGAAGGTGCGATTCGCTGTATGCAACAAGCATTGAGCACAGTTGATACACCTATAGACTACATCAATGTCCATGGTACCAGCACACCTGTAGGCGATGTGGCAGAGCTAGGTGCAATGAAGCAAGTTTTTGCTGACAACATTCCTGCATTCAGCTCAACCAAGTCTCTCTCAGGCCATTCGCTTGGAGCTGCAGGTGTCCATGAAGCTATCTACTGCTTGCTGATGATGGAGTCCAGCTTCATTTGTGCGTCAGCTAATGTCACAACACCAGATGAAGCAGTAGCCGGTATGCCACTGGTTACCACCATGCAGCAGGGTGTTACACTCAACACCGTGATGAGCAATAGCTTTGGCTTTGGTGGCACAAATGCAACATTGGTATTCCGTAAGTTTTAAAATGTTCCTTTAGTTCTAGATAGCACTTTCTGAACAACTTAAAGCGGTTAAAAAAGCGATGTTGGGACAAGCAACATCGCTTTTTTTATGCCTCATTCTGAAATATTTTCCTAAGAAAACAAAAGCAAACCCAGTGTAACACACATCAAACAAACATTTGTTTTATTTTTTTTACCATTCAAACCTTTTCATTCTGCCCTCAAAAAAATACACATAATGCAACCTATTTTTCCACATAGGTCACCCTGTAGGAAAAATAACTTGCTAAGCAACCACTTTATACGGCAAGTTTATTTTTTTTAGCAAAAGGCTTCGTATGACAAAATACCCTGTGATTATACCCAAAGGACTCACCCACTTAAGATCATGGCTGACAGGATTGATTACAGGATTATCCCTATCCTTTCATGCTACAGCAGGCAAACCTGAAGCTCTTGTCTTAATGGCTGAGTGTCCTGCCCATCTTTCTGAATGTGTCACCATGTCTCTCAATCTAGGCTCTGTTGACTGGGAAGATTATATTGAACGAGAGATCATGCTAACGCCCAGTTATACACTGGTTTCATTTCCAGTTCGAGGTACGCTGGCTAACGATAACAAAACCAAACGCTACCACGTAGCTAAAGCTATTTTTACTCAAGGACTTGGCTGCTCGGACCTAGACCATGTTGCTGTAGTTGGCTACTCCACAGAAGGAGATCCAATTCTATTGACAAAAAAGGGTGAGTTTACTGTAAAAGACATTCGCTTAAGCATCGGCTGTGAGCAATGCCTACAACTAATCGATGATAACTTAAACCTTATTGCAGAATATACAACTCCTGCCTGGGATTTATCCTTGGTGGATCTAGAACCTAAAAACCTAACCTGGAACCAAGAAGGTGCCTTGTTTATTCAGCATCATGGTAACTGTTTACGTTGGCACAAAAACAATCATTTTCAACAAGTAGACAACACATACTGCAAACCATCTCCAGATTTAAAGCCCATGCACCCTTCGCAAATGGATGAACCCCCTACGCTTAAGTTAATTGTTCCCCAAAGTCCACTTCAAGGTTTACTGCAGGCTGGTGCTTGTACCTGATGAACAGAAGGTATCAATTGCATATTATTCACTCTCTTAAGTGAATGGTTATTAACAGAGATTAAAGCATTGTAGCAAGGCTAGACAATAACTTATGCTGTATGACGATAATTTCTCATAGAAGAAAAACACTTGTAGTATACTAACACTAAGGTGATCTTCCTAAGCTGTTTATGCAACTTAATACCCACAGCGAAGGGTATAGATTTGTGATGACAGGCGGTTTGATAAAAATATTACGCTTTATCAATAGCACACCACATTAGTTTATCTTGAACAGGTCTCAACGGTCAGAGGCTGATATGATCACTTTTTTTAGCCACGATGATTGTCTCAATGCTTACAGCGTTCGCTTGATGATGTCGATATTAGGCACAAGTTTCAAACAACGCGCATTCAAAGAAGCCCCATTGAATGAACAACATTATGCAACATGGGCAGCCAATGGCTTAGGTGCTATGCCAGTCATGCATGATGGCATTTTAAAGCTGCACCAAACCGCTGCCATGCTCACCTACCTCAGCCGAGCCTATGCCAGTGAGTTATGGATGCCATTAACTCCCCCTGCTCTAGCCCGTGTAAATCAGTGGCTGAACATAGCAAGAGGTGATTGGCTACCTTGCACCAATCAACATCTCACAATCCAGCAGCGATGGCAGCGCTTAGATACCGGACTAAGTTTGATAGAGCAGCAACTTGAAAGTGCAAGCTGGCTAATTGGCCACCGCCCAACGATTGCTGACATAGCCTGCTACCCCTTGCTCACTGCTACAGGGATAGAGGATGCTATATTCAAAGACTACCCATACATTTTGAAGTGGGTCAGCCGCGTGCAAACACTACCCAACTTTATTCCAGCCCCCCAAACTACAAACACCTAATGTCCTTGCAATTTGCCGATATCATACATAATTGAGTTTAACCACCCTAGAAGAAGCTATGCTATGAAGTTTTAATCACTACTATAAAACAAAACGGATAGCATCAAACTTTAGCTTCTTCTTTAGAAACTAAGCCTACAGCCATGCCATGCTGGTCAATCCGAACAGCTCCTTGCTTTAAAGTTTTTTCATACACTGATCGATGACAGTACCAGCGAAGCCCCTGTTTAACTTGTCCCTCACTGACATTAGTCGCGGCCAATAAGTCTTCTTTGATACCTACTTTCAGAGGCTTAGGACTCTTAATGTTAAAAGCCTTTGGCCATTGCTCTGCTAATAACAGATAGCTTCGGTACCCTCTTAGGTAACGAGACCTCGCTCGGCCTGTTAACCTTAAAGAAGCTAGCTCTGGGGGGATCGGCATGAAATTCTTTTCTTCGTCGTTTTTGACGATAGACTGACTGGTTGACGGCGAAGCCTCTGCGGCTGAGTCACCAGAGAAACTGGGCGCTATTGTATTTTTCTGTTTATAGCGGGTTACAACTTTAATTTTTCCATTACTTACATGAAAAACTTGCTTTTTTTTCCGAGCGATCTTCCTGACCTGTTGATCAGCTACCTGCATATCAACCATGTTGTTTCCTATTCCTTACTGGATATATACCCCTTGCCCAGGATATAACTGTCCTCTTATATACCCTAAACGAAGGGTATACCTATCAAAATATGCGCTACAACTATACTACAACCGTCTTCAATATTGTTAGGAAAACAACCTTAAATTGCAATATAAAGTCAGGAAATAATTAAGAAACTATGAATAGAAATATCTCTATCACAGATAGAGAAGTTATATTTTGGACAGAGAAGTAGCATGCTAAGTCGAAATGTAATTACAGAGAAGTTTGTCTTTCCCCCTCCCACAGGGTTAAGAGCTTTTGAGTAAAAAACTGATCCTTTCTACCCTTTTGAGAAACGAATAAAATAAACTGCGAACCATCGGTTCGTGTCACTGTAATAATAGTGTTATCCTTAAGAAGCTGACGATCAACATCAATATTGATGATATCATTGAATCCTGCTGTTTCAACATTAAGCTGCTGGGTTAAATCATCGCGCCAATAGGATAATACTCTTTGGTTAGTGACAGCATTGCCATCTTCTTGAAAGGAAAATAAACCATCAGAGTAAAAATATAATAACTTCTCATCAGACCGAAGCAGACCATTACGATGCATAAATTTTAAGTCTTTTTTCCACAGTTGATCACCGGCAATCACTTCACTACTTGGCATAAAACTCAAATAAGTTGCTAACTGATAGATAATTGCAAAACAAGAAACAACGGTTAATAACACATGACGTGCCCGCCATTCATGATCATTTCGAGCATTACTTTCAAAAAAGCGAACATAACTATTAACCTGCTTAACAAGCGGCAGTAAGCATACACCTGCCAATAGAGCAGTCATATTCCAGGGCGCAGGCAACCACCAAAAAGACGTTAACAGTACAAAAAAACCAGTCCCTAGCATCAAACCATAAAAAGGGTATTTATGATGACGAGCACAAAAGGCCGAATAATAAAGAAAGGGTAACGTAACAGGTAATAAAAGTACCATTAATAAAGCACGTGCATAACCTTTATCCCCCATAAGAATACGACGATTAGCCCAATACCAGTACAAGCAGTATAAATTAAACGTACATACTGTTAATGTCATAAACTTTATAAAACTAACTACGTATAGATGAGAACGAAGCTTTCGATCATAGCTGTACTCAATACCTGCATAAGTAAATGCAGCAAACACTAAGGTTAATGCCGCAATGATGATAAGGTGCCATTTCCCACTCCAGGATTGTTGATCAACCGTTATTGCAGGCGTAATTCCCTCCTGCTCATACTGATGATAAATATAGTAGTCGAGCCTTTTATCTATTTGCTTAATAAAATCTAAATATTCGCTTAGATTATCAGGCGGAATAAAACTCACCTTGCTTTTATATTGATAATCTAAAAGCAGTGTATTTGAAGCGTTATCATAAGAAACACGATCACTATATAAGAAAAAGCGATTATCATTATTATATTCATCTGTTTCTACTTGCCATGCAAAAGGCAGCAGTACTTCAATCGATTGTTTTACATCGACAGGATAGGCTAACCCTAGAGGCGCAGACCTTCGGATGATTTTAGGTTTAATGACATAAGGATACAGGGCATTAGAATAAAAATAAGTTTCTGTTCTATTAGTCTCTTCATCACTACGCCAATAGTCTGGTATTACATAAAACTCTTCAGTAACAATAAAATCAGCATTTTCATTATTTATCATCAATGGACTTAGCGGTTGTATAGAAGGGTAGAATTTACTGTAGTAGTTTATATATTCTTGCTGAATTTTTTGCTTGCCACTTAAGGCTAAATAGGCTCTAAAATCTTCAGCATCTTTACCAAAGTATTGTGTTTCAATACGATAAGTTGCAGGTTCACCAACCCCACCTGATAAATCAATCCTTTCTTTTACTTCCTTTTTAGCATGGGGTTTAGTTTCGAAAGCCGTTAACGTTTGCTCTCCTTCGCGCAAGATTAACGCCATACCATAATCAGGCTGATATAACGAATGCAAACTACCTAACTGGTAAAGCAAGGTTGGATCAAGCCAATAACCTTTATTATTGACCTTGGCATACACAATAACATGATTAAATGCATTAGGCGTTGGCAAGTAATTAGCAATAGTATGACGATAACGTGAGTGAACTAATGCTGGGTAAGCTTCTATGCCCTGCAATTTAAGTAATGCTAACAGCAGCATGGTTTTATCTTTACAGTCACCAAACCGCCTGTTAAATGTAGCTTCAGGTGGACTCGGCACATGCGAACTTACACCTATCTCAATGCCTAAATAACGTACTTCACTCTGCACATAATGTAATGCTTTGACTACGCTGGCTTCAGATGAATCACTGGCCTGCATTATTTGGTTATGTAAATCTTTAATACCCGGCGACAATTCAGCAGGTAGTTGATAATGAGGGCGTGCCCACTCAGCGACTTGTTGCCAACTTTGTAATTCACTGAGATAAATTCGTGGGTAAGGGTTATACCAACCAGGTGTTTCACTTTCTCGTGTGAGTGCAGAAATTTTTTGCTGCGTTAAACGATACTCTATGAAATCACCCAATTCACGCTTTTCCAGCGCTAGTGATGTATTAACTGGCAGCGTATTTAATGGCTTATCTTTTGGCCGAATTAATCGAAAATACTGTTGAAAAACAGGTACTGACCATTGAAGCTCCAACCGGTCAGCAAAGATATTCTGATAGACGGGGTTTTGTCCTATTATTGAGTAACTGTACTCAATAACATCCCCAACCCGTACATCACTCAAAATAATATTCGCTGTTATACGCCCATCATAAATTTGCGCATCAAGCTCAGACTCACGCTGCATCAGTTTTATATCAGCAGAGTGTAATCGATCAAGAAGCTGTCCATTACGATGAACATATATATCATGCAGCTGCAAATGCTCATAAGTAGGATCATAGGTCACACTGATTTGTGCAACACTTTCTACCCCCTGGGTGTTCAGGGCGACTACGGCATAATGGAAAAAATTTTGGAGGGTATCAACAGCACGCGTCTGTTGGTCAACCAGCAAATAATACTCTCCCCCGATAGCCTCTTCGACAGGTACAGGCTCAGGCAAAACAGCTGGATAGCGTTCTACCCACTCGGGAGTGTCTGTTAACGCTACACCTTGTAACGCGTGTACATTAGTGTGGATACTTAGCAAGCTACTACAAAAGAAAAGGCTTAACCACAGCCAATACCCTGCTCTACCACGCCCACAATCTCTCATGCGTTAATTCCTGCAATCCATGACAAGTATACTCACAGCATCAGCTTATTTATCTAGTATTGATGCATGCTGAGTATACTTACTATGGTGCAGACTTTATCGTTTTGCCAGTCGCGCTCACTGAGTCAATACATCACGACTAATAGTATTCCCCTTGAATCGTCGCAACCAGTTGTCGGGAACCACCTCTAACACGGTGTTCACCCAAGTAAATGCCTTGCCATGTTCCAAGCTGCAACCGTCCCTCACTCACAGGCAAAGTTAATGAGGGACCAATAAGAATGGACTTAATATGGGCAGGCATATCATCAGGCCCTTCATAAATATGCTGAAAATAAGGCGCATTTTCGGGTACATGTTCATTCAAAAATGCTTCCAGATCTTCTCGCACTGTCGGATCAGCATTTTCATTTAACGCCAGTGAGGCTGACGTATGTTGAATAAATAAATGCAATAAACCTATTTTTAAATGTGACAACTCAGGGAGCTGCTGGAGTACTTCATCTGTAACTAAATGAAACCCTCGTGGACGAGAACGAAGTGTTAGCGTTTTTTGTGCCCACATGAGATGACCCACTCCTATTAAACTGACTGCATATTAACGACAATTCGGCCGACCACTTTGCCTCGAAAAATCTGCTGAGTATATTCAGGCAATAGTGTTAATGGTATTTCACGCGCAATAAGGGGTAACGCTTTAATTCGCCAATCAGATGCTAGTTTTTGCCACATTAACTGTTTGGTTTTAATTGATCCTTCTACCGAATCAACCCCAAGTAAGCTGACGCCTCGTAAAATAAAAGGGTAGACATTAGCACTAAACTCTGGCGAAGCCACCATCCCACAACAGGCAACGATACCACCATACTGCAGCGACTTAATCACATTAAACAAAATATCACCGCCTACAGTATCTATAGCGGCAGCCCAACGCGGTTTAAGTAAGGGTTTGTCATTCCCCTCAAACAACGTTTCACGATCAAGGATCATGTTAGCACCAAGCCGACTTAAGTAATCCGCTTGTTCTAACTTACCCGTACTTGCGGCAACGGAATAACCTAACTGCTTTAAAAGTGCCACACTTAAGCTGCCAACCCCTCCGGTTGCTCCAGTGACAAATACGTAACCAGCCTCTGGAGTCAACCCCATGCGTAACAACTTGCTGATACTCAAGGCCACTGTGAGTCCAGCGGTACCGAGAGCCATTGCATCATAAAGTGACAGGCCGGCAGGTAAAGGAACCAACCACTGGGCAGGTACACGAATATACTGGCCAAAGCCACCCGATGTGTTCATACCCAAATCATAACCTGTAACTATCACTTCCTGCCCTGGCTCCCAATCAGGATGATCGCTAGCTACAATGACACCAGAAGCATCTATGCCAGGCGTATGAGGGTAGTGCTTGGTAACGGCTCGGTTTCCCATGGCCGATAAGGCATCTTTAAAGTTAAGCGAGGAGTAATGAACACGAATCAATACCTCCCCTGCCGGCAGATCAGCCGTATCAAGTGTTACAATACGCTGGACAAAGCTATTCTGTCTGGCGTCCTTTTCAACCCATAATGCCTTAAACTGTGTCATTTAACCTCCGGACTGAGAAACCTAAGAGCAGCCGGTGCCGTTAAGAAAAAAAGCGCCCCCATTGCAATGTTTGCAACCAACGCAGTAGCAAACGATCAGCAGCAGTCTGTACAGCTATACCCAGTTTTTCTGGAAGCGATTTTTTATGTTCATACACCACATGATAAATATCAGCTTCATCAACTTTAACGGTTAAATATTCATCACTGGTTTTTAGCTCATCTACCAAATTTACCGCTTGTGCGCGACGCCCAAACCAAATCTCTCCCGTGGCTATCTTATCCATATCCAGCACAGGACGATGCTCTTGAACAAATGCTTTAAATAGCTCATGAGTATCTTCCAGATCATCAATAAACTTTTTGCGCCCCTGATCAGTATTTTCACCAAAAACCGTCAATGTACGTTTGTACTCACCTGCAGTGTGAAGTTCAAAGTCAATCTCATGCTTCTTCAAAAGTCGATGAAGGTTAGGCAACTGAGCAACAACACCTATAGAACCAAGAATAGCAAATGGCGCTGCAATAATTTTGTTCGCAACACATGCCATCATATAACCGCCACTGGCAGCCACCTTATCAACCGAGATGGTGAGTGGAATGCCTTTATCCCGCACTCGATTTAACTGCGCAGCAGCTAGCCCATAACCATGAACCACTCCACCCGCACTTTCTAAACGCACAACGACTTCATCTTGTGGCTCAGCAATACTCAGAATCGCAGTGATTTCTTCACGCAATGAATCAACCTGAGAGGCTTTGATATCCCCATGAAAGTCAACTACGTATAAACGAGAACGACGAGGTTCACTCTCCTCACCTGTCTTTTTATGAGCTTGCTTTTCCTGTTTTTTCTCCTCTTTATGTAATGCTTTCAGCGTTTCTTTATCTAATACAGCATTACGTAACGTATCCTTTACTTCAGTATAATGTTTAGACAAGTTTTTAACTTCAATATGCCCAGCAACTGACTTCTTATGTCGACTATTAATTGCCACAATGCCAGCCACTAAGATCAATACAGCAACCACTACTGTAACGACCTTAGCAATGAACAAACCGTATTCAGCCAAAAATTCCAAGGTTATCCTCCCATAAAACACAACGGATAAAGCACATTCACGTCGCCAGACTTTATCAAAATAAGGTGCTATTTTAGCAAAAACAACCCAAAAGACCGAGTATTAACAGCACGTATTTTCATGTTAGCGAGCCTTACATTAAAGACCACTCACCAAAGCACTTACTCCATTAACGTGCCATATTCAAAATTCAAACAATTGTATGATTTTAGGTTGACAGCCTAGCTTAAACTGCATAACCTGCTGGCACCAACTTCTTTTTAAAAACACGTTTTCACCATTTAGCGTGTGCTGATACAGTAATAAGACACATACAAGCTATAACATTTATTAGGGATAACCTGTGTTATATATAGGCTTGTTAAAAATAGAGAAAACGAACATGCTCAACTTGTGTCACAAATTGTGGGGCATGCCTACCAGGAACTGTTTAGTTTTTAAAACTTTGTACCAATAAACTAACCTTGTGAGATTTCGACGATGACAACTGTTGCTAATACACTTCAAGACATGAAGGAAAAATTCAACCCCGATGCTGCCGCAGGTCTTGACGTTATTTTCCAACTTGATATTGAAGATGGTGACACTTACCACATCATTGTAAAAAACGGAACTTGTGAAATTAATGAAGGTGCTTCTGATGATCCTTCTGTCACCTTAATTATGAATGCCGAAACATTAGATGGCATCATGACTGGGGAAGTAGATGGTATGCAGGCATTTATGGCGGGTAATTTACGTGCAGAAGGCGATGTCATGTTGGCCACTAAACTCAGTGAACTATTTCCTATTGACTAAATATCCTAGCTGAGCCTTTTTGTATTTCCCCTAACCTCCAAAAATGAGACGTATCTAGGTGTAAGCCTGCTACTGTAGGCTTACACTCGCAAGAATAAAGCCTAGGAAGAATCTGCTTTACTGCATTATTTAGTAGATATTGCTTATTCTGGGCCTGTCGCCTGATCAGTATCAGGAGAAACAGTTTCTGCTTCTCCCTCACGCTCTTCTACTTCAGCCGTTTGCTCTTTGGTAGCTGCATTTAATTCTTCTTGAGCATTAGTGGCATTATCCTTCACTCCCCCACTTAACTCCTTAACCTCAACACCTTTCAACGTCATTGATATTCGATACAAGGCATCTGCTTTGGCGGGATGCAGTGATGAGACAAAGGCTTTCGCTGACACCTGAGGAAAAAGCCAGCTAAATCGTTGTAAGACATGCCAAATATCCAGACCATAGCGACTTTCTGTCAACATTTTTTGGCTAGTTGGCTGTTGCCCATCAACACCTTCTATTTTAACAAATTTAAAACCTGCAGGAATTCCAAAGTTTTGTAAGGTTGCGTTTGTCATTAACCCATAAATAGTAACTTGCCACTGACTACCTGCTAAATGTAAATAGTGGCTAACACCTTGAGTTTCACTAAACGTAACTTGAAACTGATTTGGCTGATTTTCTTTAAAACGCACTGTTGCTAACGCTTCGTTATATCCCAACTCATCATAGTCAGTTACATCTAACGCGGCCCAGGTTAAAAATATACTCACTGACAGTGCTAATAGCCCTATAGTGCCTCGCAACCATCCTAAAATCCAATGTACCGAAAATAATAATCGCAACCCCAGCAATAACATAAGCAGGGCAATAAAGCACATGACTCCAGCAATAGCCAGATACACCATAGCAGCATCCTTTCACTTTTAAGACAGGCTCAATGCAAACCAGTGGTTTGCAAAATGGCCGACAGAAAAAGTCTCACTAAATAAACATAGTCAAAAGACTAGTCAAAAAAGTCAGCAACCTGAAGTTTCTTAAATATTCCTAAAAGAAAAGAGTGCGGTTAACCGAAATAAATACCCGTCAGCATGAGGATAAAAAGTCATCAATTAACCAGCGTGCAATGGAAATGGGGGGAGGCAGTTGTGGTAAGTTTTCGGGACCGAACCAGTCCGCTGCAATAATTTCATGATTATCAATTAAAATTTCGCCCGCAGCATGATCAGCATGAAAACCTAACATCAATGAGTTGGGAAATGGCCAGGGCTGGCTCGCTTTATACTGTAAGTTACATACATCAACACCCACTTCTTCTTTAACTTCCCGCTTGAGGCCCTGCTCAACGCTTTCTCCAGGCTCCAAAAAACCTGCAATTGTGCTATACCGTCCTTCAGGATAGTGAGGAGCTCGCGCCAACAGCATCTGCGTTCCCCTGGTAATCAGCACGATAACGCAAGGACTAATCGTGGGATATCGACTTCTTGCCCCACAGCGACAAACTTTGGCGCGCTCGGTTGGGTGGTCCGTTAGTGGCTGGCTACAGCGCCCACAATAACGGTGTAAATCATGCCAGTCCGCCAGTTGCATCGCATAATTAAGTAATCCTGCAGTAGCAGATGGCAAAGATAGTAGCACCGCTCTAAGCGGCAAAAGGACAAACGCTTTAGGTAGGTCACAATCGATAGAAAGTACATGCCCAGCAACCTGCTGCTGCTGAAATTGCGCCAAACTAAATGATAGCGGTTCAGTGTTTAAGGCTGACTGCAGCATTTGCCATTGAGAAGACGTTAATAATGGTGACTGGCTAGCAGCCCAGCAAACAACCTGCCCATTAATAAAGACAACATGCTTAGTATGCTCTAATAAATTAGAAGACACATAAGGTGTAAAAGGTAAAGGATCGAGCAATACTTTCATGGTACTATTAGTCGAGCGCAATAAACAGTTAAGCGCATTAGTTATCGTTCACAGTAACCTTATGTCGTTATGAAGCAGGCGTTGCTTGATAACTGGTTTTATAACCTAAGTCTGCCAAACTGGTTTCGGCCAACTCAAGTACTTCCTGGGCGGCTTGCTGTGTGCTTTCCATCCCTTCTAAGAAGTACTCTAAACTGGTCAAGGCATCAGCCAGGGTTTCCAACATTTCTGTAGAAGGTGGTTCTGCACTTTTCATAATGCGCTCTTGAATAAAGCGATTGCAAGCATCAAGCACCGCTGAAGCACGCTCAAGCCCTAAAAAGAAGAGTCCCCCCCGCACCGCATCTAACGTAGCAGGAAGATTGCCTAAATGCATTTTATCCCAGTTCGACTCCATAAAAGCAGTAATGGCTCGTTTTGCCAAAGCTAACCCTGCTTGTGACTCCTCAACCACAACAATTCTTGCTTCAGTCAGTTGAGTATTAGCCATCGTTGATGACTCGCTTCCTGGAGTGGCATCATGACGAGAAGCTTTGACCATTGAGCTTTCTAGACTAGAAACCAGAGACTCGACATACAGTACAGTATCTGCGAGTTTCAGCAATTGTTCCTGGTCATGAACCTCACCAGCTTGCTGCCAGTCAGCCACAACCTGTTGTTGTGCTTTGAGGGATTTAGCTGCGGATAACAAACCCACAACAATTAAAGTATTGGCTAAACGACCCAGGCTATCTTGCATATCGGAGAAGTCATTTTCAGTATGGCCAGCGCCACGCTCAAGGAGATCAAGCATATCTTTAATTGTCGCCAGCTCTTCTTTGATCGCACTGGATACCGAACGGTAAACTTCGTTACCTGGTCCAGCCAAAATAGAGCGCTCTTCTGCTAGCCGGTGGTCATTAAACGGTAACGGTAGCAATCCAAAGGTTTTTTGCACCGCAGTAGCAAGCGGGCCTTTGCTACTAGCAAGAGCAATGTAATAAAGCAGCTCTTTAAGTATCGCCTTGGGCGGTTCAATATTCGCTAGTTCTTCAGTAGGTGACTGTAAGCGCTTTATCTGACGGTCAACGGAAGCAAGCAGCATTTTCCTGGGCTTAGTCACTTGCATTTCAACATCAGCAAAAGACTCTAATGCAGCACTGCCCACCCAAAGAAGCTTGGCAAAAGACTGTTTTCCATAAAGCCGGTACAGCCGTGTTAATGCACGTGACATTAACCGTGCACTGGAGTAAACATTCTCTTCTCGAATTAACCCTAACAGGCCCACTTGATACATCTGTCGTAATCGACGTGTACTCTGTCCTAACTCCTGGGTAGATAATTCTGCTGACTCATCAGGCTGGGGAATAGTGGAGTCTAGACGAACTGTAAAGAAATGGCTTTCAGGAAGCGCAGCCTTTTTCCGCGCACTTCGTAATTCATTAATTACTGTAATTAACAGTTCAGGAATTTCATTACGATTAAGTTGTAAATACTCCAGGTAACGATTCAACACAAATAGACCATTACCCAGTGCACTTAATGTATCATCTTTCTCTGCAGAAGCCCCTTCAGGAATATCAGTAGCCAACTCCAGCATTTCTTGCGCGAGTAGCTCCGCGCCACTTACTTCGATAAGATTGAGTGTGCCTCGTATTTGCTGCAAATAATCTACACACGACTGGATATGAGAGCCATTTTCACGGTCCTCAATAAAACTTTCCAAACTGTGTTCGGCATTCTGGATTGTGGCTTCCAGTTCATCACGAACCAAGCTTAAAGAAGAAGCACCCGCCATCAGATAGTAACTCCAAACATCATGGTATTAACAGCATGAAAAAAGCCAGAGTTAACACCGGCTTTGTCTAAACCCGTTAACGTAGTAAACATACTACAAATCAAGTGCACGAGTAGGAAACACTCGTAGTATGCCTGCATAACCTCAATGAATCTACTCAGGCTATGTGCTGCTACCCTGCGTAAAATTTAACATCCCCAACATCATGTCTAATAACAGCACACCAATAAAGGTAATGACTTCAAGTATGTCATTATTTTAGTGATAAACACAACGAATAAGATGCACGACTGCAAAACTGCCTTATATTTTATAAGGCATGACGTCATGCAAAAACCGTTACCATACCTCTGTTAAATATAACAACTACCCCCTAAAAAGCGAGTATGTTGTACGTGATCTATCTGTACGACCTGCTGAAATACTTGTTAGAAACTGCTTTTCTGAGAGAAAGTCGTTATAATTTATTTCACCTTGTCTTAAACTGATTTATATCATCGCCACTAAATTAGTGGTTGACTATATTAAAGTGCGCGTGTCGCCTTTGGTGGTAAGATCTGACCACAGATACCTTAACCTGGATTAAACTCACCTGAAAATAAGAGTGGGTCTTACCACCAAAGGCGAGGCGGTGCCACAAGCAACCATCTTCAGTTGCAACAAGCCATGTCCTGAAATGGCTGTCAGTGTACTAATCTTCATTCAGTGCTGCGTCTGTTTACGCAATATGCTTTAGTTTGGATTAGCCATTGACACCTGTGTGGTACACCTCTGCTTTTCGCAACAACGCCCTTCATGGCTTGCTAAAGCATTAAGTGTCCCTCGTATAATGGATATTGGCACCTATAGCCACTGGTTGCAGTGTTCAGTTGTTTGCATGTTGGTATATACCAACATGGCCAGTAACTTAAGTTAGGAAGAGCGTATGCCTAGTTCTGTTAAAAGTGCATTTATGCACAACTTTCTGGGAAACTCAGCGGATTGGTACAAGTACACCATTCTGGCATTTTTAGTCATTAACCCATTGATTTTACTTTTCTTGCCCTCAGAAACAGGTCCCACAGTAGCCTCATGGTGTCTTGTATTAGAGTTTATTTTTACACTGGCAATGGCACTGAAATGCTACCCCCTCCAACCCGGTGGACTTCTCGTCATCGAAGCCATGCTTTTGCGCCTCACCACACCTGATTCTTTAGAGCATGAAGTTTTCCAAAACTTCCCTGTCATTTTGCTACTGATGTTTATGGTGGCAGGCATCTATTTCATGAAAGACCTGCTGCTCTTTATATTCACCAAGATATTAATCAGTGTTCGTTCAAAGCTGGTGCTATCACTTCTCTTTTCGATTGTTTCTGCTGTGTTATCTGCATTTTTAGATGCATTGACTGTAACTGCCGTTATTATCAGTGTGGCTGTTGGCTTTTACACGGTTTACCACAAAGTTGCCTCAGGTAAAAAGCTTCAACATCTTGACCATAACTATCATCAAGATGACATGGTGATAGAACTCCATCGTTCCGACCTTGAACAATTTCGCTCCTTCCTGCGCAACCTTATGATGCATGCTGCTATAGGTACTGCACTTGGTGGAGTCTGCACTGTCGTCGGCGAACCTCAGAACCTACTGATTGCTGAAAAAGTACAGTGGGAATTTGTCGAGTTCTTTTTACGCATGGCGCCTGTCACCATGCCAGTATTTGTTGCCGGGTTATTAACACTTGTTGTATTAGAGAAAACCGGCTGGTTTGGCTATGGTGCAACACTACCAGTTGCTGTCCGGGAAATTTTAACCGAGCATGCTGAGATTGAGGCAGAAAAGCGTAATAACAAAGATATTGCCGCCCTTATAGTACAAGCAATAGCGGGTATTATTCTCATGCTGGGCTTAGCCTTTCATGTGGCTGAGGTTGGTTTTATCGGGTTATTAGTAATTGTTTTGATTACTGCATTTACGGGTATTATTGAAGAGCACCAGTTAGGTAAAGCTTTTGAAGAAGCCTTACCCTTCACCTCTTTGCTTGTCGTCTTCTTTGGTATTGTTGCAGTGATACATGACCAGCACCTGTTTACCCCTATCATCAATGCAGTACTTGAAATGGATAAATCTGTTCAGCCAGGCATGTTCTTTTTGGCTAATGGTATTCTATCCATGATCAGTGATAACGTGTTTGTAGCAACTGTTTACATTAACGAAGTGGTTGATGCCTACAAAGCTAACCTCATCACTCGTGACCACCTTGATATGTTAGCTATCGCAATCAATACAGGTACTAACTTACCGAGTGTCGCCACACCTAATGGTCAAGCAGCCTTTCTATTCCTGTTAACTTCTGCACTCGCTCCGCTCATTCGCTTGAGCTATGGTCGAATGGTTATTATGGCCTTGCCCTATACCATTGTATTAACCATCGTAGGTTATATCTGTGTTTCAACATTAATCTAGTTGCTTTTTTAGCCAACCACTCTAAACCTTGGGTGGTTGGCTAAAACATTCTTAGCAGTTCAGCACTTGCCATCAAACTTCTTGGTGCTGTTCACCCCCAGCCTCTAATTCATGCCACAAACAGGCACCACTATCAGCCATCTGCTTAAGTTTTGCTTGATGGGTCTCGATTTCCTCAGCTGATGCCAGAATAACGGGTAGTGGAGAGCGATCGCTGGAAACCCGATGGATACGGCTAGCTCCTTCTCCTTCATCATCACTATCTGCAGAACCCAACGATAGCATGGTTTGCCCACCCGTCATGGTCAGGTAGACATCCGCCAGAATTTCCGCATCTAATAAGGCGCCATGATAAGTTCGAGCAGAGTTATCAACACCGTATCGCTTACACAACGCATCCAAACTATTCTTCTGCCCAGGATGTTTTTTCCGCGCCATGACTAAACTATCAGTGATCTGACAGATCGTATCGACGGCAGGTACTGGGGGCGAGAGAAGATTAAACTCGTGATTTATAAAGCCTACATCAAAGGGGGCATTATGAATAACAAGCTCTGCCCCTCTTACGAAGGCGACAAATTCTTCAACAATTTCATGGAAGCGCGGTTTATCCTGCAAAAATTCATTGGTAATACCATGAACTTGAACCGCACCCTCATCCACCTCTCGGTCTGGCTGGATATAGCAATGAAAGCTGCGTCCAGTATAACGACGGTTTTCCAGCTCAACACAACCTATTTCAATAATTCGATGCCCTTGAGAGGGCTCAAGGCCTGTTGTTTCAGTATCTAAGACAACTATACGCATGGCAGCTCTTCTTAACTAAAATCCACAATCACTGATTAACCTATGATGACAAAACCTTTGTTACGCCTTGGTTTGCTAACTGGTCAGCCCGCTCATTATCAGGATGTCCATTGTGGGCCTTAACCCAACACCACTCCACCTGATGACGCTGAGCCTCAACATCCAATGCTTGCCAGAGATCAGCATTTTTAACGGGAGATTTACTGGCTGTTCGCCAGTTTCGACGCTTCCAGTTAGGCATCCACTCTGAAATACCTTTACGTAAGTATTCTGAATCCGTTGTCAGGCGCACTTTACAAGGACGTGTCAGGGCCTTTAGTCCTTCAATCGCAGCTGTTAACTCCATACGGTTATTGGTGGTTTCCAGCTCACCGCCACATAAGGTTTTTTCTTTGCGCTTGTAGCGCAATAACACCCCCCAGCCTCCTGGACCAGGATTACCTTTACACGCACCATCTGTAAAAATTTCTACTACCTGACTCAAACTATTCTCCACTTAAATCTTTCATCGTGTATTAGGTTCCACTAAGGTGGGAGTTGTCAGTGTTTCTCTTAACTGGCGCCACACAGGACGAATAGGTGTCATCCCCGTTAACTCTCGAGTAGCCTTTAGTAAATACAGGCTACCAAAGGGTAAGTGCCAACGTTCACAGCGTTTTTCCCAAGCAGGCTCAGCTATTTTCCCCTGCGCAATAGGCAACGTGAAGCCCGCGTATTGTAAATGATCAACAGAGAAGTTCAGTAATGTTAGCCAGTCCTGTAGCCGGCGCACAGCAATAAAGTTGGCGTATTTACCACCCCGTTTATAGCGCTCTCTTAAGCGCCGCGACGCCCCCCATAAACTCCACGGGTTAAACCCGACAATAATGATCTTGCCACCAGGAATAACTACTTTGCAGGCCTCTCTTAATAGTCGATGAGGACGTTCTACATAATCTAAACCATGGTGTATTAAGACCATATCGACACTTCTAGGCCTAAGCGGCCAGTGGCTTGGGGAAGCAATAATCTGTTGTGCCCCCCAAGCGGGCAATGAAAAAGGCGTTATTAATGTATGATGGGCAACTCGACTGGCTTGTAAAATTGAGGGCGTTTCACAAATACTCACAACAACGCCATGATAACCAAATACGCTTTCAAGTGTGTGATCCAAAAGCTGGTGACCTGAGGCAAGAAAACGCTTACCTACACCGGTTTGTAACCACTGGTGCAAAATGGGCAAGACTGCCGAGTAACTGGGTCGCTGCTTGACGTTACGCCAAAATTTCATAACACACTCATTAGCTAACTATACTCTTAGCGAAGGGTTTTTATACCCCCTAGGGCACAAGAATAGTTCCAGTAACAAACCCTAGAAATGACTCGCGCAGGGTATACCGTATAATACCATTAATGATTTACTATAATTAATCTGTCAGGTGCGCGACATATGCTTTCTATATCACCTATTCCTGCATTTAATGATAATTATATCTGGCTCATCAGTGATACCAAAACTCACAAAGCGTGGGTTGTAGATCCTGGCGATGCGAAAGTTGTGATTGATACCCTACAGGAAAAGCAGTTACAGCTGGAAGGTATTCTCATCACTCATCATCACTTTGACCATATTGGTGGACTTAAAGCCCTCAAAAAACTCTTCAAGCCGACTACTTATGGTCCTGAAAGTGATGCTATCCATGACATCGACGTCCCACTAAAAGCAAATGATACGCTTACCTTGCTGAATCATAGTGTTAACGTAGTTGCAGTGCCGGGACATACGCTTGATCATATTGCCTATTTTTCTGAAACACTGCTTAGTCAGCCAGTATTATTTTGTGGTGACACCCTATTTGCGGGTGGATGTGGCCGCTTGTTTGAAGGATCGCCACAACAGCTTTACCAGTCCTTACAGCAGTTGGCTCACTTACCTGCAAACACATTAGTCTATTGTGCTCATGAATATACACAAAACAACCTTGCCTTTGCGCATACTGTTGAACCAGACAATGCTGAACTGGCAGCACGACGCCAACATGTAACACAGTTACGCAATAATCACCAACCGACCCTCCCCTCTACCATTGCCGAAGAGTTAAGTACTAACCCTTTTTTACGTTGCACAGAACTCACCGTAAAGCAACGCTGTGAGTCGCATGTACAGCAAAGCCTGGCTAGTCCTGTTGATGTCTTTGCAACGCTACGGCGTTGGAAAGATCATTTCTGACAGCTTAACCCCCCTCGATTAAAAACTACGCGATCCAACAAAAAAACACGCTCTTTATTATCATCAAGCCGCTTTTTGCGGCTTTTTTATTCTTTACATTTCACAGTATTTTGATGATATGCTGCGCACTTTTTTATAGATATATTTCAACAAATTTAAGCGCAATGACCTAAAGTTACCATAAACACTGCGACCTCCTTGTTCAGAAGTGCTCAGAAGGCTCGCCTCATAAAAAGTGTGTTACACAATCCTGGCCATATGATGTTGTATTATCAAAATGACTCTTTTGGGGGCAAAAAAGCCTACCGCCGAATACTTTGTTGTCTCGGACTCACGGGCACAGTCCTGCTTACAGGCTGTCAAACCAGTAAACCACTGACTGCTTCAAGTAAAGCTCCAGAGCCAGACCCTCCTCAATCTGTTTTCTCCTGGTTTCACCAAGAACCTGCAACCCAGTCTCTCTCTGCAGAAGCTGCAGCCCGTGCGGATCAGGAAACATTGCAGCAAACTGACACAACATCATCAAACATAGTTCAGTTCAATAATGTTTGGCAGCGGATAAGCCAACAGTTTTCCCTACCCTACTCTGTTGACAATCCACGTATGCAGCGTGAGATTGCCTGGTTTAAAAGAAACCCCCGATATATCCAGCGAGTGAGTGAGCGAGCTGAACCCTACCTGTTTTACATTGCAGAACTGATTGAGCAACGTGGATTACCCACTGAATTGGCCTTGCTCCCTGTGATTGAAAGTGCCTATGATCCTTTTGCCTACTCACCAGGAAGGGCTTCAGGCCTCTGGCAGTTTATTCCCAGTACAGGAAAATATTTTGGACTTAAGCAAAATTGGTGGTATGACGGTCGCCGTGATGTGGTTGCTTCCACCAATGCAGCACTGGACTACTTAAGCAAACTTTACACACACCTCGGCGACTGGGAGCTAGCACTAGCCTCATACAATGCAGGAGAGGGAACCATTCTGAAGGCAATGCGCCGTAATAAAGCCTCAGGAAAAGCTCAGGATTACTGGTC
The DNA here is from genome assembly GCF_000428585.1 of Zooshikella ganghwensis DSM 15267. GTDB lineage: Bacteria > Pseudomonadota > Gammaproteobacteria > Pseudomonadales > Zooshikellaceae > Zooshikella > Zooshikella ganghwensis. The sequence continues at coordinate 12,167 of NZ_AUAF01000030.1, read as the reverse complement.
TCTCGACCTCCCCAGGGAAACCGAGCAGTATGTTCCACGCTTGCTGGCTTTAGCACATGTCATCGCTAACACTGAGCGTTACGGCATCCAAATGCCCACAGTTGCCAATAAGCCTTATTTTCAAAAGATCAAAACTCAAGGCCAAATCGACTTAGCCTTGGCCGCGGATATGGCTACCTTACCACTGGATAGGCTCTACCAGCTAAACCCAGGATTTAACCAGTGGGCTACTGATCCTAATGGTCCTCACTACTTACTGGTACCTATCTCTCAAGCCAAGCAGTTTCAAAATGCATTGCAAACACTTCCACCCAATAAACGTATGAAGTGGCAACGCTACCAGGTCAAACGAGGAGACTCGCTGATTGCTATCGCTCACCGTTTTCAAACACGGACCAAAGTCATCCAGCAAGCCAATAAACTCGCTAGCCACCGAATTCGTACAGGACAAACTCTGCTGATTCCCCAAGCCAGCCAGCTTTTAAGCCAATACACTAAAACCCGTACCCAACGCCGCCTTGGCAAACAAGCTCGGGTTGCAGCCCAAGGTAAATCCGTTTATTACAAAGTGAAGCGTGGAGACTCTTTTTGGCACATTGCCCGTCAATATGATGTCAGCGTCAAATCGCTCAGCAAATGGAATAATTTATCACCTCGAGACACCCTAAAGCCTGGTCAACGCCTGGTGATAAAATTGGCCAGTGCCAAATCAAGCACTCATGCCTCAAGAGATAAGCGAAAAGTAAGGCGCAAAGTGAACTATAAAGTACGTCAAGGAGACTCACTTTACAGAATTGCTACCCGCTTTAATGTGCGTGTAGATGATATTCAAGACTGGAATCAGCTACCACATACAAACCTAAAGCCAGGCCAGGCGCTTACTTTGTTTGTTAATGTGACTGGCACTTAATAGCCAGTCAACATTTCAATCCCTTATAACCTATTACTTGCTTAATAGGTTATACCCCTCCTCTTTTGAGTTTCTCGCCCTGTATTTGCAGCAGCCTTATTTGTAGTTAGAAAGAAACATCAATCTACCCAACATAATCCCTCTCGCCAGATATACTGTTAAGAGTAATCATTTCTAATCAAGTTACTGACTTATTAAAAAAAACATCACATGTAGTGCTTTCAACTCACTGTTAAACGACGCATGAGGGGTAAAATGCACCAGCAGGTTTTGCCAAAAGGCAATATCTCACGAAGATATTGGACTACTTTGACTTGGTTTCAGTGGCTGACTTTAGTTATGGGACTCTATAGTTTTCAGCATGTCTATACCAGTGAAGTACCAGTAACGACAAGCGAAAAAAAAATTACGTCAACTGGCGCTGACACTACTATTAAAGTCTCTGCCATAGCACTTCATGGTGAGCCAAAGTACCCAGACAACTTTAAGCATTTTAGCTATGTAAACCCCAGTGCCCCTAAAGGAGGCAAGATCACCCTATCAGCGCTAGGCACATTTGATACATTAAATCCTTACACTCTAAAAGGCACCAGCCCTGTAAACACCCCCGGGTTTTATGTATATGGCATTAATGAAAACAATGAAACCTTACTTATGGGCACCACAGGTGATAACCGAGTAGGCGATGAGTATCAAACAGCGTATGGTTTGATTGCGGAATACATTGAGTTTCCCAGCAATTATGAGTGGGTGATCTTCCACATTCGACCTGAAGCTCGTTTTCACAATGACACGCCGATTACGGCGCAAGATGTCGTTTTTTCATTCAATACATTAATCAAGAAAGGACATCCACGTTATAAGCTTGTTTATACTGATGTTAAAGATGCCTCCGCTGTGACAAAACAACAGGTAAAATTTATACTCTCAGGCGACAGTCGTCGTAGTTTGATTCTCCGGCTTGGAGAGCTTCCAGTTTTATCTGCCACCTATTGGGCAGACCGCGATTTTGCCGCTACCACCCTTGAGCCACCCCTTAATAGTGGGCCTTATCGAATGACCAAGGTCGAGCCAGGGCGAAGTATTACCTTTGAGCGGGACGAGCAATACTGGGGAAAATCATTAGCCATTAATCAAGGGCGTTATAATTTTGATAGGGTAGAGTATATTTTTTTCCAAGAGAGTACGGTGGCATTTGAAGCATTTAAAGCCAGCCAATATGACTTTCGCATTGAACATATATCTAAGCAATGGGAAACCTCTTACTCTTTTCCTGCCGTTCACTCAAGTAAAGTTCTTAAAGTAGTTATTCCTCATCGTGAGCCTGCATCACTGCAAGGTTTTTTTTTAAACAGCCGACACTTTCCGTTTAATGATATTACAGCTCGAGAAGCGATTGCCTGGACATTCGATTTTGAATGGACCAACAAAGTCCTATTTTATGATGCTTACCAACGTTCGCACAGCTTGTTTGCCAACTCAGACTTAGGCAGCTTTGGCTCTCCAACACCGGAAGAGCGAAAACTACTCTCACAATTTAAACTACCCTCCCATATTAAAGAAAAAGCCTTCAAGCTACCTAATATTCATGATGGTACCATTCGTGACCGACAACGCATTGCCTTAAAAAAACTTCGTTCTGCAGGCTGGCGCATGCAACAAGGTAAGCTAGTCAATGCTCAGGGTAAGCCGTTTACTTTTGAGGCGCTTGAATATCAGCAAAGCAGCTCCCGCATACTGCTGCCTTTGCAAAAAAATCTGAAGCGAATAGGCATTGATATGCGTATTCGCATTGTTGATAGCGCTTCTTATCAAGAACGCCTTAAGCAATTTGATTTTGATATGACAACACTGGCACTGTCACAATCACTTGCACCTGGTCAAAACTTAAAATCGCTGTATCACTCATCACAAGCCACTACCCCAGGCTCACTCAACTTGTCGGGTATTCAATTACCCGCTGTGGACCAACTCCTCACGATGATAACTAAGGCACACACCCGTGAGGAGCTTCAGCTATATACTCGTAGTTTGGATAGAATATTGCTCTGGCACTATTTTATTATTCCACACTGGCATTTAAATTATCATCGTGTAGCGTACTGGAAACATTTGCAAAGGCCTGCTATATCACCACCCTATTCATTCTGTTTTGAGTGTTGGTGGGTAAATGATCAATAAGGACAGGAAAAATACAACTTATGTTAACTTGCCAAATAAAAAGAAAGCCTCACCCCATAAGCATACTTTTTTTACTGGCAACCTTGCTAGGGTTTAGCTTTGGGCTTCATGCTGAAGAAAAAATTTATAAAAGTCATGCCATTACTATTCATGGTGAACCCAAATACCCTGCCGACTTTACCCATTTTGACTTTGTCAATCCAGCGGCCCCCAAAGGGGGAACACTTCATTTAGCAACGATCTCTTCAAGTGGTTTTGATAGTTTAAACCCCTTTATTGTTAAGGGCATTCCTGCCAGTGGTTTGACCTACTTGTACAACAATTATTTTTACGACACGCTGCTTTATCACAGCGAAGATGAGCCTTTTACGATGTATGGTTTACTTGCTGAGCAGATGGAATGGCCTGAAAATCGCGCCTGGATTATTTTTCATCTACGCAAAAATATCCACTTTCATGATGGCCACCCGCTAACTGCAGAAGATGTCGTATTTAGCTTTAATTTATTACAAAAAGAAGGACACCCTCTTTATAAAACCTACTATGCCAATATCAAACAGGTTGAGGCATTGGATAAATGGCGGGTGAAATTTACCTTCACACCTGGTGATAATCGTGAACTGGCAATGATTATCGGCCAATTTGCGGTTCTACCCAAACACTACTGGAGCCAGCATACGTTTAATAAAACCTCGCTGACCCCTCCCATTGGCAGTGGTCCTTATACCATCAGCCAGGTTGATGCAGGCCGCTCCATTACCTATCAACGAGATCCGAATTATTGGGGTAAAGACCTCCCTGTTAATCGCGGAAAATATAACTTTAATACTATTCGCTATGATTACTATCGTGATCCTACTGTCGCTATTGAAGCACTAAAAGCAGGTGAATATGACTTCCGCTCCGAAAATAGTGCCAAAAACTGGGCTACTCAATATCAAGGTAAGCTGTTTAACAACCAGGCAATGATAAAAAAAGCACAGCCTAACTTATCTCATGCTGGCTTACAGGGCTTTATATACAACATCCGCCGGCCACTTTTTAGCGATAGCAAAGTGCGTCAGGCATTAAGCTATGCCTTCGATTTTGAGTGGGCCAATAAAAATTTGTTTTACAATAGCTATCAACGTACTGATAGTTTTTTTGAAAACTCTGAAATGGCCACATCAGGCCTACCATCGCCCGCAGAATTAAAAATCCTTGAGCCATTTAAAAAAGAGCTTCCTGAAGCTCTGTTCACGCAAGCCTTTGAATTACCCAAAACCGATGGTTCAGGCAACAACCGTCAACAACTCCGGCAAGCGCTTCACTTATTGAAAGAAGCAGGTTACGTATTAAAAGAAGGCAAGTTAATCAACCAGCAAACCAATCAACCGTTCTCCTTTGAAATATTGCTTGCCCAACCGGAAATGGAGCGCATTGTCCTGCCATTTCAAGAAAACTTAAAAAAACTTGGCATTAATATGACTATCAGGCAAGTCGACACTCAGCAGTATATTAAACGTGTACAAAGTTTTGACTTTGATATGATTATTAGCTCATTTGGACAAAGCCAGTCACCAGGTAATGAACAACGTGATTTCTGGCATTCCTCACAGGCTGATATTACAGGTAGTCGTAACTATATCGGTATTAAAAATCCCGTTGTCGATCAACTCGTCGAAAAAATCATCTCTGCCCCTAGCCGCGAAGCACTCATTAACTACTGTCGTGCTTTGGACCGCGTTTTATTATGGAATCACTATGTGATCCCTCAGTTTCATATCAATCAATATCGCCTGGTTTACTGGAACAAATTTGGTCAACCTGAGGTTACACCTAAATACAGCTTTACCTTAGATACCTGGTGGGAAGATCCTAAAAAAGCAGAAAAAATAAAGTCGTTCCGTAAAAAAGCCAACTAATACCCTGTGCTTACCTGTGGCCTAGCTTTACCCTCAGCGAAGGGTATCAATATGCGCATGCTTTAAGAGGCTTGTTAATGCTGGTATATATTATCCGACGCTTACTACTGATCATTCCCACCCTGTTTGGCATCATGCTTATTAACTTTATTATTATTCAGGCTGCCCCTGGCGGCCCTGTTGAGCAGATGCTGGCCCAGCTACAAGGGCTGCAAACTGGATCAGGCAGTCGTCTTGGCGGCACAGGGGCCGACATTGCCACAACAGATGGACAATACCGAGGTGCTCAAGGTTTACGCCCAGAACTAATAGCAGAAATCAAGAAACTGTATGGGTTTGATAAACCACCTTCTGAACGCTTCTGGATGATGCTGAAAAACTATGCCACCTTTGAGTTTGGCCAAAGCTTCTTTCGGGATCGGGATGTCACTGATTTAATCATTGATAAATTACCCGTATCGATATCACTGGGGCTTTGGACGACATTATTAGTCTATTTAATATCGATCCCCTTAGGCATCAAAAAAGCAGTTAAACACGGTAGTCGTTTTGATGTTTGGACATCAACCACCATTATTGTGGGCTATGCCATTCCTAACTTTCTGTTTGCAATTTTACTTATCGTACTCTTTGCCGGTGGCAGCTACTTTAACTGGTTTCCACTCAGGGGACTGACTTCTAATCATTTTGACCAGCTGCCCTTTTGGCAACAAGTGCTGGATTATTTTTGGCACTTGGTACTGCCTATCACTGCCATGGTCGTGAGTGGCTTTGCCACCCTGACCATGCTGACGAAAAATTCTTTCTTAGATGAAATACATAAGCAGTATGTGCTAACTGCAAAAGCCAAGGGACTCACTGAAAAGCGAGTGTTATATGGGCACGTTTTTCGTAACGCCATGTTAATTGTCATCGCCCAGATCCCAGCGGCATTAGTCGGTATCTTTTTAACCAGCTCATTACTGATTGAAGTGGTTTTTTCCCTTGATGGCTTAGGATTACTTGGTTTTGAAGCTGCACTAAGCCGTGACTATCCCGTAGTTTTTGCCACCGTGTATATTTACACCTTAATTGGCTTACTCTTGAAGCTAGTTGGCGATATCACCTACATGATTATTGACCCTAGAATTGACTTTGAAAGCCGGGAAGGTTGAGTATGTGGATTATGCAAAGGTTGAGTCCCATCAATCAGCGACGCTGGCAAATATTTAAAAACAATAGGCGTGGCTATTACTCATTGTGGCTTTTTATTTTCCTATTTGGTTTTTCATTAGTGGCTGAGTGGATTGCCAACGATAAGCCCGTGCTGATTAAGTTTCAGGATAGTTATTACTTTCCTGTTATCAAAACCTATTTCGAAACCGATTTTGGCGGAGAGTTTGCCTCAGAAGCAGACTATACAGACCCTTATGTACAGGAGTTAATAGAAGCAGAAGGCTGGTTAATTTGGCCTCCCATCCCCTTCAGCTATGACACAATTATTAAGGACCTTCCAGTGCCTGCACCCGCCCCTCCTTCGTTGGATAACTGGCTAGGCAGCGATGACAAAGCCCGTGATGTGGTCGCTAGAATTATATACGGCTTTCGTATTTCAGTTTTGTTTGCCCTGACACTCACTATCTTTAGTTCCATTATTGGCATCATTGTCGGGGCTGCTCAAGGTTATTATGGTGGTAAAGTTGACTTAATAGGACAACGCCTGATCGAAATATTTTCCGGGTTACCCACCTTATATTTACTGATAATTTTATCCAGTTTTGTGAACCCAAATTTTTGGTGGCTGCTGGGTATTATGTTGTTATTCAGCTGGATGCAGCTCGTGGATTTAGTACGAGCAGAGTTTCTTAGGGCCAGGAATCTTGAGTATGTGCGTGCCGCTAGAGCACTAGGCATTAGCAACTCCATCATAATGTTTCGGCATATGCTACCCAATGCCATGGTGGCAACCCTAACCTATTTACCCTTTATTCTAACAGCCGCCATTTCGACATTAACCTCATTAGACTTTTTAGGCTTCGGACTCCCGGTAGGCTCCCCCTCATTAGGTGAGCTGGTCGCCCAAGGAAAAAATAACCTGCAAGCCCCTTGGCTGGGATTATCAGCATTTATTACGCTCAGCCTAATTTTGACCTTATTGGTCTTTGTCGGGGAAGCCGCAAGAGATGCTTTTGACCCCAGGAAGCTCCCTCTATGAACCAACCGCCATTACTTGAAGTTGAAAACCTGATGATTCAATTTCGCCAGCAAACCGCCGTCCAAGAAATCAGCTTTAAGCTGAATACGGGGAAAACATTAGCATTGGTTGGGGAAAGTGGCTCTGGAAAATCTGTCACCGCGCTAGCCACTTTGGGACTTCTCCCAGAACAAGCACACTTTCCCAAAGGCAGTGTCCGCTGGCAAGGGCAGGAATTATTGGGCGCAACCAATGAAGCCTTAAGACGTATTCGCGGTAATCGTGTCGGCATGATTTTTCAAGAACCTATGACATCGCTCAACCCGTTACACACCGTTGAAAAACAAATCGGTGAAGCCATTGTGTTACACCAAGGCACCACTCAACATGAAGCCCGTCAACAGACTCTCACCTTACTTGAGCAAGTGGGTATCCGTGATGCTAGCCGTCGATTGCAGGCTTTTCCCCATGAGTTATCTGGAGGACAGCGACAACGGGTAATGATTGCCATGGCTCTGGCCAATAAGCCTGACCTGCTAATTGCTGATGAACCTACTACCGCTTTGGATGTCACCGTTCAACGACAAATCTTAGAATTGCTCAAATCATTACAGCAGCAAACTAACATGGCACTCCTGTTGATTAGCCATGACCTGAACCTGGTTGAGCATATGGCGGATGATGTCTGTGTTATGCAGCAAGGGCAGGTAGTTGAACAAGGTCCAGTCCACTCTGTTTTCAAATCCCCACAGCACGAATATACTCAACATTTACTGGCGTCTATCCCTACTGGTCATCCCCAGCCACTCCCAGAGCAAACTAAAACCATTCTTGACGTTGACCAGCTTAAGGTTTGGTTCCCAATATACAAAGGCATTTTCAAGCGCGTTTCGGGGCATGTTCGTGCCGTTGATGATATTAGTTTTTCACTCAAACAAGGCGAAACCCTAGGGATCGTCGGCGAAAGTGGATCGGGAAAATCAACGCTTGGCTTTGCCTTGTTGAAGCTGGTCAATGCACAAGGCGCCATGACCTTTAATGGCAACCCCATTCATCAGTTAAAACAAAAGGCATTCCGCCCCCTGCGACGTTCTATCCAAATTGTATTTCAGGACCCTTTTGGCAGTCTGAATCCTAGAATGACCATTGCCCAGATTGTTGGTGAAGGGTTGATTGTGCATCAAGCGGAACAAGCAGAGCAGCATGCTCAGTGGATAGCTCAAGCTTTAGAGGATGTCGGCTTACCTACCGATGTCCAGCATCGCTACCCTCACGAGTTTTCGGGAGGGCAACGTCAGCGGATCGCTATTGCCCGCGCACTGGTATTACGACCTGAACTCATTATTTTAGATGAGCCTACTTCAGCCCTTGACCGGACCATTCAACGGCAAATACTGGATTTATTAAAGTCATTACAACAAAAGTATCAACTCAGTTATATATTCATCAGTCATGATTTGGCTGTTGTCAAAGCTATCAGCCATAAAGTGGTGGTGATGCAGTTTGGCAAAGTCGTTGAGCAAGGGGCTGCCCAGCAGGTGCTTGAAAACCCTCAGCATCCCTACACACAAAGTTTATTACAGGCTGCCTTTTGGTAAGCTAAAGGAAAAAAAGGCTGGTTAACATAAAGACACACTGATAGGTCTCGCCAGCGGGGCTTGGATTCTCTATACTTCACAGCCTTTAAGTCAACCCAACCATTTCTTGGGATTGATAGTCCCTCCCAAACTATAGGAAACAACATATGGGTTTTCTTGCTGGAAAGAAAGCATTAATCGTAGGTGTTGCCAGTAAACTCTCTATTGCTTCAGGTATCGCAGAAGCAATGCGTCGCGAAGGCGCCGAGCTGGCATTTACATATCAGAATGACAAGCTTAAGTCTCGAGTCGAAGATCTGGCTGCCAAACTGGGCTCATCGGCAGACCTCTGTTTTCCTTGCGATGTCAGCCGAGATGAAGATATTGAAAGCGTATTTACTGAGCTTGCAAAACAGTGGGATGGCGTGGACATTATTGTGCACTCTGTAGGCTTTGCCCCTGGAGATCAACTTGAGGGTGACTTTGTTGATGCAACAACACGTGAAGGTTTCAAAATTGCTCACGACATCAGTGCATACAGCTTTGTTGCCCTCGCTAAAGCAGGTCGTGAAATGATGCGTGATCGCAATGGTGCCCTGTTAACGCTGTCATATCTTGGTGCTGAGCGAACTATTCCTAATTACAATGTCATGGGCTTGGCTAAAGCCAGCTTAGAAGCCTCAGTGCGTTATGCTGCAGCAGCAATGGGTCCAGAAGGAACCCGGGTAAATGCCATCTCTGCAGGTCCCATTCGTACACTGGCAGCTTCAGGCATTAAGAGCTTCCGTAAAATGCTCAGCTTTAGTGAGCAAAATACTCCACTGCGTCGCAATGTCACTATTGAAGAAGTAGGTAATGTCGCTGCTTTTCTATGCTCAGACCTGGCAAGCGGTATTACTGGTGAAATCACTCATGTTGATGGTGGTTTTAATGTCACAGCAATGGGCCAGCTTGAACAGAATTAATTTTCAATAACTGTTGCCTTGCTCATAAAGCTCAACCCCTGCCAGGCTTGGTCGCTGCAGGTGGTTGAGTCCTTTTGCTCCCCCCTTCCTACTCCATTGACGCCTGCGCATACTTCAACAGTTTTTAGAACTACGATAACTAGCCTCACCGATTTAAAATCCTCGATGAACGGTCTTAAAGAAAACATGCTATAAACCTAAACCAGCAACCTGCACCTGCACCTGCACCTGCAATAAAAGATACATCCTGTGAAATCGAGCTTTATACTTATACTTTCAAGGTGCTTTTAGTAAACACCGAGTCCAGCAGCAGACATTTTTACGTATAAGCTTCCTATGAATTGTTCTAAGTTATTCACTTATACATTTCTATGCCTTTTGCTAAGCTTTGTCGCGTGCTTTAACCTGAATGCTGACTCAAACGTTTCAGTGACAACCTCAACTTCACCGCTACCTTCTCTCAAGCTTTTCACTGAGGAATGGCCTCCTATCACTTTCAGCGAAAACAACAAGCCTAAGGGATACGCGGTTGAGTTGATTCAAAAGCTTCTCACGATGCAAAGTCAAACATTACCTATTTACATTGTACCCTGGGCCAGAGGTTGGAAAATGATCAACAGTGAACCTAATGTTGTGTTATTTACCATGACACTGACGCCCCAGCGACAACAAGAGTTTACCTTGATAGGCCCTGTAGCTATTGGTCAAACAACTTTTTATGCTGCGAGGAGTAGTCAGCTGCACATCAACACATTAGAAGAGGCAAGACGTATACGAAGAATTGGCGTCTATCGTGATGCCGTGGAACAACAGTTACTGGAAAAGCAAAATTTCAATAATTTAGTGATTGTTTCCAAACCCATATACTCAGCACAGCAGTTAGTTCAGGGCCGAATCGAGTTATGGTGTACTGCTGACCTCACCATTGATGGCATTCTAAAAAAAGCTAATATTCCCACTAACTTAGTCAAACCAGTTTTCACATTACGGGAGAACTTACTGTATATCGCTTTTTCCGCAGGGTCACATCCTGCTCATATCGATAGCTGGCATCAGCAACTGCAACAACTTCATCAAAATGGCTGGATGAAAAATCTACATCAAAAGTGGCTTCCACTGACACAATTCCCAAAAGCTATTGAAAAACTGACACCCCGTGACCCTTCCCAACCTTAATTAAATTGTTAGTCACATTAACTAATGAGGCGGATTGCAAATGGGTAGCGATAATCTTCACCATTGCTGACTTTGATACTCGCCATAATAATAAAAATGGCGTGTACTAACATTGCAATCGGCAACAACACAAATCCAATAAGAACAAAAAGCAGCACAGTGCAAACAACATAAATCAATAAAAAGGTTATTTGAAAATTAACCGATTCAACACCATGTTTAGCCACCAGGGGCATCGTATCTTTTTTAACCAACCAAATGATGAGTGGCGCAAGAATAAAACCAAAAGGTACTAATATACCTGTAAATGCGGAAAGATGGCATGCCATTGCCCAATTTCGCTCTTCAGCAGAGGGTATGTCACTAGAGGAATGTTCCTCTACTTGCTTAACGGGTTTTTGTTCCTGCTCGTCCATATTTCCTCCTCAATATACACCACTAAAGTAACCACCTAGAACAAGAGTAACCACTGAGACTAAGCCCATACTTGTTGTATAACTGTGTAAAGGCTTAAGGATAGATCATGCTAAAAAACTAGCACTCACGCTCCAAAGTGGACATTCAGTCAACTCTCACTAGAGTAGACTGATAAACACATAGCAAAAAACTGGACATTAATAAAAATTTATATTAAAAAGCGTACCACATATGCGACAAAAAACGTACAACATTAATAAATTCTAAATTAGAATATCTGCCATCAACAAAAAAGCCCAACCTGATGAAAGCTTAGCTATGAATCAATATTGTTAATTTAGTACAGCCTTATATTAATCCAAACGCCTCTGAGGCTTATTACACTAAAAAGTTTCATACAGTTTTTCTTAAACATCTATTTCAAATAGGTATATTTAAAAACCGCCTGTTAAAAGGTATAAGTCAATAAATAGTACCCTTATATTCATATATACTCATCATACAGTGTTAATGTAACTATTACATGTGCTGTATGGCTCAGTCATACCTGTATCTTTTTTGATATTTAAACGTAAACTTACAAGTTTCTTTGAAAATATATAAATGTAACGCGATGCTCGACTTTTATTAGTTTGAAATGACAACCCCTGACCCCAACCTTTGTTTTGCCGAAACAAATTCAAAGGGACAGGGGATGTCAGTAGAAGAGTTTATCATAGCAGTTTATTGCTGGGTTGATGATACCTTTAATGATTTACTTAAAGGCCAGCGATTACGTGAACGAGGGGCTATGCCTTCCCTTTCTGATCCTGAAGTGATTGCAATGGAGCTCATCGGCGAGTTTTTTGGGCTAGATGAAGATAC